>CAXUMS010000113.1:0-16426 GCA_964252165.1 uncultured Armatimonadaceae bacterium
CGATGTTTGCTGGCTAAACGCAACACTGTGTGTCGCAAATAAAGGGTTCACTCCAGATAAGCGTTATCTGGTACAAAACCCGGAGATGGTCGTTGGGGGAAGTATTACCAACGTTTTGTTGTCACCGGACTTCCGCGTTTTGGTGGCGGTTCGGGAAACGCGCGCGGCGACACCCGCAACGCTCTTGCAGAACATGCCCGAACAGGCTCCCGGCGAGGCGACCGTTATCGTTTGGAAGTTTCGCACCCGACGAGCGGTGGTTGCGCGGCGTCGTGACCTGCGCCCCAGCGAAAAGGCGAAGTTCTGGTTGCGCGGTTGGATGGGGAAGAAAGGGCTTGCAGTCGCCACCGTGATGATCCAGTCCAATAACGGCGCAAACGGCGCGTCTGGGAACGCCGCTGTCGCCGCCACGCCTAATTACGCCTTTTTGAGTTTGTAACTCGACACTGTGAGCGGTAGCGCCCGCGAGGTCGTCATTCCCCCAAACACGGATTGGTTTCTTAACCTTTCGCCCACCGCACCCTTTGCCGCGCTTACCGGCGCCGACGGTTCAGCGGAAGGCGATGTGCGCTTCCTCGGGGCTGACGGCTCGATTTCCGCCCCGCTGACGCTGCCGCCCGGACCCGTTTTCTTCACACGCTGGTCCGAGGACGGAAGTGTGTTGCGGGGGTTGCACAACCCCGGAGGTCATAAGGAAGGGGATGAGCCGGATTGGTACGCGGTGGATCCGAGAGCGATGACCGTCAGGAAAATTCCGCCGCCGCCGAAAAACAAGAACGGCGAAAACGATTACGGCCCGGACGATGAAACGCAGGACAAACTGCCGCTACGAGTGGTCGCCCGCAAAGAAGCGAACGGTTCCGGGAAGGGAGTCTGGATAGAAGCGCGCGACAATCCCGATCAGGCGGTCCGCCTTACGCCAAACGGTTATCCGGTCTGCGTTTTGCCCGACCTTTCGGGCGCGCTTTATCACTCCATCGAGGGGCTGTATTTCGTTCCGTTACTTGCCGTGGAGAAAGACCAACTCCCCCCAGCGCAAAGACGAAACGAGCGTAAAGGAATAGCGCCCATCCCGGTTAATTCGCCTGTATTCGGCTCCTAAACGCTCCAAGAACTCTGTTTTGGAACGTGGCGATTTTTACGCCGAGGTTCCGCCGCGCTTGGCTTGCTCAATCTCCTCTACCAACCGCGCCCGGCGTTCCGCAATCTTCGCCGCTCTATTTTCATTCATTCGGTCGGCTATACCGGTAAACGCCCCAGTCGGTAGCAATGCGCTCGCAGTTATTTCCGAGTCGGGAGGGGTGCGGAAAAAGAAGCGCGCGGTTTCCTCGTCAAGCATCGCCACCATCGCCTCCCGTTTCTCGTCCGACGCCCCATATTCCTCAAGCAATGCGACCAGGTCGGGCAGGTTTTTGGCGCGGGCCGCCTCCAATAGGCTTTGCTTGCTGACGCCGCCGTTCGGGTTCGCCCCGGCGTCAAGTAAAACGCGCGCGATGTCGGCGCGCCCTCGCTCTATCGCCAGCATCAACGGGGCGTGCCGCGATCTTTCCGTGGGATTGACGAGCGCCCCTTTCCTGATCACCAACTGAACCAAATCCGGCGGCGCATCGAACTCGATCAGACTGAACAGCGGCGTGTCGCCGTTATCATCCGCCGCGTCCGCCTCCGCTCCAAACGCGAACAGCGTTCGGAGAACCGCCCAAAGCCGCTCCGGTTGACGCCATGTATCATCGGGCGGCGGAGATGTTGCGGCATCGTCGTTACTGTTCGACAGGAACCGCTGCATGGAGAAAAGCCGGGTGACTAACTGGGCGTGACGCCCCATCGCTTCCATTGTTCCTTGCGCGATAGCGGGGTCATTGTTCTTTTCCGCGTTGTGTTTCGTTATTGATGCGGCGACCAGGCGGGAGACGGACTGCGTCAGTGGCGCGCCGCGCTCCAGTAGAAGCCGGGTTAAGCGCTCGTTTCGGAGCGACACCGCCGCGACATACAACGGCGAATGCGTTTGCCCTTCGGCCCCCGCCGGGTTTGCGCCCCAGTCGAGAAGCAGGGAAACCAGTTCGTCGTTTTCGGCTTCCAAGGCGTAGTGGAGAACAGTGTTGTTCGCCTTGTCAACCACGGAAATGTTCGCGCCCCGGTTCAATAGTTGAGTGGCAAGTTCCCCATCGCCGATAACGCTGGCGGCATGCAACGCCGTCATGCCGGACACGCCCGCGAAATGGACGGGAAGCCCGTCCTGCCACATCGTTTCGGCCACCGGGCGTCGCCGGAGCAAAATCGCCTCGGCAACATCCATCGTCGCACCGCCTGCAAGGAGACGATCCGCCACTATTTGCGCCGCCGCCGCTTCGTCAGTCGTTTTTGACGGCGCGGCGCGCATCGCGGCTTCCATCAATGGCGTGCGACCCCAATGGTTCACTGCCATCGGGGACGCGCCCGCCCGCAGGAGCAGGTCAACGACTTCGGACGCACCGGTACGCGCGGCCTCGTGGAGGAGCGTCACGCCGTAGTCGCTCGCCTCGTTTGGGTCGGCTCCGGCATCAAGCAGGATGCGCGCGATACCGGCGTCGCGGTTCTTGACCGCGATCCGAAGCGCGGACCCGTCTTTCTGGTCCTTCACCCCGACATCCGCTCCGTTTAGGAGAGCGGCCCGAATGCCGTCCGCATCCCCGGAGCGAACCAGCGACAACCACGCCGTCCCGCGTTTTTGGGCGATTTTCTCTTCAAGGTCCGGGCTGGCTTCCTTGTTTCAAAAACACGTTCAGTATCGAATCGTCCAGACCTACCCCGCATTCAACCAGGAAGTGGGCTAATTCCGTGTTTTTTTGTTGCACGGCGAGTGTCAATAGCCCCATGCCCAAACCTCCCCCACTCGTGTCGGCTCCCCCTATCAAGGAGCAAGCCCGTAAGCGGAATGTCGCCGCGCATTATGGCGCTCATCAACGGGCCGGGCGGGCCGCCGCCGTTCGGGTCTGCGCCGTGATCGAGCAACAAGCGCACCATCGTCAAACCCATTCCCATAGACGCGGCGAACTCCAGCGGGGATACGCCGTGTTTCTGCGAGGCGTTTGGCGAATAACCGACCTCAAGAACCGCCTTGACCGTCTCCTCATCCCGGCTGTTGATCGCAAGCATCACACAGCGGAACTCACCCGGCTCCGGCTCGGGGAGCGGTTCGTCCTCCGGCTTATCCGCGAACATTCGCTCCATGATGCTATCAAAAGAACCGGGGCCTTTGTCGTTTTCGTCTTCCTCGATGCCGAAAACCGCCTGGCCCCGGCGCGCTTTTTCTTGCGCCTCCCGTATCTGATCGCGCATCCGGGCCTTTTCTTCGCGCGTAACAACGGGCGGCGGCGGGGCGGCATTGGGATCGGCCCTGTACGCGATCAGCAGACGGACAACAGCGGCATAACCGCCCCGCAAGGCGCGGCGGAGCGGCGACGATCCCTCCGCAGGCAAGGTGTTGGCGTCGGCTCCGTGGCTAAGCAACGTTTCGACCACACCTGCGTGTCCGTCCATCGCCGCGAACAACAGAGGCGTTTCGTTCCCGTCGGTGCGGGCGTTCACGTCGGCTCCCGACGCGAGAAACTGTTTAACGGCGTCGGTGTCGCCGTCAAAGGCGGCAAGATGAAGAGGAATTGCGGTCATGTGATTTTTTCTCCGCTTTGATACATGGGGATCTACAACAATGTGCGACCGGGCGAAACCAATTGGAAACGAGCGTAACGCAAGGAGACGATCAGCCGTTCTTATCGCGTGCGACGCTTTGGGTTTGAGGCTATTTTACCTGTTTGAAACCGGTCCTTGCCCTTTGCTAACAGCCTGCTAAAGAAATCAGGATAAGCGCACGATAATAAAGGGGAGAGCCGTCGCCCCATGCTTGTCCTCGCGTCTGCTAACAGGGGGCGAGCGCGGGGCGACGGTGATTCGAGAGAAAGGGAATGAACCGCCAAGACAACGAAGGAAGCAAGATGCGAAGTGTGGAATTTCGCTCCGCTTACACTGATTTCTCCTGTTTGGCCCTTTCTCGCGTGATGACTGTTTCCGATATACAACGTGAAATCGAACGGTTGCCCGCGCTTTTAACCGTTGCCCCAAATGCAAACAGCAGCGGGGAAGAAAGCGCGCCCGCCGCCCCAACCCTATCGCCGCTTCAGGTCGCGGCGAAACAAGGGCGGTTGCTTTTGCGCTTGTCGGCGGCGTCCGAGGCGACCGAAGCCCGACTGCGCGATCTTGCCCATCAGGCGCAGGAACGGGACGCATCGCTCCGTGAAGCGCAGGAGGCCGCCAAAGCCGCGCGCGACGAGGCGAAGCGCGAGCGCGAAGCGCGCCGCGACGCCGAGGCGGAGACGCGCAAGCTCGCGCTGGAGACGATTCGTTTCATGGACGCGCTGGAGGCCGCGCGCGATGCGGCGGCGTCCGCAACGCCCCAGACCGACTTTGCGCGTGAACTGGGAATAGCCCTGCAAAACGGCGCGCGACGCCTTGCCGCGGCGGGAATTACCGAAGTTCCCACGGCGGGACTGATGGACGGCAGACTGCATTCCGGCGTGGATACGGTTCCGCGCCATGCCAGCGAAACGCCCGGCGACGAAAACCGCGAAGATAACGAGAATACACGGGAAACGCCGCAGTACCATATCGTGGGCGTGGTGCGTCGCGGCTGGCAACGCGGGCCGGATATTCTACGCCGCGCGGACGTTGTAACCACGGAATGAGAAGGGAGAGGTGTTGGGTGTTGGGTTTTAGGTGTTGGGGACCCTCGAGACGCTTTGTTTTCAGACAATCGCATAAAAGTCACGCCATTAGAACGGTTGTTGCCGTCCCTAACACCTAAAACCCAACACCCAACACCTTATTTTCACATCAAAATAAAATGAGCCATTTAGCAAGCGAAGAAGCCGACGCGGCGCGACAAGCCGTGCTTGACGTTCCCGATTTTACGGATGAGCGCGACGACGCGCCCGTAATCGGGATTGACTTAGGCACGTCTACGTCGGCGATTGCGGTTTTGTTTGAGGGCAAGCCGGAACTTCTCGCCGACGAGGCGGGCGACCGAATCATCCCATCCGTGGTGCAACTGGCGCCGGGCGGCGAGTATGTGGTCGGGTCGGCGGCTAAGCACAGCGCGATCACGTTTCACGACCGCACCGTTCAAGAGGTCAAGCGGTTGATGGGAACCGGCGAGCGCGTCAAGATGGGCAAGACCGAGCTGTTACCTGAAGAGGTCGCGGCGATTATCCTGCGCCATCTGAAAGCCACAGCGGAAGCGCGTTTGGGTCAGTCGGTTCGCGATGTGGTGTTATCGGTTCCGGCCCGGTTCGAGAACGAAGCGCGCGAGGCGACCAAGCGGGCGGCGCGCATGGCGGGCCTTCATGTGATTCGCCTGATCAACGAGCCGACCGCCGCCGCGCTCTCGTACGGGCTGGAGCGATTGGAAGACCGCCAGAAGGTGCTGGTGTTCGACTTCGGCGGCGGCACGCTCGATGTGACCATTTTGGAAATGTACGACGGCGTTCTGGACATTAAAACATCGGTCGGCGACGATAAACTCGGCGGCAAGGATGTGGACGAGATTATCGTCAACCTGTTCCGCGACGCCTACAAAGCGCAGTACGACAAGAAACTCCCCACCCCGTCGCGCGACCGCAAGCTCGCCCAAACGCTGAAAGAAGAGGCCGAAGAGGCCAAAAAACGGCTGACGATGGAAACCTCTATTGCGATAGATTTACCGTTCCTGACGCCCGAAGGCGGTATAAGCTTCACGCTTACGCGTCAGCAGTTAGAAGACGAGTTGGAAGGAATGCTGATGCGCGCGATGGTTGTGGTCAACGAGGCCTTATCGCGCGCCCGCCTTCACTGGTCCGATATTGATGTGGTTCTGCCGGTCGGCGGTTCGAGCCGCTTGGGGTTGTTTCGCCGCGCGCTCGAAATGTCGTGGGGGCGCACTATCTCCGACTACGAAAACCCGGATGAGGCGGTCGTCAAAGGCGCGGCGATCGCGTGTGGGATCGAGCGCTCCAAGTTCGACGAAGCCAAAAGCATCATGATTCTGGATGTGTCGCCGCACCGTTTGGGCGTCGCCACGATCAAGCAGGTCGGGGCGGGACAATTCGTCGAGGATTATTTTAGCGAGATCATCCCGAAAGACTCCAAACTCCCGGCGATTGAACAGCGCGACTACGAAACCGATTTCGGCGGGGTCGCCGAGGCTATCGCGATTCGTATTTACGAGGCCACAACCGACAGCAACCTGTGCCGGGATCACCGGATGGTGAGCGAAATGCCGCTTCGATCGCTGAACGGCAAGGGCGCAAGCGAACCGGTCAAAGTGGAGTTCCGCTACACGCTCGACGGCACCCTGGATGTGTCCGCGCACTATCTTTCGATGCCGGTCGTTAAGGTCGGCGGCAGGTTCACCCTGAGCGGCGGGATGGGCGGCGGGAGTGGCGGCGGCGGTGACGCGAGCAACAACAGCGGGGAAAATGGCGGGCCGGACGACGCCCACGGCGCGATGGGCATTTTGTCACTGACGCAGGAGCAGGTATCGCAATTATGGCGCGAATCGCCGCATGCGGAACAATGCGCGCCGCTGATTGAGCAGGCCGAAGCCGCCCAAAAGGAACACCCGGAATCCGCCGCGACCCTGCGCCACGGTTGCGACACGCTTAAAATCGCGCTGGTTTCCGATGCCTCGGAAACCGAGGTGCGCCGCAAACTCGACGCCCTTACCGACCTTTTGTTCGATTTAGCGTAACGGAATCAAATGCCCGCGCGGGTTATACTCCATGTTTCAAGACGCCCCTGACGCCTCGTCCGCTTTACCACCGGTATCGCCGCCCTCGCCTTGTTGCGGCGCGGCATGGAATGACAACGGCGCGTGCGTGCGGTGCGGGCTGACGCAGGGCGACATCGCCGCTTTGATGGCCCCGGTCTTCACGCTATACGAGCGGGCGCGCGAATCGGCGCTTGCGGGCGACTTCGCCACAGTGCGGCGATTTCTTTCCGATGCGAGGGCGGCGGGTTTGCCATTCGACTTGATGGACCACGCCCCGCTCCGACTGGACGCATTATCCGCCGCCGCCGAGGGGAACTGGGCCGCGTTGCTTGGGGGAAACGATGCCGCTTCCCTGCGGAACGCGCTTCCGCCGGAGGTGCGCGACCTTATCGCGGACCCGGCGCGGGTTGCGGTTCTCGCTGCCGACAACGCCCGCTCGCGCCGGTTCGCCGCCGAAGGAAAGTTTGATGCGGCTCTTGTTTTCGCCGACGAATGCGCGCAGGCGGCGCCATTCTGGGCGGGCGGGCGTGATTTGCAACGGCTTTGCGCGGCAGGAGCGGGGCTTCAAGACGCCGCGACGCCGCCGCTCGCTGCGCCTCAACCCGATATTGTTGCGGCGGTTGCGGAAGCGGGCGAAGCCGCGGTTCCGCGCTCCACAGAACCAAACCGAGGCGCACGCCCACGCGCCGCGCGTCGTCGTTCCAGCCCAATTCGGCGTGAGAAAAAATCGCTCGTTAGAAATCGCGAAGCGATCGAGGGACCGGAGGCGGCGCGAACGAAAAGAACGCAAACGGTCTTTGCGCTTACGCTTCCGCGCGTGTTGCCACTCATGGCGGCGGTTTTATCGCTTGCCGCCTGCGGGGCGGCGGCGGTCGCCCTGCGCGCCGCCTCGTCTCCTCGCAGTGCGGACGCCGCCCTGCCGCAGGCGGCAACGCACAAGGATGAGGGCGAAAGGGTAAAGGATGAAGGGGGAAAACAAGCCAAGCCTGCCGCAAAAGGTCCGGGGACTTCATCCTTCATCCCTCATCCCTCATCCTTTTCTTCTTCCCCGCCGCCCTCCGAGGCGGATGCGCGGCGCTTGTTCAACCTCGCGGTTGCGGCGAAGCGGGCGGGCTTATGGGCGGAAGCGGCGCGGCTTGCCGAATCCGCGCACGCCCGCGCGGGTAGCACGTATTTGACCGATGAATCCCTGTTGCTTTGGGCGCAGGCATCCGATAATGAAGGTACGCATTCGGCGAGCGCAATCGCGGCGCAGTACCGGCGGATTGCGGACGAAACGCCCTGCTC
Organism: uncultured Armatimonadaceae bacterium; assembly: GCA_964252165.1. Taxonomy (GTDB): domain Bacteria; phylum Armatimonadota; class Armatimonadia; order Armatimonadales; family Armatimonadaceae; genus CAXUMS01. The sequence goes on from CAXUMS010000113.1 coordinate 8,066, forward strand.
CCCCTACGCGCCGCTCGCACTGCGCCAAGCGGCGCGAGCGGCGAAGCGCGCCGGGCGTGCGGACGATGCGGCCCGCGATAAAGCGCGCCTCCGAGCGGTCTACGGCGACTAACCTTAAATAGCGAGAAAGTTGATGGCAAGAAAGCGAGAAAGTTTAAGATGCCGCACCGACGCCGCAGGCAAGCGACGCAAACCTCCGGTCCTCGACCGCTTTGACTTTCTCGCCTTCAACCACGTAAATGACTGACACCAGCACGGCAAAACTTGCAATCGTCTCACCGGTAGAGGAGGCGGAAAGTTACTATGATATTCTCGGCGTCCCGGCCACGGCGACGCTTGAGGAGATCAAGGCCGCCTACTTCCGCCTGGTGCGCGTTTACCGCCCGCAGATGTTCCCCGAGCGGTTCCAGCAGTTCAATGAAGCGTCGCGCACGCTTACCGACGAGCGTCGCCGCAAAGAATACGATCAGCTTCGCAAGGCGGGCCGTCGCGTTCAGGTACTTGTGGATCAAGGCGCGGCGTGCGCGGATAAGGACCCGCAAAAGGCTATTACGCTTTTGAAATCCGCGATCGCGCTCGCCCCCGACGCCCCGCGCCCGCGCGCGATGCTCGCCCACGTGTTGATGAAAATCAACGAGTTCGAGGTGGCCGAGCGTTTATACCGCTGGCTTCTCGAACAAAACCCGCGCGATGAAACGTTGCATTGCAAACTGGGCAAGTGCTTATGGGCGCAAAAAAAGATCAACGAGGCCGAGCGCGAACTGTTTGAGGCGGTTCGCATCAACCCCCTGTACCACGACGCGGTCAGCACGCTGGGCCAAATCTACGAGGCGACCGGCATGACCGATTACGCCGTACAGGCGTTGGAGCAGGCGATCGCGAACGATGGCGTGGAAAACTACCACGATTTTGATTCGCTTATGGGCCTTCTGCTGTTGCACCTGTCGCGCAACGATCATCAGCAGGTCGAGAGGTCGGCTCGCCGATTGCTTGCGGTTTTGCCGCCTGGTGACCCGGCGAAATGCGCCAAAGCGATCCGCCGCTTGTACGGGCGCGCCCACGAGTTTTTCGAGAGCGGGGCGTACGCGCCTGCCGCCGAACTGTTGCGTCACGCCGGACGCGCCCCGCTCGAAGACAACGACCTTAAGAATCAGATCGCCCAGTTGGCGCAGAATATTGCCCTGACCGTGGAAGCGCGACGCTTGAACGGGGACGATATGGTGACCACGGGTTTGCGCCAGTGTATGAACCTGCGGTTTCTGGACCGCGCGCCCGCCGAGCAAAAAGCAAGCAAGCGCGACAGCGTATTGGCGCGCCTTCAAAGCGATCTTGCCGAGGACGCGCGCGCGGTCGGTATATCTATCGAGTACCTGCGCCGCGAGTATCCCGGTATCGCCGCCGCCGAAGCCGAGTTTTTGGCGCAATTGCAAATACGCGTCGCGCGCCGTTTGGAGATGCAGGGCGGCGACAAGCAGGGACGCAATAACGGCGCAACGGCGCAACACGGCGAAACCGTCGCGAACGGCGCAAGCCGCTCCCCGGCAAGTTCGTCTATGCCGAACAACAATTCGATGCCCGCCCCGGCCTTTGATGGTCCCGCCCCCGCGCCGTCCCCCGCGCCGAAAAAAGGCGGCCTCCTCGGTTGGCTCCGCCGCGATTGATTTTCCGTAAACGAAATCCCCTTGTTTAAGGGGATTTCGTTTACGCACCAACAGGACGCCAAATATGACGCGATCAATTCTCCGAAAACACTGGGCGTTATCGGTGTCCGTAGGCCTCATCCATTATAGGGTCAACGATTTCCTTTATGGGAGGTATGGGGAAGAGAAAGTTTGCCGCTTGTGCAAACTCGAATTCATCTGCGTAAGGCAGAGCGCGCAGTATAACCCCAGGCATAAACATAGCGAACATAAGGGCTTCAACAGAACTATCCCCGCCTGCCCACATAACTTCCGGCTCCTCGCTAGTGCCAATGATACGCATTGTAGCGTACCAGGGGCCGTGCAACTCGATAAAGTCGTCGGGCGTTTTTTCTGGCCTTCCTATCTCAACAGTTATCGTGACGGATACTCCATCAGGGCGGATACGAATAAGGTCGCGGGTTGCGATGACCTCGGTCATTCTCATACTCACTTGGTGATTCGTCCTTTCTACAGCGCGATCAAGATAATAGCGGCGCCGCCAACCGGCCCCGTTGCGGCGATCAACGCAATGCCGCCGATAACAACTATCGTTCCCACCACAACCTCAGGATGTTTATCAAGCCACCGCACGCCAGCGGCCAGTGCGGCGGCGACAGCAGCCCCGCCTTCCGCCGCTTTGCACGCCGCGTACTGCGCTTGGCACATAACCCGCAACATAGATTTTTGAAAATCAGTTAACTCGGGACTTTTTGCTCCTGCTAAACATCTGTCGCGTTGCCCTTCACACGAAGTATCTGAGTAAGAACCAGGAATTGCCTGAGCCGTTGACACAGACGATGACAAGGCCAATACCGCTGTTACCGCAACCGCCGCTTTAACTAACTCACGACGCGTCGGTTTCCACGACGAGGCGCACGTTACGCACGCTACACAGCCGACGCCCGCAGTCTCGTCGGTCATACTATTTTCTTCCACTTTTCCCTCCGTTGTTTCCGTCAATTCCGCACAACTCACATACGATTTAACATAGAAACCGTGTTTTCAACGAGATAACAAAACTTTATTTTCGCTCCGTTCAAAGGCGAGAGAATACAGCCTTTTTGTTGCGGAGCAAGTGTGTCGTTTCCTGCTTGTTGTTGTCGGGTATAGCGTTTATTGCTGCCGCTTCTTTCTTTATCTCACGCCTTGTCTTTGACAAAGGGTGAACAATGAAGGGCGCATTTTCGTATACCTTAGTATAACAACGCAAATTGGAAAGCGAGCGCGAACAACGCTTCATGAATTCTTCCACCCTTCGGCGCAGCGCGATTTATCTGATTCCCCTACTCCTTCTCGGTTTGTTTATTGGCTACCGGGTGAAGGAAAAAAAGGCGGAGGCCGCCGACCAACGAAAACAAAGCGACGCCCGCGCCAAAGCCGCGCCGCTTGTTTCCGTCGCGATCGCAAAATCCGGCGTGATCGTCAAAACCTATGAGGCGATCGGCTCAGTTGAAGCCCCGATTGCCGTGGATATCACGCCCAAAGTTTCCGGGCGCGTTCTTTTTCTATCGGTGCGCGAGGGCGACCGGGTGCGGGCCGGACAGGTTCTTGCACGACTTGATACCGCCGAGATTGACGCCGAGGTGCGGCAAAAAGAAGCGACGGTCGCGCAGGCGCAATCCCGACTTGCCGAGGCCAGCCTGACGCAAGGCGCCGAGGGCGCCAATGTCGCAACCGAGGTGGCGCGTCAGCGCGCCGCCGTCACTACGGCGCAGGCGCAGGCCGGGCAGGCCCGCGCCGATGTCGCCTCGCAGATCGGCGCGGCCCAGTCCGCCGTCACCGACGCCCAGGCGCGTATCGAGGCCGCCGACGCCAACATCGCCTCCGCCGAGGCTACCGTGACCACGGCGCGCGCGAATTTAGCGAATGCGCGCCTCAAACAATCCCGCCAGGAAGCGCTTTTCAAAGAAGGCGCAACCGCGCGCGAAAACGTGGACAACGCCATCACCGAAACCAAAGTCGCCGAGGGCGCGCTGGGCGAGGCGGTACAAAAGGCGGAGGCCGCCCGCGCGGCCCGAAACTCCGCCGTGGCTCAGCGTAAATCCGCCGAGCGCCAAGTAGCGATTGTCCAAAATAAGGCGAGCGCCGATGTCGCCGCGACAAGGGCGGGAGTGGCGCAGGCCCGGGCGTCGCTGACGGCGGCGAACGCGAACACGTCCCGCGCCCCCGCGTACCAGAAAAATCTGCAGGCTCTGCAGGCCACGGTGCGGGCGGCCCAGGCGGATTTGCGCGCGTCGGAAGCGCGCCGGGGCGACACCACGCTCCTTGCCCCGATTTCCGGCGTGGTGACGGTTCGCAACGCCGACCCGGGCGCGCTCGCCTCGCCGACCCAACCGCTACTCACGATACAGAACATCCAACAGGTTTGGGTCGCCGCCCCGGTCACCGAGGAGGTTCAGCGACGCGTTTTTGTCGGGCAGCCCGTTACAGTCCGCTTCGACGCCTTGCCCGGCAAAACGTACACGGGCCGCATCACGCAGTCCAACCCGTCCGCCGATCCGCAAAGTCGTCAGTTCACCGTGCGCGTTCGCTTATCCAATGAGAAGAACGAATTGCGCCCTGGCATTTTTGGGCGCGTGACATTTGAAACCGAGCGCGAAAAAGGCGTGTTGGTTCCCCTGGAAGCCGTAAAACGGCCTCGTGACAGCGAAGCGGGCGCAAGCGCCCAAGCCCCTTCTCTGGTTGACAATGCGGACGCCGCCGCAAGCGCCCCCAAAGGTCCCACCGTTACCGTTGTTTCCGCTGATAACAAAGCCGTGACAATGCCCGTTCAAACCGGCTTGTCGAACGCGGACCGGATCGTGGTGCGTAGCGGTCTTAAAGAAGGCGAAAAAGTTATCATCCTCGCGGGCCGCGATATTAAAGATGGAACCGCCGTGAAACTCGCGGACAGTAAAAACAAGCGCGGCGGCGGCGCAGACGGAAACGCCGCCGGGGGCGCCGGGGGCGCGTCGCCCGCTCAGGGCGCAGACCGTTCAGGTAGTGGAAACGCCGCAAGCGGCGGCGGGGCTAATGGAACAGGACAAGCTCGTTGAATATCGCTAAATTTTCGGTAACACGGCCTGTCGCCGTGACCATGCGGATAGCCGCTCTCGTTCTTTTAGGCGCGGTCTGCTATACGCGCCTTCCGGTGGATCTGCTTCCTAATGTGTCGCTTCCCACGGTTTCCGTCAATACCAGCTGGCCTAATGTGGCCCCGGAGGAGATCGAAGCGCAGGTAACCCGGCCCGTGGAGCGCGCGGTCTCGTCCGTGCCGGGTTTGTATGAGGTGCAATCCACGACGAGCGAAGGCAGTTCGTCCGTACGCGTTCAGTTGCAATGGGGGCAGGATGTCGGACAAGCCGCTGTGGACATTTTGCAACAGGTTCAGCGCGCCAAACGCGAATTCCCGGTAGACCCAACGCTTGAGGACCCGGTTGTCTTCAAATACGACCCGTCGCAAACCCCGATTCTGGTGTATGGCGTATCGGGCGAACGGGACACGGTGAAACTGCGCACGCTTCTGGACAATCAGGTCGCGCCGATTTTGGAGTCCGCGACCGGCGTCGCCGCCGTGAACGTCACCGGCGGCGAGGAGCGCGCGATTATTGTCAATGTGGACCCGGAACGGTTGCGATCCCGAAACCTGTCGCTTAAAGAAGTTTCGGACCGAATCGCGGCGGAAAACCTGAACCTTCCCGCTGGTATCGCCAAGCAAAGCGAAACCGAGTACACCATTCGCTCGACCGGCTTTTTCACGTCGGTGGACGACATCAAAGCGGTTCCGGTTGGCTCCGAAAACGGGCGTGTGATCGCGCTGTCCGAGGTCGCCACCGTGCGCGATGCGGCCCCGGAGACCCGCATCTATACGCGGCTTAACGGCGAACCCGCTGTTGGCCTTCTTATTGTGCGGCAAAGCGGCGCGAACACGATTGAAGCCGCCGCTTCCGTTCGGGAAAAGATCGCCCAGGCGGAAAAACTTTATCCGAACCTCAAGTTCTCGCTCGCGTATGACCAGTCGCGCTTTATCGAAAACAGCATCAACCGCGTGAAGGAAGACGCGATGATCGGCGGCGCGCTCGCCATCGTGATCCTGCTGTTCTTCCTTCGTAATGTCCGCTCGACTTTAGTTGTCGCGCTGTCCATCCCGATCTCGCTTATCTCCACATTTGCGCTGATTTACCTGTGCGGCTTTTCGCTGAACACGATGAGCCTGTCCGGTCTCGCCCTTGCTATCGGACTTATCGTGGACGATGCCGTGGTCGTTCTGGAGAATATTTTCCGACATATAGAGCGTGACGGGAAGCGCGCGGCGGAGGCCGCTGTGACCGGCGCGCAGGAGATTATGACCGCCGTGGTTGCGTCCACGATCACGGTTATGATCGTGTTCCTGCCGCTCCTTCTCATCAAAGGACAATCGGGGCAGATGTTCACCCAACTGGCTCTGGTAGTTATTTTCTCGCTTGCCGTGTCGCTCTTAGACGCCGCGACGGTAGTTCCCATGCTCGCATCGCGTTTTATCAAAACCGAAGACTACGCGCATGGCGAACACGGCGAGGGCGCCGACGACAAGGCGGGCAAGCAGTCCGCCCCGCCCGGTCCCGCGTCGCTTGCGGGTAACGGCAAAGCGAACGCGTTCGCGGTCGCCAGTGCGGGTTCTTCCCGTGACGAAAACGCCAAAGACAAAGGCAGGCCCAAGAAAAAGGTCGGGCCGTTGCAACGGTTCTTCGACTGGTCTGGGGGCCGCTTCGACGCCCTTGATAAATCCTATCGGCGCCGGTTGGAGTGGGCGTTGAAACACCGCTGGATGGTGGTTGGCGGGGCGTTCGGCGCATGCGCGTTGTCGCTTCTGCTCATACCCTATATTGGCATTGAACTGATGCCGCAAACTGACAGCGGCGACTTTCAGGTCAACGTCAAACTGCCTATTGGGACAAGTTTCGCGCAGACCGACCGCGTGATGCGGCAGGTCGAGAAGATCCTGCAAGACGACCCTAACGTCGCAACATCGTTCACGGCGGCGGGAACCTCGTTGTCTATTCGCGGCGCGTCGGCGGCTCTGGTATCGAATCAGGGTTCGGCTCTGGTCAAACTCAAGGACAAGCGCGACAAAAGCACGCAGGAGGTTATCGGCGACCTGCGGCGCAAGATGAGCGTTATCCCAGGCGCGAAGTTGCGACTAGCCGCGATTGATTTGGTAACGCAAATCCTGACTGGCGGCAACCAGAACGTCGAGGTAAATATTATCGGCGAGGATTTGGATACCCTTGCGCGGCTGTCCAACGATGTGCAAGGGCGGGTGCGCGATGTGCCAGGCTACTCGAATGTTGATGTGAACTGGCAGGACGCGACGCCGGAACTCCAATGGAAGGTGGACCGGCAAAAGGCGACGCAACTGGGCTTGTCGTTCCGCGACATCGCCGATGTTATCGGAACCGCAACCAAAGGCAATATCGCGTCTTACTATCAGGAGCGCGGTTTCCAGTACCCGATCACCGTTCAGTTGCCGGAAAGCCAGCGCAAAACCGTGGACGAGTTGCTGAACCTGCCGCTTAAGCCAACGCTCAGCCCGCAAAGCGCCGCGACCGGCGCGACTGGCGGCGCGGGCGTAGTACGGCGCGCCGGGCCGTCGGGCGGCTCGCCCACAATCGAGTTACGTCAGGTTGCGACGCCGGTTTTCGCCACCGGTCCTTCCGAGATTACCCGGCTTAACCGTCAGCGCTATATTGCGGTTACCGGCACGCCGGAAAACCGTTCCGCAGGCGATGTCCAAAACGACATCGAGCAAAAAATGAAAGGGATCGAACTGCCTGCCGGATACCGTTGGGATTGGGGTAGCAATCAGAAGCGCCGAGGCGAGGAGTTCGCGGGAATGGGCGTCGCGGTCGCTCTTGCGATTGCGCTTATCTATATGCTCCTCGCGTCGCAGTTCGAGAGTTTCGTCCACCCACTGACAATTCTCGTTTCCGTTCCGCTGTCCATTATCGGCGTGATTCTGGCCTTGTTCCTGTCCGGTCGCGCGTTCGGCCTGACCGCCTTCATCGGCCTTCTCCTTCTCGTCGGTATCGTGGTAAAGAACGGTATCCTACTAATTGACTACACTAATGCGCTCCGAGAACGGGGCCGCAACCGCGATGAGGCGATTCTGGAGGCAAGCCCGACCCGCCTGCGCCCGATTCTGATGACGAGCCTTGCCGCAGGCTTCGGAATGCTCCCGCTCGCGCTCGGACTTGGCGAAGGCTCGGAAACGCAGGCGCCGCTCGCGACCACGGTTATCGGCGGACTCCTAACATCCACCGTCTTAACCCTCTTTGTGGTCCCCGTCATCTACACGCTGTTCGACGATCTGGCCCGCAAGTTCCGCAAGGACGACCGCGACCTATCCCGCGCCCCGCTCGTAGAACCCTCCGTAGAATCCGTGGAGCGCGAACCCGTCAAGTCAACTTAGTCGTTTGGTTTTGTTTGTCTTGGCGTTTGCGTCTACTTATCGTTTGACTAAATCGCTCAAGCCGCGCGGCTCCCTCTTCCAGGGAGGACCAACCTTACGTTGGATCGGTTCTTTCTTTTTGCGACGGGTTATCTTGTTTATCCGCAAAGCGGATAAACAAGATAACCCGTCGCCGAAGCAATGCACGGTCCAGCGCCCGGCTGGTCCCCGCTGGAAGGCGAGCCGCGCGGCTTGAGCGATTTAGTCAAACGA
>CAXUMS010000114.1:0-15219 GCA_964252165.1 uncultured Armatimonadaceae bacterium
GTCGTTAGGGTTGTCTTGGCGACGCCGTCTACGTTTACGTGAGGCTAAATCGCTCAAGCCGCGCGGCACCCTCTTCCAGGGGGGACCAACCTTACGTTGGATCGGTGTATTAAGAAAACGAAAGGCTTACCGGTTTTTCCGCGCTGATGCGGAAAAACCGGCAAGCCTTTCATTTAGCAAATACACGGTCAAGCGTTAGGCTTGAGCCGCCCGCGGCTTTGAGCGGGTGCCGCGCGGCAGGAGCGATTTAGCCTCACGTAAACGTAGACGGCGTCGCCAAGACAACCCTAACGACCTACAAGACCAACCAATTCGGTTATACTGTGGCTATGGTTATTTTGGTGCCTGACTCGATTTATGAGGAACTGGTTGCGCCTGCCAGCGTTGTTGCGCCGAATGTTAGGCTTGCGCCGTATGAGGAGGACGCGGGAAGCGCGCCGGAGGGATTGAACGAGGCCGAGGCGGTTTTGCGGTGGGTCGGGGGCGGTCGCTTCGCCGGTCTTGTCGCGGACGGACCGCGCGTCCGGTGGTTGCATACGGCGAGCGCGGGCGTGGACCATGTGTTGACCGCGCCGGTGCGCGCGAAGGCTGAGGGGGCCGGGTTGATTGTCACGGACAGCGGTCCTGCGTTCGCGATTTGTATTGGCGAGTTCGTGCTGGCGTGGATGCTGATGGTCGCGCACCGCTTGCCGGACTTGATCGAGCGACAACGAGCGCATGAATGGCGCGGCGTGACGCAGGAAGAGTTGCACGGGCAAACGGTGGGCGTGATCGGGTTGGGGCCGATTGGTCACGGGATCGCGGAGCGTTGCGGCGCGATGGGGATGCGCGTGCTGGGACTGCGTCGCCGAGCGGAGCCGGTCGCGAGCGTGGACGAGGTTTTGACCGGCCCGGACGGCTTGCGCCGTTTGCTCGGGGAAAGCAACTGGGTAGTCATCGCCGCCGCACTGACCGGGGAAACCCGCGCCCTTATCGGCGCGGAGCAAATAGCGTTGATGAAGCCGACCGCGCGGATTGTCAATATCGCGCGCGGACCGCTCGTGGACGAAGCCGCACTGATTGCGGCGTTGCAGGAAAAGCGTATTGCCGGGGCGTGCCTCGACGTGTTCGAGAAAGAGCCGCTTAGCGGGGACAGCCCGCTGTGGAATCTGCCGAATGTGTATATCGCGCCGCACAACTCGCCCGGTTGGACCACGGCTTTGCGCACCCGCCAGCGTCAACTCTTTCTGGACAACCTCGCCCGCTTCGCGCGCGGCGAGGAGCTTATGGGCGTCGTGGACATAGCGCAAGGGTACTGATTGCTGTGTAGAGGCAAATGACCATGAGGCGTCATCCCGATGGACGACCGCAGATTAGGCGCCGCAGATTTGTTGTACGACGAGTGGCTCAAGCCCGCTCGTGGTACGGGCCTTAGGCAACTGCGTCTTGCAACATCAATCCCCCGGCACAGGGTCTGCGTTCACTATCTGGAACAGCCACTCCTTAAAATCCGCAGTTCCATAAAGATGAGGTTGGTCGGTAGTAATGGCGTCTGCGAGGGTTATGCTATAAATGGCGTCTCGTAACGCATCGTCTTTCGCTTCAAACTCCTGGTTGTCGTACAAACTGTATGCCCAACGGGAAGCCTGATCTCGCGACATTCGCCCGCCGACAAGTTGCTTCAAGACGTTGATCGCGTCCTGTCTTGTGGTTTTGCACCTTCCAGTTTAGGTAAGCCTCGTTGACCGCTCGCTTACAAAATGTACCGGCTCAAGTCCTCGTCGCGGGAAACGTCGTCGAGGCGCGCTTTGACGAACGCGGCGTCAATGACGACCTCGCGGTCGGCGGTGTCGGGGGCGTCGAACGAGAGTTCATCTAACAACCGCTCCATCACCGTATGCAGGCGACGCGCGCCGATGTTTTCCGTGTTCGTGTTCACCTCGACCGCGACCCGCGCCAGCTCGCTCACGGCCTCATCCGTAAACGTGATGGCGACACCCTCGGTCGCGAGCAATGCGGTGTACTGCCGGGTAAGGGCGTTGCGCGGCTCGGTGAGAATTCGCCGGAAATCGTCTTCGTTGAGGCTGTCCAACTCCACCCTAATCGGCAAGCGACCTTGCAATTCCGGTATCAGGTCGGACGGCTTGGCGACATGGAACGCGCCCGCCGCGATAAACAACACATGGTCGGTGCGGACCGCGCCGTACTTGGTTTGCACGGTCGAGCCTTCGATAAGCGGAAGCAGATCGCGCTGAACGCCCTCGCGGGACACGTCCGGGCCGCCGCCGCTTCCGCCGCTGTTCGCGCCCCGCCCCGCCACCTTGTCAATCTCGTCGAGGAAGATAATCCCCGATTCCTCGGCGCGCGTAACGGCTTCGCGGTTCACTGCTTCGCGGTCCAAAAGTTCGCCCGCGATCTCGCCCGCGAGAATTTTGCGGGCGTCGCGGATAGGCATTTTCCGTTTCTTCTTGCGTCGCTGCCCCATCTGCCCGAACAACTCTTGCAGATTGCCCATACCGCCGCCCGGCCCGTCGTTGTCGCCGCTTGGTCCAAACATCCCGAACATTGGCATTCCGCCGCCGCTTGCGCCGCCGCCCTCTTCGACCTCAATTTCGATCTCATCGTTGTCGCGCGCCCCGGATACGACTTGTTCTCGCATCCGCTCGCGAATACGGTCTTCCTGCTCGCCGCGCTTACGCTCGTACTCGTCGTCGCCGCTTGCAGGCGCCGCGCCGCCACTTCCCAATGTAGGCCCGTCACCGACGGTGCGCGGCATGGAATTAGGCATACCGCCTCCGTTGCCCGGCTGCCCGTCGCCAACCGGCGCTCCGGGGAAGCCGGGGAAAAGTTGCGCCAGTTGCTTTTGCATCTCCGCGAACTGATCCTGCGCGGTTTGCGTGGCTTTGGTCGCGGCCTGAGCGGCTTTTGAGCGGCGGGGTTGCAAAATATCCACGATGCGATCCACGGCGAGCGTTTCGGCCTGACTGGCAAGCGCCTCGGTCATCTCGGCCTCGACCAGTCGCACGGACGTTTGCACCAGATCACGCACCATCGAATCCACGTCGCGCCCGACATAGCCGACCTCGGTAAACTTGGTCGCCTCGACCTTCAAAAACGGCGCATGGGCGAGCTTGGCGAGCCGCCGCGCGATCTCGGTTTTGCCGACGCCGGTCGGGCCTATCATCAGAATGTTTTTCGGGATAACCTCGTCGCGCAAATCATCGGCGAGGCGCGCCCGGCGGTAGCGGTTGCGAAGCGCGATTGCGACCGCCCGCTTGGCGTTCGCTTGCCCCACAATATATTTATCCAGCTCGGTGACGATCTCGCGTGGCGTCAGATCCGCGCCGGACGGCGGTACGGCGGATGTTCCATCGGTGACGGTTGGGTTGGTGGTGTCAATGCTCATTTTGGTTACTGTCAAAATTTTAACGCGGGTTAAAACCCACGTTTACAATGTAGGAGATATAACGAGCCGTTGCATGCATTTTACGCGTCCGGCTCGCCGAGGGTTTCAAGAACGATATTGTTGTTTGTGTAAATACATATTTCGGACGCGATCAAAAGCGCGTTCCGGGCGATGTCGGCGGCGGGTAGTTCGGTGTGCAGAACCAGGGCTTTGGCGGCGGCCTGCGCGAACGCGCCGCCGCTCCCGATAGCGAGAACGCCGTCGTCCGGCTCGATCACGTTGCCATCACCGGACAGGAGAAGCAGGTTCTCCCGGTCGGCGACTATCATCATCGCCTCCAACCGCCGCAACACGCGGTCCGTGCGCCAGTCTTTGGCGAACTCGATCACGGCTTTCTTGAGGTTGCCGCCGCTTTGCTCCAATTTCTGCTCGAACCTATCGGCAAGCGACTGAGCATCGGCGACGCTACCGGCGAAGCCCGCGATCACGCGCCCCTGGTACATTTTTCGCACCTTGCGCGCCCCGCCCTTCAAAATCGTGTTTTGCAGGGTAACCTGTCCGTCGCCCGCGACCGCGACCTGGTTTCCCCGCCGAACGCCGACAATAGTTGTCGCATGCATGGTTGTATCCATAAATTTTGCCGCTTCCTAATCCGCCGTGCGCCCGCCCGTGAGCGGGCCGCTTACCTTAACCTTAAAATGGGCCGCCATCATCTGACGCGCGATAGGCGCGGCGTCCGCGCCGCCGTGAAGGTGCTTGCCGCCTGCGCCGTCGAGAAATACGCAGATGGCGATAGTCGGTTTTTCCGCCGGAGCGTAGCACACAAACCACGCATGGGTGCCGCCATTTTTTTCCGCCGAGCCGGATTTGCCCGCAATGTTGATGCCGGGAACGCGTGCGGCGTGCGATGTGCCGCGGCTGCCGGAAACGACCTGACGCATCCCGCTCGCGATGGCGTCAATATGCGCGGGCGACAGCGGAAGTTTCTGCAACACTTCCGGCTTCATCTGGAACATCACTTTTTTGCTGATGTCAGTCGCCGAATAGACAATTTGGGGTTTGTAGATAACCCCTCGATTCGCGATTCCCGCCGCGACCAGCGCCATTTGAAGCGGCGTCGCGGTTAAATCCCCTTGCCCGATGGAAACGTTCGCCGTGTCGCCCGGATACCAACCGGGATCGCCGCCGAAACGCGCCACCCAGGCGCGCTTCCACGCGGGAGTGGGAACCCGCCCACGTTTTTCATCCGGCAAATCCACGCCGGTCGGCGCGCCCAGCCCGAAATGCTTGGACCAATCGGCCAGGTAATCCGGTCCCATCGCCATGCCCGCATGGTAAAAATACACATCGCAGGACGCTTCAAGAGCCAGCGACAGGTTGACGGATCCGTGGGTGGAGTGACACCGCTTGGGATGCCTGCCGAACATGATAAAGCCGGGGCAAAAATCGCCACTGTAGGGGGTTATAACCCCCTTTTCCAATCCCGCCGCCGCTGTGACTATCTTGAAGGTCGAACCGGGAGCCTCGGGGGAGATGGCGCGATCAATCAAGCGGCCCTCGCCCGGATTTACCATTTTACGATACACGCGGGTCGCGAGCGGGCGACGCGCGAACAGGTTGGGGTCAAACGTAGGAGCGGACGCAAGCGCAAGCACACGCCCGTCGCGCGGGTCAAGAGCGACAGCCGCCCCCTTGCGCCCACCGAGTGCGGCCTCAGCAGCTTTTTGGACGCTGGTTTCTATAGACAGACGCAGTGTCGCGCCGGTAACGGGGCGACCCGTCCGCAATTCCTTGATCCGGCGTCCCTTGGCATCAATTTCGTACGAGACGCCGCCTTCTTTGCCACTCAAATACTTATCGTACTGGGCCTCGATACCGGACGCCCCGATGAAATCACCGCTACGATAGCCGAGCGCAAGGTTTTGGGGGTCCTTCATCTGCGCGGCGTTGATGGGGCCAATATACCCAAGAAGATGCGCGGCGAGCGTGCCGTTGGGATACTGCCGGACCGGCTCGACCTCGGTGACCACGCCGGGCAAGCGCATTCGGTTTTCCGCCAAACGCGCGACCAGGTGCATACTGAGGTTTTCGGCGACCGCGATAGGGTCTGGCATACCGGGCGCGGCTTGCGCCTTCAGGTCAGTCACTTGTTCGGGCGGCAATGACAGCAAGCCCGCCAAATGATCAATCATCGCGGACCTTTCGGTTTTGCTTTTGGGCAGATCGTTGGGCGTCAGGAAGACCGTAAACTGCCCGGTGTTATTCACGAGCGGTTTGCCCGCGAAATCCTCGATCACGCCGCGCGGCGCGACCGTTCGGAACCAGCGCTCGCGGTTGTTCTCGGCTTGGATGCGGAACCAATCGCCGTGCAACACCTGCAAAAACCAAATCCGCCCGATAAGCAGGCAAAACATACCAAAAACGAAAAGCGCGAACAAGCGCAACCGGACAAGCGGAACATGGGCGTCCGTGTTGTAGTTATCCCGTGGGTCGTTGTCGCGTGTTGTCATTCGTAGTAGCTATGCCGTTTCAGTTGGAAAGCAAGAGAGTTGAAAGCAAGAAAGTCAGAACCTGACGGCGAGCGATAGGTTCTATGTCGTCCGTCAGGTTCTGACTTTCTTGCCTTCTTGCTATCAACTCTCTTGCTCTTTATTCACTGATCGCCGGAGCGCGGGCCATGCATGCGGCATCGCCCGGGCGTGTGGCCCGCGCGAAAGGTGCGGGTGACGGTTTCGGGACACCACCGGGTCGCGCGTCCGCCGGAATCGGCGCACACGGACACCTCGATCTCGCGCTCGGGTTGCGGGGACGGGCGCTCCCGAACGGACGGCGGCGTCACGCGAAGGCGGCGCGGCGGGGCGGCGACCGTAACTGCGGGCGGCTCTACCGGGGGCGGCGCAATTTGCTCCGCATTACGGGGAGACGCCGCTTCCGGCGCTGTCGCATCCGCAGGCCGCGTAGCAGGGACGGCGTTCGCCGATTCGGCGGCGTCGGCCATTCCCGAATTTGTCGCGCCGGGAGCGGACTGCGCCTCGGCGGGCGCGGCGGTGGTGGTTGCGTTCGTCGCGGCGCGGCGGCGGCGCGATGAACGCGGCTTGTCCCCCGCGCTGTCAGACTCGGCGCGGTTCGGGGCGCGGCGAACGCCGCCGCTGTTATCCACGATCACACGGTCGCCCGGCGTCAGCGTTTTCTCCGGCAACCGTTCGATTGGCTCGCCCGACCTGCGCTGTATCGGCACGGCGGCCTTCATAAACCGCGCCCAAACCGGCGCGCAAACATGTCCGCCCGTACTGCCGCCGCTCATCGGCGGATAGCGCGGAGGGCGGTTTTTGCTGGAGCGCTGGATCCCGCACACCCAAACCGCCGTGGTAAGTTCCGGCGTATACCCGACAAACCAGGCGTCGCGGTTGTCGTTGGTAGTGCCGGTTTTCCCGTGGGCGTTGCTGACCTCGTGGATGCCTGCCGCCTTCGATGCGGTTCCCTCGGCGACCACGTTGGCGAGCATATCCGACATTTGCCCGACAACCGACTCGGGAATGACGGCTCGATCCACCTGTGGGACGTTGTTTTCCAAAACAATCCCCTCGCCGTCGATCACACGGATAATGCTCATGGGTTCGGCATGATTGCCCCCGGCGGGGAAAAGCGAGTACGCCGACGCCATCTCGAGCGGGGTGACATTGTACGAGCCAAGCGCGAGCGCAAGCGTCGGCTTGATCTCGGACTTGATGCCCATGCGCCGGGCGTAATCAATCACGCGGTTAACGCCAATCGCGTTCGCCGTGTTGACGGCGGCATTGTTGTAGGAGTACGTGATCGCGGTTCGCATACTCACCGGGCCGGACGGGCCGCTTCCGCCGGGCAGGTATTTGCCGTACCGTATGCGCCGGTTGTCCACCTCACCGTACTGCGAAAAGCGATTGGGCCGCGAATCCATCGCCGCCGTGTACACGAACACCTTGAACGACGATCCGGGCTGACGTCCGCCCTGCGCGGCGAAGTTGTACTGGTCTTTTTCGTAGTTCACGCCGCCCACCATTGTGCGGATAAAGCCGGTGCGCGGCTCCACGCACACCAGCGCGCCATCGGTGACCCCCTCGCCGTGGGCATTGAGAACGCCGTTTGCGAGGGCGCGCTCGCCTTCCTGTTGCATCTTGTAGTTGAGCGTCGTGTACACCTTGAGGCCGCTGGTATAAACGGCGTCTTCGCCGTATTTATCTACCAACTGTCGCAGAACGTAATTGGTGAAGTACGGCGCTTTGAACTTGCCAAGAACCGGTGGCGACGACGAGATCAGGCGGTAGCCATTAGTTTTGGCGATTCGGGCTTGATCGGGCGTGATGTAATGCAACTCCGCCATCTTGGACAGCACGACGTTGCGCCGCTCGATCGCCTCTTTTTTATGCTTGTACAGGTCGAAGGCGTACGGACGTTGCGGTATGCCCGCGAGAAGCGCGGCCTGCGAGATAGATAATTCTTTAACTTTTTTGCCGAAATATTGTTGCGCGGCGGCCTTGACGCCGTAAGTGTTGCCGCCGTAGTTGACCTCGTTCAGGTACATTTGCAAGATCTGCTCTTTGGAAAAATTCTTTTCCAATTGTATGGCGAGCAGAACTTCCTGAATCTTGCGGTCAATCGTTTTGGATTTGGTGAGATAAACGTTGCGGGCAAGCTGCTGGGTGAGCGTGGATGCGCCCTCGCTCATACGACCGCCGCGCACATTGCGATAAATTGCGCGCGCGATCCCCTTCACATCCACGCCGGGGTGCTGGTAAAAACGCTCATCCTCGATAGAAACCGTGGCGTTTTTCATCACCTCCGGTATCTCGTCAATCGGGATGAACTCTTTGTAGTCGCGGTAGACGCGGCCCAGCAAAACGGGCAGGTGGGTTTTGGGGTCTTTATCGGTCGCGTAAATCTCGGTCAAACCGCCGGGCCGATAATCAATCAGCGAATCAATGTTGGCGTCTTTGGGCAAGGCTTTCGCGGCGTCGTAGAAACGGTACGCGATATACCCGAACGCGGTCACGATGACAAGCAGAAACAGCGTGGTCAAACCGCCGAAAAACAGCCCAATGCGCCGCAACCAGACGTTCGGCCTTTTGCGCCGTTTCCGGGTTTGGTTGGACGATGCCGCTCGTTCTTTGTTCGCGTTTGCTGTTTGGGGTTCCCGAGCCATTGCTTGCTGTCTTTCGGTTTGCGGCGTTGCGGAACAAAATAATTTATTCCGCAACACTGCACTCGTTGCTACCGTTTCAAATACTTACGCTTGGCGCTGTCCGTTCCTAAGTCCTTCTTACGGGCGTCGAAGCGCCAGAGCGGTTGCCCCGCTTTTTGCACGAAGCAATAATAATTGGACAAGATCGAGGCGAGTTTGCGCCGCGTCACCCGTCGCACGATATTTACTTCGGTCAACGTTTGCACGAAGTCCAGGCCCTTAACGTTGTACGCCAAGATTTCGCAGGCAAGGTCGAAGGTCGCCATATCGCCGCCGGTTTCGGCTTGTTCGCGGAGCGCGAGTAGTTCGGCGATACGCGCGGGCGCGACATAAATCTGCCCGTCCGTTTCGCCAAGCGGCTCGAACCGGAACTCGTAGGGGCGCGCGGCCGGGTAAAGGCGAAAAGTTGCGCCGCTTTCAGCGTCGAGCAATTCGTACAATCCGAACAGGTTAAACGCGAGCCGGATATCCCGGTTCACGATCACATCGTGCGCGTTCCCGTCAGGGTCACGAACCACAATCTCGATCACCGGGGCGTCGGACGGGAAAAAGTCATCGGGAATCTGACACAGCGGGAACGTGCCGATTTCCTTGTGATGCGCTTTGACCACAAGGCGGATCGAGCCATCGTCCGCGCGCGCCTCGGCGGGACCGGTGTAGCGTCCATCATCGTCTCCGGCGTCCTGCGCGAGCGGCGACCCAACATCCTGCCGAAGCGTGCCGACATAGCCCTCGTCCTCGATTTCCTCGTCCATAATCTCGCCATCCATCGAGATGAACTGGAATTCGGGGAACGCATGAAACTCGGGAATGGAGTAGACGAACAGCGGTAGCGAGTTCGGCTCACGGAACCGTCCTGCGCCAACGGACAAAAACCGATCATCGCTTCGCAAACGCGCGGTGAGCGTTTCCACATCCGAGCGGAACGACGGATCGCCAGCGACCACTTCATACTGAAGCGCGAGCAGTTCGGCGGCGTCCACCGCCCCGCCCCGGTCCGCGATAATGCGCTCCAATGCGCGCAGATCGCTTTCGGTCACATCGAGCGGCGCGGCGACCGGCTCCGGCGTTAACGGTGTGGCGGTTGCATCAACCGGAACCGTGTCCAGCGTGACGGCATCCGCAGTCGGAGCGGCGACCGGGACCGCGACGGGCGTAGGTTCCGGGTCTACATCGGCGTCCGACGCAAGGGCGGCCCCGCGCGCTTCCAGAATGGCTTCAAGTTTGTTGGCGCGGGCGCGCGTAATCCAGCGTCCGCCGCTTTTGCCGGAAATCCAAACCAGCGACGGGTCGGCGAAACACGCAACGAGGTGCTTGCGGGCATCGTACTTTTCGCGGAGGGCGAGATACGCGAGAACGCCCAGAACGCGGTGCGCGACGGGCCGACCGCGCAGAGCGTCCACCGCCTTGAATGTTGCGCCCGCGTAGTCGTCGGTTGTCCAGACGACGTTTTTGGTCAGTTCCTGATACGGCGCGAGTTGGGCGCGACCGATCTTGTTGTCCTGCAAAATGTCGGCTTCGTCTTCGCCGTCCACCAGGGGAACCCATGCGGCGGGACCATACTCGCCGGACGTGGTTTTAAAATAATTGCGTTCGCTTTTAAGAAGGTTCGGGATCGTGCTAAGGTAAATCGAGGCGTCGCGGTGGTAAATCTCGGATAATTCGGTCGCGATTTGGATGCGCCCGAGCGGTTTGCCCGCCGCGAGAAGAACATCGAGCATGGTGCGCTCGGTCGGGCGTTCCTGATCGGAGAAACGCGCGGATAAATTCCAGAGCCTATCAATCGTAATAAAGCGCGGGGATTCGTTCAGGATACGCCGAACTACCGGAAAGGTAATACGCGGGTTGTTAATTTCAAGGGTAATTTCGGAGACTTTCGACGCTTCGCCCCGCTCGAGGAGCGCATCGTATACTAAGTCCGCCAGATATTCGTCCGCCAAGAGCGCGTCGGTTTGCTCACGCTCGGCCTGCTTCGTCGTTGCCAAAGGCGCCTCCAATGTACAAACGCCCGCTTGGTTGTTCGTTAGAAAAGCTGCAAAGTGAACGTCGGAAGGCGTCCAAGCGGAAACGAAAAGAACGGCTTGGGAGCCGCGAAGCGTTTTGTTGCTCAGGACCTTCAACGCGCAACGGTACATTCTCCAAAAGAATCGGTTGCGGGCGAATAATTCGTATTTAAATACGCGGGTGCGCGGGCGCAACGTTGCGTCCTGCGAAAATTTGTTACGCGGAAATCAGCGAGGCGACGCCGCCGCCGCTTCGCCACGCCCCGACCGGTTCAGCGGTTAAATCGTACGGCTCGGCGGCGGTAACGCGCACATCGAGCCAGTCGCCGGGAGCGGCGACAAGAGCGGACGCGCCGCCGCGAATTATCACGCTTCCGTCAATTTCCGGGGCGTCGCGCCACGACCGGGCGATGAGATCATCGCCGCGTCGCGCTTCCGCCAAAACCGGGAAGGTTCGCCCGACAAGGGCGCGGTTGATTTCCAGCGAAATGGGTTGTTGCTGCGCCATTAGGGCGCGGCGGCGGCGGGCGGAGATCGCTTTAGGCACGCGCGGTTCCATATCGAAGCCAGGCGTTCCGTCCTCGGGCGAGTACTCGAAAACGCCCACTCGGTCGAACCGCGACTCCGCGACAAAGCGGGACAGACTCGCGAACGCATCATCGTCCTCGCCCGGAAAGCCGACAAGAAACGTGGTGCGAATGGCGATGTCGGGCATCGCGGTCCGCAAGCGCTCAAATAAACGCAGGTACGACGCCTGCGAGCCGCCGCGCTTCATGCGCTTCAGCATCGCATCATCGCCGTGCTGGAGCGGAATATCCACGTAGTGGGCCACATTCGGCGTTGCGGCCATGGTTTTGACGAGGCGGTCGGTCATCATGGTCGGGTAGCAATAAAGGAGGCGCACCCAGCGCAGGCCCGCAATCGTTCCCAAACCTTCGAGAAGCCGCGCAAGGGCGAGTTCCTGGTATAGGTCCATGCCGTAGGCGGTCACGTCCTGCGCGATCAGGTTAATCTCGCATGCGCCCGCATCCACCAAACGCCGCGCCTCGTCCAAAATATGTTCGACTGGCTTGGAGCGGTGTCGCCCCCGGAAGGACGGGATCGAGCAGAATGTGCAACCGTGGTCGCAACCCTCGCTGACCTTGAGGTACGCGGTCCACGGTGCGGTCGCGCGGACGCGGGTTGGCGGGATCAGCGGGTACTTTTCGGTCAGCGGCGCGACATGATTGGAAGACGCCGGAGACGGGGCCGCGCCCGCCATCGGGAGCATCGTCGGGACGCCGCCGCTCCGGCGCGCGGTCGCAAGATTTGCGCCATCGAAAAGCACGCCCGCGATCTGCGGCGCGCTTTGGATACCCAGGTAAGCGTCCACCTCGGGAATTTCAATCGCGAGTTCCGACGCGTACCGCTGGGCGAGGCAACCGGTGACAACCACTTTCTGGATTTGCCCACGTTGTTTGCGGCGAACCGCGCGCAAGATCGCGTCAATGCTTTCCTGCTTGGCGGACTCGATAAAACCGCACGTATTGACCACGACAACGTCGGCGTCGCGGCTTTCCGCGTCCACCATTTCGGCCTGCCCGCTGTCTATGAGAGCGCCCAGCATCTCCTCGGAATCCACGAGGTTTTTGGGGCAACCCAGACTAACCAGGCCAATTTTCGTTTTCGTCGTCATTCGTTTTTCGTCGCTTGTTCGTACGCGTCCGGGCAAAGAAAAGCCGCCTTGCGGCGGCTTCTCGCACCAATTATTATACGGGCGACGCGGCCCAATGTCAAAGATTAACGAGCGCCATCAGTTACCGATAATTGACAAACTGTAGGGCGGCATCGAGTTCGGCGGCTTTGAGCATTTGCATCACGGCCTGCAAATCATCGCGCACTTTGCCGGATACACGAACCTGATCGCCTTGAATGGCGACCTGCACCTTGAGGCCCTGATCCTTGATCATCTTAACGATTTTCTTGGCGGTTTCCATCTCAAGCCCTTGCTTGATCGTCGCCGTTTGCCGCACGGTTCCTTTGGACGCGTCCTCTAATTTGCCCAGATCGAGCGACTTGATATCAATGCCGCGCTTGTGCAGTTTACTTTGCAGAACGTCTACGAGCGCCTTCATGCGCGTTTCGCTGTCCGACGACATGGACAGCGTCGCCGCCTTCTCGTCGAGTGTAAGCTCGCTGACCGAGCCTTTGAAATCGAAGCGGGTTTCTATCTCGCGCTTGGCCTGGTCCACCGCGTTCTTGACCTCCGCCATATCCACTTTGGAAACAATATCGAACGAACTTTCCGATGCCGCCATTTGGTTCGGCCCCCTTAAAGAAGTGATAGTTGTATTCTACCCGCCCGCGCGCCGGGGACGCGCGCACCGTCCACAATTCTACGCTTCGTCGGGATTCGCGCCAAGTTCGCGCAGGCGAGCGGCAAGGCGTTCCGCGCGGGCGGCTTCCGCATCCGCGCGTGCGGATTCGGTGTCGGCTCGCTCGGATTCAGCGTCGGCTCGCTCGGATTCAGCGTCGGCTCGCTCGGATTCAGCGTCGGCTCGCGCTTCGGCCTCGCGGCGGGCTTGCTGGATTTCCAGAAAGGTTGCGAAAGGTCGCCCGTCCGGGCGGAACAACCGCAACTCTTTTTCTTCCTCGATGACGAAACGAACGCCGAGGCGCGGGCTTACCCACTCGCCTTCGGTTTCTACGAAGCGGAGACGGTCGCCATCGTCGGCGCGGCGCCAGCCGCTAAAGTCCAGGCGATCGGGGTCGTAAATGTAATACTCTTCGACGCCGAAACGGTCGTAGAAGTCGAACTTACGCCCCATCTCGCCAAACCGGTTGCTCGGTGACAAAATCTCGAAAACAACCTGCGGGGCGACGCCATCCTCGCGAAATTGTATATAAGAGCCGCGATGCCCTTTCGGACGCCCGAACACCACCATCGCGTCGGGCGCGGCGCGCAGGCGGTTATCGCCCTCGACGGGATACCAGAGCAAATCGCCTGCGACGAAAACGTCCGGTTCGTCACGATAAAGGTCGGCTAAGTTTCCTTGAAGGGTAGCGATCCACTCGAACTGCTTTGTGTTATCCGCCATCGGCAAACCATCGCTTTCGGGGTATTCGATTTCACCTTGCGGCGCGTCTGCGCGCGGTCCCAGCGTTATCGCCATGATTTGTTACTCCTCGTCGTCGGGCGGGCTAAAGCCGAAGCCGCCCTGCGCGACGCTTGAATCGGTTCCGCCGATTCCGCCCTTGCTGAACATCAGGTCAATCTCGTCGCGGGTCATCAGGATTTCGCGCGGCTTGGCGCCGTCCAGTTGCCCGACAATGCCGCGCGCTTCCATCAGGTCCACCAAACGGGCCGCGCGGGTGTAGCCGATTTTGAAGCGGCGCTGGAGCATGGATGTGGACGCTTGCCCGCCCGTGACCACGAGTTTCACCGCGCCCTCGAAAAGTTCGTCGTCCGGGTCCGAGTCGCCCGATTCGTCGTCCTCGCTGACCAGGGCAAGCGTGGACGGCAACACCTCGTAGTTCGGCTGGTCCTGCGCTTTCAGGAACGACACCAACTTTTCGGTTTCCTGTTCGGAGACGAAACAGCCCTGAATACGCTGGGGCTTGGGCGCGTCCATCGGCATAAACAACATATCGCCGCGCCCGATGAGCCGGTCCGCCCCGCTCATATCCAAAATTGTGCGCGAGTCCACGAGAGAGTTGACGGCGAACGCGATCCGCGACGAGATGTTGGCCTTGATTGTGCCGGTGATGACGTTGACCGACGGGCGCTGGGTCGCGATAACGAGGTGAATGCCGGTCGCGCGGGACAGTTGGGCCAAACGGCAGATATACTGCTCGATTTCCGGCCCGGATGTCATCATCAGGTCGGCCAGCTCGTCCACGATTAAGACCCAGTACGGGAGTTTGTCTTCCTCGTTGACCTTGCCATTGTAGCCCTCGATATTGCGGGTTCCGGCTTTGGCGAAGCGGTCGTACCGCGCCTCCATTTCTTTCAGCGCTTGCTTGAAGATGGACGGCGCCTGCTTGACATTGGTGATAACCGGGGCCGCAAGGTGCGGGATGCCCTCGTACAGCGACAACTCGACCTTTTTGGGGTCTATCATCAGGAACTTGAGTTCGCGCGGGGTCGCGCGGTACAAAAGCGAGCAGATCAGCGTGTTCAAGCAAACCGATTTGCCGCTACCGGTCGAACCGGCGATAAGGAGGTGCGGCATCTTGGCGAGGTCGGCGTAGCGGGTTTGACCGGTAACATCCTTGCCCAGCGCGAACGTCAGTTTCGATGGCGCGGTTTGAAACTCGGGACGCTCGATCACCTCGCGGAGCGTTACCATCGCCGGTTTGTCGTTCGGCACCTCAATACCGATAGCGGACTTGCCCGGAATGGGGGCCTCGACGCGCACATCAATCGCGGCAAGGGCCATCGCGAGGTTGTCGGCGAGCGAAACGATCTTGTTGACCTTGATACCGCGCTCAAGCGCGATCTCGTAGCGCGTGAATGTCGGGCCGTGAGACACATCGGAAATATCGGCCCCGATATTGAAGTCTTCCAGAGTTTGCAGAAGGGCCTCGCGCCGGGCCTCGTCCTCCGGCGAACCCTCGTCGAGGAGGCCGGCCGG
>CAXUMS010000114.1:15229-16321 GCA_964252165.1 uncultured Armatimonadaceae bacterium
CCTCGCGCCGGGCCTCGTCCGCTTCCGACTCCTGCGCCTTTTGCACAGGAGGCGTCTTTAGAATATCGAGCGGCGGCAAAACAAACGCCCGCGCCGCGCCTTCAGTAGCGACGGCCTTCTTCGCGACCGGCGGCGCGGCGGCGACCGCGCGAACCGGCGGCGGCGTATCCTGCGCGGCAAGCATATCCACCTTGCGGCCCGGCCCGTCCGGGAGCGTTTCCACTGTTTCGTCGTCCGTCTCAACTGCCGTTTCCACAGGCTTCGCGGGCGGGCGTACGCGTCCGAGTTTCTGCGCGACAAACGCAGGAAGCGGCGATTCTTCGGGTTCCGGCGTCGCGCGCATGAAGCGCGTCGGGCCGGTCACCAACTCGTCCGCGCTTGCGTCTGACCGGTGACGGCGCGGGCCGTGCGGCAAAAGCGGCGTGCGTCGTTTTTCGTCGTCGGCGAAGGTGCGCTGTTCGCGGCGCCGTTCGCGCGCGGCTTGCGCCGCGCCGACCGCAACCCGCCCGCCTTGCGCCGCCGCGCCCACACTCGCTTGGGCGCCCGCGCTGAGCAAGCGCTCCATCGGGCCGAGCAGGGCGGGAAGCGGAATATCCGTGATGTACAAAAGCGCGGTGACCGACAGCGCGAACAAGGCGATGTGACCGCCCACGGTCCCAATCGCCGCGCGCAATCCCCACGACAGGGCGGCGCCGACATAGCCGCCGTAGCCGACCAGATTATCACGGGCGAACTGACCGCCCATCGGCACATGGCCCAAATGCCACCACGAAACAAACAGCAAAAACAAAAGGACGGCGCTTCCGATATTGTCCCACGAACGGCTTTTTCCCACCGCGAGCGTCGCGCCAGAGACCAAAAGCACAACGGGAAACAGCCACGCGCCTGCGCCGACCAGAAGCCGCAACCACCCGACCACGGCGGTCCCGAACACGTTATCGCCGCTTCGGGACGGCGGCCAAAGCAAGGTCGCAAGGAGGAGTAAGCCGACCGCGATCAGCGCGACGCCCGCGACATCGTAGGCCAAACGCGCGTTCGCGCGCCGCCGCCGCTGCATCGCGCCGATCAGGCCGAAACCGGCGATGAACAGCG
>CAXUMS010000115.1:0-15813 GCA_964252165.1 uncultured Armatimonadaceae bacterium
GAAGCGTCTACAGACGTGGGTTTTAACCCGCGTTCACGAAAAACATGTTTGCGAACCCACATTCTCATCTAAACGGTTTAACTCGCATCGCCCCGACCGCCTGCGCGCACCGGGCGCACAAGTCCGTATGCGCCGGGTCCGCGCCGATGTCGCGCTTGATCAGCCAGCAACGCGGGCATTTGCTTCCGTCGGCGGGCGCGACATGAAGCGATGCGTGGGCGTTCGCATCGTCGCTTCGCTCCACCTGCGAAACGAGGAGAATCAGGGCCAGTTCCTCGTCGGTGAAGCCCGCCGTCAGGTCGCTTGTCGCGCCGCCCGCGAGCGTCACTTTCGCCTCCAGCGATTTCTTTCCGATATTTCCGGCCTGACGCGCCAGTTCCAACGCCCGGTTCACCTCGTCGCGCAGGGAGAAGAGTTGATCCCATTGAACGCGCAATGCGTCGTCCTGGTACATCGCGTCCACAGCCGGGAAAGCGGCGAGTTCCACGGACAGCGAAATGTCGGTCGCGCCCGGCAGGGCCTGCCACGCTTCCTCGGACGTGTGCGACAAGATCGGCGCGAGCAGGCGGATCAAAACCGACGCGATCTCATGCAAAACGGTTTGCGACGAACGCCGGGCCGGGTCGTTCGCCTCGTTCGCGTAAAGGCGATCCTTCAGCACATCGAGGTAAAACGACGACAAATCGCCCACGCAATAATCGCTGATCGCCCGTGTCGCGCGGTGGAACTCGTATGTCTCGTACGCGCGGGTGACATCGGCGATCAAGCGCTGCAGGCGGTCCATCGCCCACTTATCAATCGGCGTCAGGTCATTCAGGCCCACCGTGTCGCGGCCCGGCGCGAAGTCGGACACAGCCCCCAGGAGGAACCGGATCGTGTTTCGGATGCGGCGGTAGTTGTCCACGGTTTGGTCCAAGATTTTCGGGCCAAGCCGCACGTCCTCGAAATAGTTGACCGACCCGACCCAAAGCCTTAGCACGTCCGCGCCGAACTTGTCCACAACCGTCGCGGGCGAAACGGCGTTGCCCGACGACTTGTGCATCGCCTTTCCTTTTTCGTCGAGCGTCCAGCCGTTGGTGATGACCTGCTTGTACGGCGCGCGGCCCTCGGCGGCCACGCCGACCATCAGGCTCGCGTTGAACCAGCCCCGGTGCTGATCCGAGCCTTCCAAATACACATCGGCGGGGAATGATAACTCGGGACGCAACAGTAACACCGAACGGCAGGTCGAGCCGGAATCGAACCAAACGTCTAAAACGTCGGTTTCTTTCGTGTACTCGTCCACATTGCCGCCCAAGGGGCAGGCCCAGTCATCGCCCAGGATCTCGCGCGGCGTTTTGTCGAACCACACATCGGAGCCTTCGGCCTGCGTTAATTCGTATACCTTACGGAACGTTTCGGGCGTGCAAACCGGTTGCCCCTGGTAGTAGAAGACGGGAATGCCGACGCCCCACGCGCGCTGACGCGACAAGCACCAGTCCGGGCGCCCCGCCACCATCGCGGAGATGCGGTTGATGGAATCGCCGGGAAACCATTCGACCTCTTTAACGGCCTCCAACGCCTTGTCGCGGTGCGCGTCGTGGTCAATGTTCATAAACCACTGAACCGTCGCGCGGTAGATCACCGGGTTGTGGCAACGCCAGCAGTGCGGGTACGAGTGCAGAAACTCGTCGCGGGCCAGCAGGTTACCGCTTTCGGCGAGTTTATCCAGCACGGCGGTTTGGTCGAAGATGTTCCCGCCCGCGAACGCGCCCGCGGTTTCGTCGTACGTGCCATCGGATAAAACCGGTTGGATAGTGGGCAGATCGTAAACCTGCCCGGTCTGGAAGTCTTCCTTGCCATGCCCGGGCGCGGTATGAACCACGCCGGTTCCGTCATCGGTGGTGACGTAGTCGGCGTGGACGAGCGGCGACACGCGGTCGAACGGGTCCGGCAAAACCTCATGGAGCGGGTGCTTGAATTGAAGGCCGGACAAATCGCGCCCAACCAAACGGCGCACGACCTCGAAATGGGCAACGCCCGCCTTCTCCATCACCGCAGGGAGCAATGCTTCGGCGACCAGGTACGATTGACCGGCTTCCGTTTTGGCGACCACATACTCGAAAACCGGCGAGACGGCGACCGCGACGTTTGCGGGGATCGTCCAGGGCGTCGTGGTCCAGATAACGGTGTAGCAGGTTGCCGGTTCCGCGTCCGCGAAAACGCCGTGCGGGTCGGATGCGAGCGGAAACCGAACATAGATAGACGTGTCTTTTTTGTTCTGGTACTCGATCTCGGCGTCGGCGAGCGCGGTTTCATCGGTCGGACACCAGTACACGGGCTTCAAGCCCCGGTACACAAAGCCCTTTTCGTACAAATCGCCGAACGCGCGCACGATCTCGGCCTCGAAATCATAGGCCATCGTCAGGTACGGGTTGTCCCAGTCTCCCCGAACGCCCAAACGCTGAAACTGCGCTTTTTGCCGCTCGACAAACTCGCGGGCGTACTCGCGGCACCGTCGGCGCAGGGTCAGTTTGTCCGGCGCGCCGCCGCCTTTGGCGCGGAACTCCTTGACCACATTGACCTCGATAGGCAGGCCGTGGTTGTCCCAGCCCGGCACATACGGGGCCTCGAAGCCGTTCATCGCCTTGTACTTAACGATGACATCTTTGAGGATCTTGTTCAGCGCGTGGCCCAGGTGGATGTCGCCGTTGGAGTACGGCGGACCGTCATGCAGGACGAAACGATCCGCGCCGGGCCGGTGCGCGGTTTTGTTATACGTGTCGTTCGTAGCCCATGTTTGGGCGATTTCCGGCTCGCGGGTCGGCAGATCGGCCTTCATTGCGAAGTCGGTTTGGGGCAGGTTTAGGGTTTCTCGGTAATCCATAGACTTAAATCAAAAGCGGGTGGGCGCAACGTGGCTAAACGCGGCGTGAAAAGGGCGAAGAGGCGTTTGGTTTGGGCGCTCCAAACGTAGCGCGGCGCTTCCGCGCAGAGAAAATCGTTTTCGCGGGGCCGCGCGGTTCCTGCGTTATCAGGACCTGTCGCGCGCCGACTTCGACCAACGATTTTTTAGGCGCGGAAGCGCCGCGTAATGCGTTCTATGCCGCCGAAACCGCCGCGCAGGGGCGCGCTTTTTGGCGCGGACGCATCGTCACGTCGGCCCGGACGCGCGAGATCGCCTGCGGCGTCGCTAATAAAAAGCGGCGCATAAAGCGAAGAGCGGGAAAGGCTTGCAGGCGAATTTTTCATAGTCAAGGAGGAGTAAGGCGGCTTTATTATAGCATATCGCGCGGTCACGCCGATTTTGAAAAAGAACGAGCGTTCAAGAAGAAAGCAGACCGGCGGCGATTTGTTTCGCCTCCTGGCGGTTCGTCTGTTTATCCGCTACGGCTCGCGTCGCTATCGCGGTAAGCAACGCGCGGTCCGCCTCGCCATTCGCCGCTTGAAGCCAGCGAAGCGCGACGATCAGAAGGTTCTTGAAGGCGGGTGACAGATCATGCCGCTCATTCTCCCTCCCCCAAATTCCCTCAGCCAAACTGCGGATGTCCGACACGAACGGCAAAACATCCGCGCGTCCTTCCGCTTCGGTTAAAAAGCGGAGCAGGGCCGCCTCGATCATCTCCCGGTACTTGCTTTGCAGGAAACCGCCCGTGTGGAAAACGCGCACGAGCGGCGGCAGACAACGCGCATCTTGGAGGTTCGCCAGCATCAGGGCGGCGCGGGTTCCCGCCCGGCGCGCATCCGGCCCCTCGCCCGCGATGCCGGTGGAGGTGGCGAAACCGGACGTGGCTATCACGGTTGCGGCGACCGAGAAAAACGAGCGCGGCTCGGCCTGCGCGTCTTCCGCAATACGCGCGAGAACATCGGCGGCCTCCTGGGGCGGGGTGCGAAGGAGCCACTGCCGGGCGTACTGACTTATGTACCAATCCTCATTCGCCAACCAGTAGCGTAATTCCGATTCCTCCACCCCCAGGTCGTGATGGCTCTTTGCGTCGCTCATGACATTCTTCCTCATTTCCGTTGTACCCGGACAAGGAACGGCGAACAGCGCCCCTCTGCCCCGTATACGGGTACAACCGTGGTAGCATAAACGCTAAAAGCGGTTTGTTTTTTCCGATTTCGTTTCGTGTTTGAGGAGGCTCGACGCCGTTATGTCACGCTTGGATTCTGGTTCTCGTTCGTCTCGCCGCGCCGCCGCGCGCATCGCGGTTGCGCCGGTTATTGTCGCATTCACGCTTGCTCTCGTAGGGTGCGGCGGGGCCGGATCAACGCTAAGCGGGCCGGGAACCGCCTACAACGCCAACAATGCGGCGATCGCGAGCGGGGCCGCCCAGGCCGATGCGAAAGCAAAAGCCGCGCAAATGGCGAGCGCGGGGACCGGACGCATCGCCGTATTCGTCACACAGGCCGGAGGCGCGCAACCGCCGTACGATCATATCTGGGCGACCATCCATAAGGTGGAGTTGATCGGAACCGACGAAAAGGAAAAACCGGAAACGCTGTGGAGCGACGAGGAAGGCCGAACCGTGGATTTGGTCGCGCTCGCGGACGGGCGAAGCGCGCTTCTCGCGGTCGGCGCGGTCACGCCCGCCCGCCTGTACGGGCGCGTGCGCGTTACCCTGGGTAAATCGTTTCAGCTCTTTGAGAGGGGCGCGCAAAGCGGAACGATGACGCCGGTCGCGCCCGGTATCGCGACCGGCGAAGCCGGGCGTCCCGTGGTGACGTTCCCGCTGTTCAAAGCCCGCGCGCTTGCGGGAAGCGGAGCCGCCACACCGAGTGGCGGCGACAAGGCGACCGGCGTGGAAGACATTGTTATCGCGTTCGACCTCGCAAAATTCGCGTTCGGCAAAACAGTAATGCCATCCCTTTCCGAAGGCGACAAAAAAGCGGTTGCGTCCGCGACGGACATAACAAAACAAAGCCCCGCGCGGTTTGTCGGCGTCGTGAGCCAGATCGCGGGCGGCGGCGCGTCAGGGGCGACGGACACGACAACGACAACCGGCGTCGCGGCGGCGTCCGGGCGAACCTTCCTGCTGACAACCGGCGAAGGCAAAGCGTTTATCGCGGAAACCCGGCCCGAAACCGCCGTATACAACGCCAACGAAACGTCTTCCCCGCAACTTATTGATAACACGAATGTCGCGGTGTGGGGCGTGTGGGACGCGCAGGCGCGGCGCGTGGTCGCATCCGATGTGGTTGTCTACGAAGGTGGAAAAAAAGCCGCAGGCGGGGCGAGCGCGGCGGAGATCGTGCGAGGTCGGGTTGAAGGAACGGTTGAGCCGAACGGTGTCTTCTCCCTGGCCGCGCAAACAGTGGAGGGATTTTTGCCAACCAAATCGGTCATAGCCGTAACGCCGGGTAAAAACAACGCGTTCCGGTCGCGCGGCGGCTTGCCGATGACCGCGAGCGAAGCCCGAACCGCCCTGGCCCTGCCGGGCGCGCGGGCCACGGTCGAGGGCGATTACGACCCGGTTCAAGCGCGGGTGGTCGCACGGCGCATCAAGGTCGAGACCGCCGCCGAGTTCGCGTCCTCGTCCGCCCCGAACGCCCACGAGGCGCTCGCCGTAGGAACGCTCGCAAGCGCCGGCCCGAATATCGCAGATCAGTTCGCGCTGGTGTCGCTTTCCGAATGGGATGGCTGGGCCGCGCCTGCGTCGTCGTCCGCGCGTAACAACGCCACCAGCGAGACCGCCCCCGACGCCAAACCGTCCCCATCGGATGCGAACAAAGCCGCGACAAACGGCGCGCTTGTTCCTGTCGCCGTCACGGAGCGCACCCTCTTCCGCGACGAGAGGGGCGCGCCAATGGACCGGGGCGCGTTCTTCCGCTTGATCGCCGCAAACGACCCGCGCGCCGCGCGTGTGCGGGGAACGGTCGGGACGGACGGGAAACTAACCGCGATGGCGGTCGAATTACGAGCCGCGCCGGTTCAGCCCATCGCGCGCGCCAACGGTGACGACGCCACCGGGGCGGGCGCAACCCCGCAGACCGGACGATAAAAACAAAAGCGCGCGCGCACGTATCTTGCGGGACGGTCGTGTTGTGCGCCTTATCATGCGTTGCAGTGGGTTTTTCCGGATGCTCCGTTGCTTGACATAAACGGGCGCGGAAGCGTACCATGCAGGCAGTTTAGGGCGTAGTTGCGGAAGGAAGGGTGCGGGCGCGATGTGGGGACGAATGTTAGGCCGGGGCGGGCGCAGCAAGCGTTACGACGACGGCATCAAGTTTTTCGATCAAGGCCTGTACGAGCAGGCAATCAAGGCGTTCCAGGCCGCGCTGACCGAACCGGGGAGCGGGCCGCTTTTGGAGCGACTGGCGCGGTTTTATCTCGCCGAATCGCATAGCGCGCTCGCCCTGTCGCAAATACAGCGGTCGGGCGGCGACGGCGCTATCGCCAATCTGCTGGAGGCGATTGCGCTTAACCCCCGGTACGCCGACCTCTACTTCCACCTGGGTTCCGCTTACTTAAACCAGAACAGCCCCAAAGAGGCCGCCGACGCCTTGAAGCGCGCGGTTGGTATCAACCCCAAATACGCCCGCGCACGATTGTATTTGGGCGTCGCGCTGTACGAAACCGGCGACCGGGACGCGGGACTAAAAGAAGCGGGCGAGGCGCTCACTCTGGAGCCGACGCTCGCCGCACGGCTTTTAGAGGAAGCGCGGGACGCCCACGAGCGCGGCGATTTCGCCTCGGTTCCGCGCTTGCTTCGCAAAATGGCCGAAACCGACAACGACGATGCGTTCTTCCATGCGCGTTTGGCCCTCGATTTGTTCCGGCGCGGCATGCACGACGAGGCCGCAAGCGAATATCGCCAGGCCCTTGCGATCAAGCCCGGCTACGCCGACCTTCGTAATCAGTTAGGAGTGACGCTGTACGCGGGCGGGCGCGACGACGAAGCGGTCACCGAGTTCGCGCAGGCGGTCACGATCAATCCCAAGTATGTCGAGGCGCACCTGAACCACGGTCTCGCCCTCGCGCGTTTGGGCCGGATTGCGGACGCCCGAACCGCCTACGAAACCGCGCTCGCCCTTGATCCCACGAACACGGTCGCGCAGGAAAACCTCGCCGCTCTTCCCGCCGCGTGATAGCCTCGTTCTTGTGAGTTTATTTACGCTTCATAAAACAGCCGCGAACTGCAACGCCCGCCGGGGAACGCTTCGCCTCAAGCACGCGACCGTGGAAACGCCGGTTTTTATGCCGGTCGGGACGCAAGGGACGGTCAAGGCGATGACGTTCGAGGAGATTGCGGACCTCGGTTTTCGCCTTATTCTGGGCAACACGTACCACCTGTACCTGCGACCTGGATCGCCTCGTATCGCCCGGTTCGGCGGCCTGCATCAATTTATCGGTTGGGACGGGGCGATGCTGACCGATTCGGGCGGCTACCAGGTGTTCTCGCTCAAAGACCTGCGTAAGATCACCGAGGAAGGCGTCAACTTCCGCTCCATCTTGGATGGCTCCAAGCACGATTTCACGCCGGAGCGGGTGATGGAGATCGAACACGAGCTGGGCGCGGATATTATTATGGCGTTCGATGAATGCCCGCCGTACCCCGCAACCCACGAGTACGCCCAAAACTCTACCGAACGCACCCATCGCTGGGCCAAGCGTTGCCTCGACGCCCACGAGCGTTTGGGCGGCGACGCCTCCGGTTCGGTCTTGTTCGGTATCGTGCAGGGCGGCGTGTACGAGGATTTACGCGCGAACTCCGCGCGCGTCATCTCGGATTTGCCGTTCGCCGGGATCGCGGTCGGCGGCGTTTCGGTCGGGGAATCGTCCGAGGAGATGCGCCGCGTCCTGGGCTTTACGCTGCCCCATCTCCCCCCCGACCGCCCGCGCTACCTGATGGGCGTCGGCACGCCCTCCGACCTTTTAGACGGCATCTACCACGGCATAGACATGTTCGATTGCGTCCTGCCCACCCGTGTCGCCCGCAACGGCACCGTATACACGTCCGAAGGCCGCGCTCACCTCGGCAACGCGAAGTGGGCGGACCACGAAGGCCCGATTGACCCCCATTGCCCGTGCCGCGTCTGCCAGCGCCATTCCGCCGCGTACCTGCGCCATCTGCACCAGGCCAAAGAAATCCTGGGCGCGCAACTCGCGACCTACCACAACCTCGCCTTCTACGCGCGCCTGATGCAGGGCGCGCGCGATGCTATCGAACAAGACCGCTTCCTCGAATACCGCGCCGAACGCCTCGCGCAGTGGAACGCGCCGGATTTGCTGTTTGGTTAGGTTTGTCGGTCGTTTGGTGGGGGCGTGCCGTTTAGTGAGTGCGCTCATGCCGCGCGGCGCCCTCTTCCAGGGGGTGTCACACAAGTGTGACCGGTGGGTACCAGCCACACGCTGGACCGGGCATTAAGCAAACGCAAAGTGTCCTTGTTTTACGCGACAGCGCGTAAAACAAGGACACTTTGCGTTTCTTAAACAACCGATCCAACGTAAGGTTGGCGCCTCACCCGGCGTGAGGGGGTGCCGCCCGCGTAGGGCGCACACAAAACGGCAACCACCCAGCCAAACGACCGACAAACCTAACCAAACAGCAAATCCGGCGCGTTCATCGTTGACGCCGACGCCTTTCGTTTGCAATAATGGCCCGCCGCGCGGCGGTTCGTGCGGGGCGAGAACGGCTTGATGAAACACGCCCGCCCACGCGTCCATATCCATCAGCCAGCATAGCGCGCCGCGTCCGGTGTAAACCAGGTCGGCGGTCCCGTCCAACTCGTGCGGCGCTTCCAGCACATCGGCGTGATACCACGCGGCGGGGGCGTTCAACCGTTCCGTTTTGGCGAGGGCGATGGCGATCATGCGTTCGGAAATATCCACGCCTACGACCTCGTGCGCGCCCAAATTCCATAACGACAGCGTGTCGCGCCCGCCCGCGCATTGCAGGTGAATGGCCCGCTTGCACCACTGGTCCAGGTCGTGCAGATAGGCGAACCCCGGCGCGCAAAATTTTTCCCGCCGCCACGCAAAAACGCGACATCGTCCTCGACCTCCTGCGCGTACCGGTTCGCCGCCTCGTTCCACGCCGCCCGGTTTTGCTCGTGTAGTTCCGTAACGTTCATATCCAGATTTTAACCGCAAAGGCGCAAAGGACACAAAGTTCAGAAGGGAAAAAGAAGGCCCCCTAACCCCCAACAATGGGGGTTAGGGGGCCTTCTTTTTCCCTTCTGAACTTTGTGTCCTTTGCGCCTTTGCGGTTGCCTTCTTTCCCATTACTTCTTACTTCATCGCGAGCATTTCGCGGGCGTGTTGCAGAACCGCCTCGGTTTCGGCCCCGCCGAGCATTCGCGCGATTTCGTGGACGCGCACATCGGGGGCGAGCGGCGCGACGCTGACGACCGTTCGGCCTTTTTGTTCGCGCTTCTCTATGAAGAAGTGCGACGCCCCGCGCGCGGCGATCTGCGGCAGGTGCGTGATGCACAGCACCTGACCGTTATGCGACAGGGCGGCTAACTTTTCACCTAACACGGTGCCGGTGCGCCCGCCGATGCCGGTGTCAATCTCGTCGAAGATTAACGTGGGGACGGCGAGCGTGCGCGACAGGATACTCTTCATCGCGAGCATCACGCGGCTGATCTCGCCGCCGGACGCGATCTTGGCGAGCGGCTTCAGCGGTTCGCCCGGGTTCGGCGACAGCAGAAACTCCACATGATCCGCGCCCCGGCCCGTGGGCGCGCGCGGCTCGACCGCGACCGAGAAGCGGGTCGCGGTCATCGCAAGATCGGCGAGTTCTTTTAAGATCGCATCCGCAAACGGCTTGGCAGCCTTCTGGCGCGCTTTGGTGAGTTTGGCCGCGCGCGCTTCCAGATTAGCCCCAGCCTTTTCCACGACCTCGGTCAATGCGGCGATACGCTCCTCGGCGTTTTCCAGCGTTTCCAGCCGCGCCCCGATTTCCTCGCGGTAGCGCAGCACCTCGGCGATATCCTCGCCGTACTTGCGCCGGAGCGTTTTGAGAACATCCAGCCGGTTCTCGATCTCCTCCAACCGCTCGGGGTTGAACTCGACCTGATCGCGGTAATCGCGGACATCGCGCGCGGCGTCCTCGGCGACATACAGGGCGTTTTGCAACGACTCCAAAAGCGGGGCGAGACGCTCATCAATACGGGCGGCGTGGTCAATCTCGGTGACGGCGGTCGTAAGGGCGTCGAGCGCGCCCACGCTACTTGCGACCGCAAGCGATGCGCCGCCGCCGCGTCCCGCCTTGATACCGATACCGTCATCGCCCCCGCCGCCGTGCAGGGCCGTGTATGCGCTCGATGCCGACGCGAACAGTTTTTCCGACGAGGACAACCGAATCCGCTCGGCGATCAGGGCGTCTTCCTCGTCCGGCAGGGGCTTGGCGGCGTCGATCTCGTCGCGCTGGAACTGGAGCAAATCAAGAGTGCGGGCGCGCTCGCGGGCGTCCTGCTGAAGCGCGGCAAGCTCGCGGACGGCGGCCTGATGCGCTTGATGCGCTTCCAGAACGGCGGCGCGTAGCGACAAAATATCCGGCCCGCCCCAGGCGTCCAGAATATCGGCGTGCCGCTCGACCGCAAGAAGCGATTGGTGTTCGTGCTGACCGTGGATGTCCACCAGGGCGTCGCCGATGGCTTTCAACATACCGACCGTCGCCGGTCGCCCGTTGATACGAACCAAGGATTTTCCGGTCTGGGACAACTCGCGCGCGACCAGCAAAACGCCGTCCTCGGTCTCGATTCCCGCCGCCTCCAACGCCTCGCGAACGCGCGTATCGCTCTCGTCAATCGTGAAAACCGCCTCGACGCGCGCCTTGTCCGCGCCGTGCCGAACCGCCTCCGACCCGGTCCGCTCGCCCAGCGCCATACCAAGAGCGTCGAGGAGGATGGATTTGCCCGCGCCGGTTTCGCCGGTCAGTATATTGAGGCCCGGCCCGAAAGCGAGCCGCACCTTTTCCACCAGCGCGAAATTTTCCACAATTAGTTCGGACAGCATAATTTTACAACAACGTGCAAAGTCGGTCAGCGTCGTTAAACAGGGGTACGCCGCCCGCGCCGTGTCGCCTCGCAAGGCGAACCGGCGCGGACGGCGCAGAAAACGCGGCGATTTCCGCCGCTTCAATTATACCGGGAAGGCGTAACCGGACGCAAAAGGTTGTTTGCGCGCCGTAGTAGGAGGGTGTTGGGTGTTGGGTGTTGGGTGTTGGGTGTTCTGAGAATACCGCTTGGTTGGTGCGTTTCGTTTTCCACCGGCGGGTGAATCCGCGTCTTAGGAAGGCGAACCCCGCCTGCGCGGGCTACCGGGGTGTCGCCGGGCTAATCGGTACTCTCAAAACACCTAACACCTAACACCTAACACCTAACACCTAACACCCTCCTACTACGGCGCGTTCGTTCCCTTGCGCCCGTAGTGGTCTTCAAGCCGGATGACATCTTCCAAATGCGGCGTGGACACCTCCAGAACGTCGGCGTCCTCGACTCCCTCGATGGTATGGATTTCGCCGGGCTGGTTGCGCCATTGATACCCTTCGCCGATCTCGGTGACGGTGAGCGCGTCTTGGGTCGCGCCTTTGGTTAAAAGCAGTTTGCCCTTGAGCAGATAACTCGTTTCATCCTTGTGATCGTGGTATTGAAGCGACAACTTGCCGCCCTTGTTGACGTGGATAATCTTTCCGACATACTGATCCGTCCACGCATACCAAATCTCGTAGCCCCACGGCTTCTCCACCCGCTTCGGCAAATCGTTTTGCGTTATGTCCATAATCGTCACTTTCGCGCGTTGTTTCGCTCGCCTGGATTGTGCGGCGTCTTGTCGCAGTTTACCCGAACGGCGGCGGCAAACCGAGGGCGCGCGCCGCCCACGGCAATGCGCTAACAAGCTGCGTTCGTTGCACGTCGCGGACGCGCGGCGCGAGCGGGGGCGGCGGAAGGCCCGCGCGGGCCGCCCAGTATCCGGCAAGCAACGCGGCGAACTCGGGCGCGTCGGGCAAAACGGTTTCCGGGGCCAGTCCGCCTTCGGCGTGAAGGATAGGCAAGAAGGTCGCAATATCAAACTTCCGATTGCCCCGACCCGCCATGTTCCAATCCACGAGAACCGCGCGCTCTCCCCCGCCGGTGTCAGAGGAGACAAAGCAAAGGTTGTCGCTACGAACGTCGTTGTGCAGGAGGTCGTCGCCGTCAAGCGGAGCGTTCGCCTCGGCGCGCAAAAGATCGGGAAGGGCTTTGTCCAGCCAATCATGCGTACACAAACCGAGCGACAAGAAAGGCGCGGGGTCTGTCGCTACCCGCCCCCACGACGCCAACATAGCCCGTTGATCCGCCAAGCGCGGGAGCGACGCGCCCGCAGGCAGTTCCGCGCCGCACGATGCAACCTGCGAAAGCGTGGCAAGAACGCGGTCAACATCGCCAGGCGACCACGGCGGGGGCCAGCGCGCGGCGCTTAAATCGTCGAGAACGAGCAAAGGGCGGCGCGTTTCGTCGCCGTGGTCGAAGGCGAGCAAGCGCGTCAGGAACGGGCGCGGCCCGAGTAGACCGTAATTGCGCCCTTCGTCCCGGAGCCACTGAGAGGTAAGATCGCTCACGGCGACCTTCGCAAACGCCCGCGAGCCGTCCGCGAACCGGATCAGAAGCCGACGCGCCGGGGTGTAACCGCCGCCTTGAACCACGCTAAACGAAACCGGCGCGCCGCGCCCCAGAAGTTCGCCCGCCCGATGGGCGTGCGTCCTGTCATCGTCTGCGGCGAAGTCAAGCGCGGCGGTTGGACCGGTCGCGTCCTTGCTGGTCACGTTGCAACCCGCTCACCGTACCCCCATTTTTCGCGCACCTTCTGGTAGAAGTTGGGGCCGCCGATGGACAACAGTTTGGCCTTGTATGGCGCGCGGGCGACGCTGACCGTGTCGCCCGCGCGCAGGGGAACCTCGATTTGCCCGTCCACGCTGACGAGGGCGGTATCGCGGGTCGCGCCGGCGATGGTCAAATGAACGGTTTCCGTGTCCGGCACGATCAGGGTCCGGGCGTTCAGGGTGTGCGGACAGATCGGCGTGATGATGAAAACCGGCGCGGATGGATGCACGAGCGGCCCGCCCGCCGACAACGAATACCCGGTCGAGCCGGTCGGCGATGCGACAATCACGCCATCGGCGGCGTAGGTCGCGAACGTTTGCTCGCCGATACGGGTTTCGACATGGACCATGCGGACCGCGTTCGAGGCGACCACGACATCGTTCATGCCCACAATCACATCGCAATCGTCGGGCGGCGCATCAGGGTCGGGCGCGTTCGCCCGGCGAACCGTTCCCGTCAGCATCGTGCGCTCCTCGATTTTGTAACGGCCTTCCAGCGCCATTTCCACGCCGGTCATCAGCGATTCGGGCGGGGCCTCGGTGATAAAGCCGAACCGGCCCAGATGAACGCCCAGTATCGGCGTCCCCCACGGCGCGACCAAGCGCGCGGCGGAAAGAAGCGTGCCGTCGCCGCCGAACACCACCACGAAATCCGATTCCTCGGCGATTTCCTGATCGCTCGCGGGACTGCAATTACTTTCCAGTTGGTCGGCAAGCATGGCGCGCGTTCGCACCGTCACATCCCCGCGCTCGCGCAGGGCGTCCGTGAGCCGTCGCGCCCAGTCGAGCGCGGCGGGCTTGGTTTCGTTGATCAGCAAACCGACAGTTGGCACGCCGATAGTGTACCCGATGGCGGCGGGGAAGGTGTTGGGTGTTGGGTATTAGGTGTTGGGTATTAGGTGTTGGGTATTAGGTTTTAGGTGTTGGGGCGGTCCGCGTTTTGGTTGGCGCGCTCCGCAGGAGCAATTTATGGAAGCAAGGCGGCATAATCAACGCCGCACGCTTCCGCTACTTCATAAGCGTCTTTGCCACTATAGTTTTTGATGGTCGGGTCCGCGCCATAGCGAAGGAGCAAACGCGCTACAGCAAGGTTACCTTCGCCTATCGCCTCGATGAGGGCGGTATCTCCAAAAGGAATCTGCGTATTTACATCTGCGCCCCGTTCCAACAAAAAGCGAACCAAATCTTCAGAACATTCTCCTGCAACCGCCCACAGAAGATAGGAGGGGATTACTGTCAACCCCTGATTAAACATAACACTCTGGTTATTGGTATCCGCGCCGAGGTCAAGAAGCATTCGTACCGCTTCTATATGCTCCTGCGGCTTGGCGTAAATAGAGGCGAGTTTAAGAGGATTGGCAGCGCAGTCGTCTATTTCATCGACATCTGCACCATTTGCAACAGCCTCCTTGATCAAAGCGAGGTCGCCCGCAATGCAAGCGTCCCAAAGCGTACGTTGCCACGGGTTAGCCGGAACATATCGTTCGTCGTCTTGTTCGTCATGCTCATTCATCGTTGTCTAAAACCGCCGCTCCTTTGGACTCTCACCCCCTAACCCCCTCTCTCGCAAGCGAACGAGGGGGAACCAGACAAAGACGACAAAGCGACAAGCAAATCAAGCCGCCTATATTCGGGTTCCCCCTCGTTCGCTTGCGAGAGAGGGGGTTAGGGGGTGAGAGTCCAAAGGAGCGGCGCGCACCACCTACGCAATCGTAAACGACGAGCCAGTCGCCCCTTTGACGACCTCAATGCGCGTGGGGAATTGTTCTTTGAGTTCGTCTATGTGCGTAATGGCAAGCACGAGCGCAAACTCCGTGCTGACGGTTTGCAGGGCGTCTATGATCGCCTCGCGGCCCCGTGGGTCCTGGGTGCCGAAGCCCTCGTCTATAATCAGCGTTTGAAGCGGCGCGCCCGCGCGGCGGGCGAGCATCTTGGACAAGGCGACCCGGAGCGCGAAGTTGATACGGAACGCCTCGCCGCCGCTGAACATCTCGTACGGGCGCGTCCCCATGTCGTCGCTGATGATAATATCGAGCGTTTCAATCGCGCCCGTGTTTTTGGATTTCGCCTCACGCTGGGTCAGGAGTTGCACCTGCATCGCGCCATCGGTCATACGGCCCAACAGGTCGTTGGCGTTTTCCTGAATCTCGGGCAGGGCGTTCTCGATAATCAGGGCTTGAACGCCTTTTTTGCCGAACGCCGCAATCAACTCCTTGAAAACGTCCTTGTCACGGGCCGCCGCCCGCTTCTCCTCGACCCGTTTGATGCGGTCGTTTTTCGCCGCCGCGCACCGCGCGAGCAGGGCCTCGTACTGCCCGATCTCGCGCTGGGCCTGCGCGTCGGCCCGTTTCGCGTCCGCGACCGATGCGGCGAGCGTCGCCTGATCGCGCCGGAATGCAGGCAGGGCAATGGTATCTTGGCGAATTTTGGTAATTTTGGCTTGACCATTGACAATCTGCGCTTCGCGCTTGGCGATACGCTGCTCCATCTGCTCGGCCTGCAACGGCTCCTCGGCAAGCGTCCGCTCGGCGTTCTCCAGTCGCTCCACATCGCGCGGGGCGTTTGAATAAAGTTTCATTTCCTCGCGAGCGTCGGCGAGGTCCTGCTGAACGCGTTCGGATTTTTCCAGTTGGGCGGCGATTTTCATTAGTCGTTCCTGCGCGTCCAGGGCGTAGTCGCGGCGGTTGATGCGCTCCACAAACTGGGCAAGCCGCGCCTCGACACCGGGTAGGGTCGCCAAACGCTCCTGAAGGCGTAGCACGTTCTGGTCCGCGTGCGCGCGTTGTATCACCAGGCCCGCGACGGCGCGGGCGTGGCTTTCCGCCTCCTCGCTTTGCCGTTTCCACTCATCGCTTTCCCGCTTGGCCTTGTTGCCTTCGGCGGCAAGAACGCGCATTTCAGCGTCTATTTGGGCAAGTTCCGCGTGGGTTTCGTCGCGCGCGGTTTGGCGTCGGGCGGGCGGCAGGGCTTGCCCGCAGTACTCGCACAGCGCGCTGTCGCTTTCGCTCAACGCTTCCAGTCGTTT
>CAXUMS010000116.1:0-15738 GCA_964252165.1 uncultured Armatimonadaceae bacterium
CAAAAGGAACTGATCCAACGCATGGCGTTGGCGCCGTCCGGCGTGAGGACCGCCGCCCCGCGCAGGGGCAAAACTAAACGACACCCACCCACAAAACGACTAACACGACGTAGATAAAGCAAGTCCGCCGGTGGTTTCGTCGTCGGTTTCGGCGACGTGAAAGAAGTGGGCGCGTTCCTGATCGCCGCTGTTGGGTTGGTGGAGGGCGAGGCGCAGGTTTTCGTCGAAGTCGCGGAAGAGCATGCCGTGTCCGCCATCGCCTGCGAAAACGGGTTCCGGGGCCTGCGTCCACGGCCCGGCGAGCGTTCCGGTTTGCGAGGTCGCCACGCCCAGAACGTAGCCGGTCAGGCCGTGGGTGGACCAGAGCATTCGCAATTGGTTGTCCCTGGTGCGGAACAGCGTGGGGCCGTCGGTGACAAACTGCGGTTCCGGCGACGCGTTCAAGTCGGCGGTCCATGCCTGCTCCGTCACCGACGCGGCCCACGGGGCGTCTGAGCCGTGAAACAGCGTCACGGGCGGCCCGATGGCGTGGGACAGGTCAGGCGCGAGCGGGACGAAGTCTATCGTGCCATCGTTGATCTGCGTCCATTCGTGGCAGAACACGAGGTATGGCGTTTCATTTTCGACAAATAATGTTCCGTCCAAACAATCCCAGTCGGGCGGCGTCAGGGCGGCGTCGCCAACCGGCGCGAACGGGCCGAGCGGGTCCTCGGACACAAACGCCTGCGTCCCGCGCTTACGGTTATCGCCCGCAAGTGAGGCGAGCATATAATACCGCCCGTTGAAGTGATGCACTTCCGTAGCCCAGAAGTCGCGCGTCCCCCAGAAGCCTTCGGGCAAGCGCAACACGGGAAAAGGACCTTCCCAGCGTTCCAAGTCGTCCTCGACGCTCAGGTACGCATCGAAGCCGAGCGACTGGTGGGGCTTGCCGAGGTATGTAGTGCCGTAGAGGACATAGCGGCGCATGTCGGGGAGCGGCAGAACGAACGGGTCGCGAATGTGGATGTCGGCGCGGTTCAGCGTTTCTTTTGAATGGGGCATATACAACTGTTTCCAATAAAGCGTAATATCGAGCCATAGGTTGCGCCGTTCAGTGGCGGTGTCAAGGGCGGGAAATTGGTCGAAAGCGGCACGAAGGAGCCGCTTTGCCGCTTTCCGTTGCTCCGTTTCCTCGGGTTGCAGGGCGTTTGGCTCGTACATTGAAGCGGACAGCGCGAAATTGACTCGCGCCCGGCTCAAAGAATACCCTTGATTCGGGCCGCTTCCCACCGCCTCGTTCTCGTCCCCGTCATCCTCCCATCAACACAACGCGCATATGTCAAACGCGCCGCGCTCCCCCAGCGTTGGGTAGCCGCAACACGGGCAGGTATTACACGGAAGCAGTTCCGGCGGAAGTTCGTTTGCAAAGCGCGCGAGGTAGTCGTCGAACCACGTGCGCCGCTCGTCGAAGTCGTTCATTATATTTTTCCAGACGCGGGCGTGGGTTGCCGGTACAATGGTGGCAAGATGACAATTATTTTGGGGGATGGAACCAGAAGGGCGCATCCCGAAGCGTGTGCCGCGTAATGTGTCTTCACGTCAGGCAGGTTGTACGAGGGACATTATCATGAATGGTTGAGCCACGAGGGGCGTTGTTTCGAGTGGCTCAAGCCCTCTCGCTACCAGGCGCGCCGCGCGCCGTGATCCCGCTGAAGCGGGAAGAAACAGACGGCTCGTGTTGCAGGATTGTATAGCGTGAGCGTTGTTTTCGGCGGGGCGTAATTACTAATCGTAATTCAACGTCAACAACACGACCCATATCCGCTTCCCGCTTCAGCGGGATCATGGCTTCTTAGCCCGGTAGCGAGAGGGCTTTAGCCACTCGTGATGACGCCCCGCGAAACAACGCCCCTCGGAACAATACCCCTCGGAACAATACCCCTCGTACAACCTGCCTGACGTGAACCCAAATCCGTCAAGATTTGCAAAGTCTCCCCTATTATGGCATACGAGGACTTCACCTTGAGCGTTTTGCAAACGCAGTTTCGCCTCAAATTGCAGGTCGCGCCGTTGTTCCCCGACGCGTGCGCGCTTCCCGTGTCCGCGTGGCTTGCGGAAACGTTGGGCAAGATGGGGCCGCTCGCACTCGTCAGTGAAAAAGCGCGGTCGGAGTTTCTGGTCGCCCCGATCCTTGTTACGGTCCGCGATTTGGGCGGCGGGCGCGTGGCGTTGTATTCCGGGCAACGTATGGACGGCGCGGCGGAGGTCGGCTTGACCGGCGAGTGCGACTTTCTGCTGACGCGAACGCCTCCACTACCTATTGTGAATGCGCCTATATTCGGTTTGGTCGAAGCGAAGAAGAACGATGTGGAAAGCGGTTTGGGACAATGCGCCGCGCAAATGCTGGGCGCGCTCCGTTTCAATGAACGCTCCGCTCAGGCGGACATTGACACGGTTTACGGATGCGTGACAACGGGCGAGGCGTGGCAGTTTTTGCGACTGCACGGCGACACGCTGACGATTGACGAGCGGCGCTACTTCCTCAACGAGTTAGGGTTGATTTTGGGTGTGTTCCAAAGCATCCTTTCGTATTACTTGCCGCCGCTGACGCCTTAACCGCCCTACCGCCGCCACGGGAGCCGCAAGCCGGTCAGTGACGGCAACGCGCCCGACCCGACCATCGCATCCCAGCGCAACACGACTATACCGGCGACAATTACCGCCCCGCCCGCGAGTTGCGCGACGGTGGGCGGCTCGCCTAAAATCGCCCACGCGCCCACAGCGGCGAACACGGGGAGCAGATAGAACAGGTTGGTCGCGGCGACCGCGCCGACTCGTGGCATATGCTCATTCCAAACCACAAAGCCATACAGCGTAGTCGGAATCACGGTCCACAAAATTGCGCCCCATACGGGAAGGCTGACCTGCGACCACGGAAAGCCAACGCTCTTGTACGCGACATACGGCAGGAACGCCAATGTGCCGAACAGGACGTTGTAGACAGTCACGGTCAGCACGGGCTTTTCGCGGAGCGTTCGCGAAAGAAAAATCAAGTATCCGCCCTGGATAACGGACCGACCGAGCGCGATACCATCGCCGATGAGGGATTGCGTGTCGAAGCGGAAGCCGCCGCCCGATGCGCTTGCGACCAGTCCGACCCCGCCAAGCGCGATACCCGCCCCGATCCAACCCGCGCGGGTGAGTTTTTGTTCGCCCAGCGCGACCGACCAGAGCGCGGTGAAAAGCGCGATGGTTCCCGGCCCCAACAGCGACATGTTCGCGACCGATGTGTACTGCACGGATAGCGTCAGGAGCGATTCGCTGAGAAAGATGGAGATGACGCCGTAAAGAGCGTAGCGCCACAAATCGCGGCGGTCGGGAACCTGGAGGGCGGCGGGTTGCCGGACGCGGACATACAGCCACAAAAGCGGCGCGACAAGCAGGAAGCGTAGCCCGTTCAGCATCACGGGGTCGAACCCGACGCCCCGCTCCGGCTGGGTCCCGACCCGAAACGCGACCGCGTTAATTCCCCAGATCGCGATGCAGGACAGAAGGCCGAGCAAGGCGAACCGAGAGGGGGCCTCGTTGTAGGACGCGGGCGCGCCTGCGGCGGCGTTAGGGTCGGCTGTCATAGCGTTCCCTGAGTTCCGTTTTAATTGCTGTCATCCCGCTCCGTGACCGTTGCCCCACGCAACAAGACCGATAAAGACGGCGCGAAGTTTTCACGTCCGGCAAGTACGGTGTCAGCGTCGGCGCCGCTATCGTGCGCGATGTAGTAAAGCGGCGGATCATCACCCTCCTCAACGGAGAAGAAAAGGCTATCGCCTACGCCATCAACCCCGACAATGCAGATATAACCACGCTCCAAAATTGGTTGCCCTGGCCATAAATCAAGAGACTCCGAGCGCAGGTTGGCGGGGTCATTCCAGTATAAAAAATACGTGGCGTCGTCCTCGCTCTGATACTCGAACGTCAAGTAGCACAACGGGACAGTGGTCAGCAGTTCGATGTACCAGGCGGGCAAGCGTCCGCCCAAATCGTTTTGCAGAACGGCGACTTCCTCCGCGCTCGCCGTAGCGGGTATAGGTTCTTCCCCGCTTGCCGGAATTCGGGCATAGTAGCCCAGCGCTTCGGCGCGGGCGACAAGGTCAAGCGCGGCGGCGCGAACGGCTTCATTCATGATTTGCGTCCTTGTCGCTGTTTTCTTCCGTGTTGGCCCTCACCCCCTGCCCCTCTCCCTTTGATGTCCACTTCGTTGACGGGAGAGGGGAGCCTGATGCGACAAGATGTTTGTTTCCCCAACGGTGCAACTCGTATTGCTCCATCTGTGTAACCCACATCAACACGGAGCAGGCACCCCTCTCCCGTTGGCGGAGCCAACACTAAGGGGAGAGGGGCAGGGGGTGGGGGCAAAAACGGGTAACATCGCGCCTTATCGCCGCCGCTCGTCAATTAGTTGCAGGAAA
The DNA here is from genome assembly GCA_964252165.1 of uncultured Armatimonadaceae bacterium. GTDB lineage: Bacteria > Armatimonadota > Armatimonadia > Armatimonadales > Armatimonadaceae > CAXUMS01. The sequence goes on from CAXUMS010000116.1 coordinate 4,446, forward strand.
CGCTCGAAGAAAAACCGGGAATCGGTCGGGCCGGGCGACGCTTCCGGGTGGTACTGGATCGAGAAGACCGGCAACTCTTTGTGGCGCAGGCCCTCGACGGTGCCGTCGTTCAGGTTGATCTGCGTCACCTCGATATGGGGGTCGCGGGCGAGCGAATGGGCGTCGAGGGCGTAGCCGTGGTTCTGGCTGGTAATCACGACGCGGCCTGTCGGGAGGTCCTTGACCGGATGGTTGGCGCCCCGATGCCCGAATGGCAATTTGAACGTTTCGCCGCCCCACGCGCAACCGAGCAACTGGTTACCCAGACAAATGCCCATGACGGGCTTTTCCGATGCGACCACGTCGCGCACGGTTTGCACGGCGTAGCCTAAGAGTTTGGGGTCGCCCGGTCCGGGCGACAGAAAAACGCCATCCGGGTTATCGGCTAACAGGTCGTCAGCGGACGCGGACGCGGGGAAGACCGTGGTGCGCGCGCCCAAAGCGGCGAGTTCGCGCAGAATATTGTACTTGACGCCGCAGTCCAATACGGAAATGCGGTATTTGGCGTCGGCCTCGTCCGGCCCCCACGTGTACACGTTTTTGGTGGTGACGCGGCTGACCCAGTCAATCTTGTCGTAGGCGATCTCGGGCTGGCGATTTTGCAGATCGGCGACCAGCGACGCGCCGCTTTCGGCTTCCGTGGACAGGGCCGCCATCATCACGCCTTCGTGCCGGATACGCCGCGTGAGCGCGCGCGTGTCCACGCCCGTAATGCCGACCACGCCGCTTCGGGCAAGAAACGAATGGAGCGACTCCGACGCGCGCCAGTTGGAGAACGTATCGGCGAGTTCGCGCACGACAAAGCCCGCAACCTGGATTTGCCGCGACTCGACATCGTCCACGTTCACGCCGTAGTTGCCGATCAGCGGGTAGGTGAGGGTGACGATCTGCCCGGCGTACGACGGGTCGGTCAACACCTCCTGATAGCCGGTCATGCCGGTATTGAAAACCGCCTCGCCGACCGTCGCGCCCTTAGCGCCGAACGCGGTCCCCTCGTACACGGTCCCATCGGCAAGGGCCAAAATCGCGCGAGCCATCTAAGCGGCCTCCGAAGGGGAAAGGATGAAGGATGAAGGATGAAGGATGAATGGGGACATAAACTTATTCGTCGTATCGTTTGCGGGCGTTCGGAACGCGGTTCGTCATTGACCACGCGGTTGACCACGCGGTTGACCACGTGGTCAATGACGAACCATTATAATCCCTGTTTGTTGTATCGTTTACAGGCTTGTTGCGCCTTACCCGGTCTCATTCGCGGCGTCGTAGACGATTTCGCCGCCGACAAGGGTCAGGCGTGGCATGCCGGTAAGCGTGTGGCCCCCAAACGGCGTATTGCGGCCTTTCGAGACGAAGCGGGCCGGGTCCACTGTCCAAACGGCGTCCGGGTCGAAAACGGTAACATCGGCGGGTGAATCGGGCGATAAATCGCCGCCCGGCAGTTTGAGAATGCGCGCCGGGGCCGTACTCATCAGGCGGACCAGATCGGAGAGCGACAAGCGGCCCGTTTTGACCAGGTGCGTGACGCCGAGCGCAAGCGATGTTTCCAAACCCACGATGCCAAACGGCGCGGACGCGAACTCGACCTGCTTTTCGTACGCGGCATGGGGGGCGTGGTCGGTGGCGATGCAGTCAATGGTTCCGTCCGCAAGGCCCGCAATCATCGCCTCGCAATCGTCCGGTGTGCGGAGCGGCGGGTTCATTTTGGCATTGGTGTCGTAGCCCCGGCATGCTTCGTCGGTCAAACACCAGTAGTGCGGCGCGGTTTCGCACGTCACCCGCGCGCCCTGCGCCTTGCCCCAGCGGATCAGTTCCGCCTCGCGCGCGGTGGAAACATGGAGAACATGCAGGTGCGCGCCGGTCAGGAGCGACAGGAGAATGTTGCGGGCCACATCCATCTCGTACGCCTCGCGCGGCAAGCCCCGGACGCCCATCACGCTCGCCGTGTAGCCCTCGTTCATCGCGCCATCCTGCGACAGCGCGACGTTCTCGCAGTGCGTCAGAACGGGCAGATCGAGCATTTGGGCGTACTCCATCGCGCGTCGCAGAAACTCGGCGTCCTGGACCGCGTAGGCGTCATCGGACACGGCGACAATGCCCGCGTCCTTGAGGTCCGCCATCTCCGCAAGTTCCCGGTTCGCCATACCTTTGGCGAACGCGCCGATCACGTAAACGCGCGCGCCGAGCGCCGCATCGGACTTCGTCCGAAGGTCGCGCACAATCGCGGCGTTGTCAATGACGGGGTTGGTGTTGGGCATACACGCGACAGCGGTAAAGCCGCCCCGCGCCGCCGCCCACGCGCCCGATTCGATGGTTTCCTTGTACTCCAGGCCGGGTTCGCGCAGGTGAACATGAGTATCAATAAGGCCCGGACACACGACCAAGCCCGCGCAGTCCACGACCCACTCGCCGTTTTGCGCCGCAATCGGCCCGTCCGCCGCGTCACGCACCTCCGCGACCGTCGCGCCGCTCAGCCGCACGTCGCCGATGCTGTCTCTGTTGTTTGCGGGGTCAACGACCCGCCCGCCGCGTAAAATCACATTCGCTTCCTTATGCGCTCTTTATGCGCGTTTGTCCTGTCAAAATCTTCACGTACCGTGGTACTATATTGCCCCGGCGCGTTTTCACGGCGCAGGCGTTTCGCAGGTTATACTATGCCAAACTTTATTCTGAAAATCGAACCGATAGGCGATGACGCGGTCGGCGTCGTTCTGCCCCCGGCGCTACTCAATTACCTTCGCGTCAGCGCGGGCGACTTGCTGTTGGCCACGGAAACCGCAAGCGGCGGCGTTGCATTGTCGCCTTGCGACCCCGACTTCGCCGCGCAGATCGAACTCGCCGAGCGCGTTATAAATGAAGACCGCGACGCGCTTCGCAAATTGGCGCGTTAAACGATACAGAAGTAAGTCATGCATAATCCGGATTCACCCAGCCATAAACCCCAAGTCGCCTCGCATCCCGCCTCGCAAAATGGAGGTGACGCCACGCCGAACGCTCCTTCTACGCCCCCTGTCGGTTTGGGCGTGAACGCGGTGCGAGAGTCGCTTGCGCGTCTGCGACCTCGCTACGCCGAAATGTTGAAGCGTCTCGCCCGATCCGGTGAGGCGGAAGGCGAGTACGCTTCAATTCCCTAGGCGAAGGTCAAGCGGGAACCACTTTTCAATATAGAAAACTGCGAAGATGAAACTTGTATGCTTGAAGCCATTCAAAAACATATAGACAGCAAGTCCTACTATCATCAACCAGGAGAAATTGTCATCGCCCGCGTTGAATATCATGGCGATATTGTGGTGTTCTACTACCAATTGGCGGATTACCTCGCTTCGGGAAATATCGGGGATCGCTTGCTTGGAAACGCGCCTTTCTTTGTTGACAAAAAGAACGGAAACGTCTTTGTAACCGGCGCCGCGTTCTCCATCGAGGAATACATAGATCAATATAACCGTGGCGTTCTGTAGCGCTATTTTCGTGATTCGGTTCCGATAAATGAAGACGGCGAAGCGCGTTCATCTTACGCCGCCGCGCCGCCTTCGGCTCCCATCAGCAAAAATAAAACCGCCATTCGCACCGCGACGCCGTTGGTTACCTGACGCTCGATAAACGATTGATCGCTGTCCGCGACATCGGCGGCGATTTCCAAACCCCGGTTCATCGGGCCGGGGTGAAGCACTAAGGCATTTGGTTTCGCCGCTTTCAAAGCGTCGCGGGTGACGCCGAACAGCCGGGAGTATTCGCGCTCGGATGGGAACAAGGCGCGGCCCTGACGCTCGCGCTGAAGCCGGAGGACATTGACCACATCGGCCCCGTCCAAACCGTCCCGCAAATCATGGTGAACCGAAACGGGCAAGCGGGCGGCGTCGGGCGGCATCAAGGTAGGCGGGCCGACAAGGCGGACCTGCGCGCCCAGATGGTGCAAGCCCCAGATATTCGAGCGGGCGACCCGCGAATGGGCGATGTCGCCGACAATCGCGACGGTCAGGCCGACCAGATCGCCCTTGACCTGCCGGAGCGTGAGAAGGTCCAGCAGCCCTTGCGTCGGGTGTTCGTGCATGCCGTCGCCCGCATTCACGACCGGAACGCCGACCCAGTCGGCGGCCTGATGGCACGCGCCCGAAAACGGCGTTCGCATCACGATCAAGTCGGCGGTCAGGGCCTGAAGCGTCAGGAACGTGTCGCGGAGCGATTCGCCCTTCGACGCGGACGAGGTGGACGCGGAGATATTGATCACGTCCGCGCTCATGTACTTACCGGCGGCCTCGAACGACGTGCGCGTTCGGGTGGAGTTCTCGAAAAAGATCGTCACGACCGACTTGCCGCGCAAGGTCGGCACCTTCTTGATCGGGCGGCGCAACACCTCGCCGAACGTTTCCGCGCTGTCCAGGATGTGGATAATCTCGGCGCGCGTCAGCGATTCCAAATCCAGCAAATCGCGCCCGGCGAGGCGTACGGGCGCGTGGGGGGAGGCGGCGGTCATTCGTCGCTTCCCCCGGCGGAGAGGGCGGGCTTGGCGATAAACACGCCGTCGTCGGTTCCGCTGTCGAGTTCGGACAAGCGGACGTGGACATGTTCGAGCAAGCCAGTGGGAAGGTTCTTGCCCACGAAGTCGGGGCGGATCGGAAGTTCGCGGTGTCCCCGGTCCACCAAAACGGCGAGTTGGATCGCGCCCGGTCGCCCAAAATCCATCAGAGCGTCAATCGCGGCCCGTACCGAGCGGCCTGTGAACAGGACATCGTCCACCAATACCACGGTTTTGCCGGTAATATCGAACGGAATATGGGATTTGCGCGCCAGGGTTTGGCGGGTCGCGTAATCGTCGCGGTGCAGGGCGATGTCGAGCGCGCCGCTCCCGATGGTCTTGTCCGCGTTCTCGATACGCCCGATAAGCGTGGCGAGCCGGACCGCGAGCGGTTCGCCCCGGCGCAGGATGCCGACCAGAACCACGTTTTCCGCGCCCTTATTCCGCTCCACAATCTCGTGCGCGATCCGGGTAACCGCACGTCGCACCTCGCCCGCGTCCATCACCTGCGTTTCGCCCGCGCCGCCGTTTGCTGTTTTCGCCGCCATACTTCGTCGTCCCTTAACGTCCCGCAAACAAAAAACGCCTCCGCGCCTCGTTATGAGGAAGGGGAAGGCGTCGAAAAAACGTTCGGGGGCGTCGGGCGCGCGGTTTGGCGGCGGCGGCGCGGCGACACCAAGCGCGCAAAAAAGCGCGAACGTGTCGCACGCAAACCCGCCAAACGTGGTAGCGTCGGCAACGTTTCCGTATCGGCTTTAGCGAACCCTTACCCGCCTCGCCGGACGGATGTTAAAGGCGTTTGCAACTAATTACGCATAGTGTAGCGGCGTATGGCGCGCCTGTCAAGCCGAACGCCTTCGCCCCCCAATAGGAAAGTCCGCAGACCCTATACCTTGCCTTGCAAACCAGGGCGACTCATCAGACGCTCGATTTAGTTCTTCCTGATTGCAGGCGGAGTCAGTGTCTACGGGAAAGCGAGCGGCAAGAGCAGCCACGGCGATGTCAAAATGAGAAGGCGGGTCGCGAAGGATGATGGTGCGGTCGTAAACCCAATCAACGCCGAGATCGGGATGGTAGCCGATAATCCAGCAAAAATCCCCGAGGCGCTTGTAGGCGAAATCCGCGTCACCGTCCGTTACAAGCGCTTCGGCGAGAAGATAAGGGTTATCCTTTTGTTGTTTCAGATAAAAGCGTAACCGCTCGGCGTAGATACGGGCAAAGTCAGAGCGGGATACAGCGGAACCAGTCAAGTAGTCCATGTCAACGGAAGCAAGCGCAATCGCGGGCGGGTATCCCTTCGCGGATTCTATGAGGCGGTGAAGTTCCAAGCTAACAGGTTCACACTGCGGGTAAGCGGCGCGGTCGCGAATGTTTATTCTTATTTCCCAAAGGCCAAAAATTTGGGCGTGTTTGTTCTCGTCGTCATCCCCGCCCGGTTCGGCGAGCAAATCACAAAATACGTCTTCCGGTAAATCAGGGGAGATGCCCTGCTCTTCCGTTTCCACCCAATCAATAAAGCAATACATCGTGGTAAATTGCGCGTGTTGAGCCTGCCCGCGTACAGGAAATACGGCGGACGCGCTTGGCTGTAGAGGTTTCGATTCGTGTCAGGGAAGCAGAGCGCCGCTTTCGACCGCGCGCGTGAAGAAGGCGGCGCTTCTCCGCCCGACCGTCAAGCGTGGCGGGCGTTGGTTGCCCTCATCGGTGTGTGCGGATTTTAACGTCGCTAAAACGCGCGGCGAGTTCGGCGGCGTCCATATCAATGTTGAAGTGAGAAAGCGGGTCGCGGAAAATGATGACGTCGTCGCAAACCCAGGCGACGCCGCGCCCGCGTTTGTAATCGAGAACCCAAACAAACTCGCCCGCCCACTTGAAGGAGTAATAGTATTCGTCTTTTTCCGTGCGCTTTGGCTTCCGAACTTCGGCGAGAAAGTAAGGGGCGTCGCGCTGATTCCTCAGGTAAAACCGCAACCGTTCGGCATAGGTATAGGCGAACCGGGCGCGGGACATCGTAGGATCGGTCAGATGTTCCATATCGGCCCCGGCGAGCGCAAGCGCGGGCGGGTATCTTTTGGCCGAGTTGATTAAAACCCAAAACATGTCGCTGACAGGTTGACACTGCGGATAGCTGTGGCTTTCGTATAGGGGTATATCCGCTTCGAAAAGACAATAAGAAGGCGGCGCAGGTTCAGCTTTATCGCCCGTTGCGCGGCCCGGTGCGGCAAGCACGCTAAACCACGACGAAATTCCTTCCGGCAGATCAAGGGTGTAAGAGCCTGGCGCCTCTACATACTCTACATAATCAACAAAGTAAAACCACGATGGTGCAGACATAGTTGTAGCCCTTTTTGAACCCGTGGGCGGCGGGAAGGTGATGCGCCGCCGCGCGGCGCGCGGAGGTCGTGGTCGCCCTGGAACGGCGAACCAAACCGGGGCGAAAGTTTCGGATAGGGTGCGCGTGAGGGGTTAAAGCGTCACGCGCTGGGTCCGGGCGTCGGTTCCGTAATGGGAGGCGTCGGTTTGCGTGTTCGCACGTTAATTATTGCGTCGTCTATATCGAAAGCGTTGAAAGCGTCGGTGTAAACAAAGAAATCGCTTGAGATCCAACGAACCGCAGTTTGGTCTGTGTTACTCGCGACAATCCAGTAGAACGTCCCCGCAGATTTGAAACCGCCGCTTTCCCGCGCCTCGGCGAGAAAAAAGCGACGTTTGCGTTGCTCCAGCAGATGAAAACGTAGTTGTTCCGTGTAAATGCGGGCGAAATCGGCGCGAGAAACGTCGGCGGCGGTTAAATGTTGCATATCGTCGCGGGCGAAGGCGAGTGCGGGCGGGTAGGTTTCGCCAGAACGGATTAGCCCGTCAAGTTCGGCGCTGACAAACTCACATTGCGGATAATCCGCGCGGTCGTCGTAGGGGATGCGCGTGCGGAAAATAGCCCACGTCAGTTTATTTTCGTTGACCTCTTGCCCCGGTTCGGCAAGCAAGGTAAATCCGACGCCGTCCGGTAGATCAGGGCGGAAGCCTTCGCCCCTTGTTTCCACCCAATCAATGAAACAATACATCGCAAGCAGGTAGCGCGTTTTGAGCCGTCGCCCGTGTTGATTGGGGCAGGTAGCGCTGTGGCTGTGGCGGTCGCCGATGTTGGGGTTTTGTTGTGAACCCATCGGGACAGTTCGTTATAACGCGAACCGGGCGTGGCCGCCACGCGCGTTCTTACTCTGCGGGCGGCGGGAACGTGAACTGCGCGGCGGCGGCGACAAGGGGCGATACGTCAGTTTTGTACGTTTCGAGGCGGGCGCGCAACACGGGCGACCAGCCCGCCGCGCCGTGGGCGGCGCGGGCGACCAGAACGGCGACCGCGACACGGCGCAGTTTCTCGTCCGCGTGTTGGGCAAGCGCGCGCTCGGTTTGGGCGAGTTCGTCGGTTTCGTCGTCGCCTGCGCCGGTTGCGGCGGCGAACGCGCGGGTTTGCACCGCGCCACTAATAGCGGCAAGCGATGCGGCTAAGGCGTCCGCGTGGAGTTCGCCCCGCGCGGCGAGGTCGGACAAGAAGGGCGGGATTTCGGGCCACGAAAGTCCAGTAATGGCAAGGTCGGCGCGCAGGCGCGCGGCGACGGCGTCGCCATCGAGGGCGTTTAGCACGGCGCGAACCAGGGGCGCGAGGGCGGCGCGCCGGGCCGTGGTCGCAAGAGCGGTTTGGAGGGCGACAACAAGAGTTTGAAGCGCGCGGCGGTTCGCGCGCAATTCGCGCACGGCGTCGCCGATTGCCGGGGCGTTCCGGGCGTCGGCGTACACGGCGAAAACGGCGCGGGCGGCGGCCTGGCTTTCGTCAGGGATTGGAGACGCCGCCAGCGTTAAAAGGCGCCCAAGCAACGCGCTTTCCCGGTCCGGGATTGGGGCATCCGCGAGGCGCGCGAGCGTGTCCGCGCGCACTTGAACATCCGGGTGATCGAGGAGCGCGCCCAAAAGACCGAGCAGGCGCGCCTGCGCCCCGAGCGATAAACGATCCGCGAACACGCGTACGACGCCGCGCGCAACCGCCGGGTCGGCGTCGCGCGCGGCTACGTTGAGAATGGGCCACGCGTCGGGGTATTCCAGGTAGTCCCACAGGGCGCGGAGAACGGCGACGCGAATATCGCGGTGCAAACCGTCGGTTCCTGCGAGGCGTTCGAGAAAGGCGAACGCTTGGGGCGTTTGCAACTCGCCGACCAGCCGCGCGACCTCCTTGCCGACCGTGACCTTGTTTGTCGGGGCGGCTTCGAGGAGCGCGAGCGCGCGTTCCGGGGGCATTTCGCTTAAAGCGCCGCGCAGGGCGTAGATGGCGATACGGGCGCGAGCGTCGCTGAGCGCGACCACGAGAACCGGCACGCCGCTTCCGTCGTCCACGCGCGCCAGGGCTTGCAGGGCGGCGTCGCGCACGGCGATCTTGTCGTTGTCCAAACCGGCGAACGCGATAAGCCGGTCCGGCGCGATGGCGGGAAGCGATGCGAGTTGGGAGACGGCGCGCAGAACGCCGGGCGTGTCGCGGTCCTGATCGCGCGTGATTGCGGCGAGCGTGATCTCAAACGTTTCCTGCTGGGCGGGCGTCCACCGATGAAAACCGGTCGTGACCGGCAGGACGAAACGCGTTTGGCCCGTGCTGAAGCGTCCCTTGAACGCTTGTCGTCCTAAAAACGGGTCGGTCAGCAGGTTTTGCCGCCGCTCGTGGAGGTAGTTGTAGACCAAAGGAAGCGTGAACACACTCGGGTCTTTCTCAAGCAAAGCGGGAACGAGAACGGCGTAGCGTTCGGGCCTATGCTCGGCCAAAAGCGATAATATCTGCGACGCGATGTAACTTTGCGTGGTCGCGGCGAGGCGTCGCTCCAAAATCGCCACGAAATCATCGAATGCGCGCAGGCGTCGCCCCAGGCTTTGGGCCACGGCAAGAAGATAGTGTTCCCGTTCACGGGTTTCCCATGATAGAAGCGTAGGAAGAAGCGCGGGCGCGATGCGGAGAACATCGGTGTCGCTCAAGCGGTCGCCCAAACCGCCTATGTGAATTTGACCACGCTCTTTAACAAGCATGGCAAGCGTTTCGGCGGCCCAAGCGGGATGGAACCGTATCAGCGCTACGGTCAATTTTTCCGCCTCGCTTGCGGTCGCGGGCGACAAATCGGATGCGTCCAGGGCGTCGAGGATGATTTGCGTCAGCGCGGGCAAATGCTCGGCCCGCCAGCGCGACGGCGGCAAACCAGCAAGCGCGCCAAGAAGCGCACGGCGCACTGGGTCTTGCTCGAATTTCCGAGCCGCGACAAGGGCGAGCGCGTCCGCGAGATGCGCAGGTTCGTACCGGGCGCACCCGATCAGCGCGGCGACGGCGGTTCCGCGCGTGTCGGCGTCGGGGTTGCGGATAGATGGCTCCAAAACGCGCGCGGCTTCGTCCCACGGCAAAAGGGACGCGTAGGACAGGCGCAAAAGAACCTGGGACGCAAGGGCGGGAAGCGCAAGGTGTCGCCGCGCTTCGGCATGGCGCAAGGCGGCATCAGGCAGATGGCGCGCAAACGAAAGGGAAAGAACGCCGTTACCGCCGCGCCAACCGTTGCCCGCGACCTCGTACAAGCGGCGACGGACGGATGGCGCAAGGCGTCCGAACCAATTCATTCCGAGCCGATAAAACGCGCCTGCCTCGTAATCGGCGAACAAGCCGGGGCGGGCGCGAACAAGCGCAAGCAACGTTTCCTCGGGCAAACGCGGCGCGGCCTGCGTGATAACAAGCGACAGCGACGAATACTTTTCTATTGCGCTGTTCGGGACGGCTAAAATAAGCGACGCGATAACGCCGGGGTGCGTATGGGCAAGCCGGTTTAATCTTAAGTGGGATACCGACGTGCGGCGCGACGCGGTTTCCGCCAGCCGTGCGGCCTCGTCCGGGCGGGTGCGGGCGAGAATCGGGAGGGCGGCGTTGATGCGGGCGAGCAAGCGCGCGTCGAGTTGCGGCGCGGCGTCGGTATCATCGGCTACCGTGTCGGCGGCGTCGTCGAGCGCGGCTTGCAGGGCGGCGGACGCAACATCGGGATGCCAACGGGCGAGCCGCGCCCAATCGTAAACGCCCAAGCCGTCCGCCACCGCGTCGAGGCGCTTCAAAACGTAGGGGGCCGAGCCATAAGGCAAAAGCGCGACGAGCCGCCTGGCGTCGCCGCCCGCGAGCGTTTCCAAAAACGCGTCCACAGGCGCGTGGCGTTTGCGGCGCGCAAGCTCCCGGAGCAGTTTTGCAATGCCGTCGCCGCGCGCGGGCAGGAACGCAAGCACATCCGCGATTTGAACGTCGTCGCACACAAGAACAGTCATGTTGCGGGCGCAGGCGCGAAGCAAAGCGGACGGGTCGCTTTTCAAAACCGCGACAACCTGCGCGCCGTCACGGCTCCCGTGGCACGCCATCAGCGCGAGAAACCGATGGTAAAAGCCGCCCTGCGCCCGAAGTTCGGCGAGAAGCGCCGCCGCCGCGTCGCCGCCCCGCGCCGTTTCCCCGACCGCGATAACGCGGCGAACGCGCTCGTGGTGCGGCACAGTTTCAAAATCGGCGAGCAAAGCATCGAGCGGCGTCATCGAGGTAGGTACATCCTTCAAACGAATAGGGAGATCCGCGCGGCATAAAAAACCACACGGCTATTTCCATCATACCGTTTTGCGCCCCGCGCCCCTTTCCCGTTTTGTTTCCTGTTTTATCGTTTGCGTCTACTTAGCGGAAGTCTAAATCGCTCA
>CAXUMS010000117.1:0-2266 GCA_964252165.1 uncultured Armatimonadaceae bacterium
GCCTCTTAATCTTCCGGGGGGGCGCACCCTTTCATCCTTCATCCTTCATCCTTCATCCTTTCCCCCCTGTGCTACAATAGGGGTAATATGTTTCGATTTTTGACAGGCGGCGAGTCGCACGGACCGGCATTGACAGCGGTGATCGAAGGGTTACCGGCAGGGATGACGCTGGAGGCGAGCGCGATCAATGAGCAGTTGCGGCGGCGGCAGGGCGGGTACGGGCGCGGGGCGCGTCAGAAGATTGAAACGGATGCCGTCGAGATATTGAACGGTGTTCGGTTCGGGGTCACGCTTGGTTCGCCGGTGACTTTTGTGATTCGGAACCGCGACTGGGAGAATTGGCGAGGGCGGATGCAGATTGAGGCGTCGGAGGACGGCGGGGCGGAGGCTCCTAAAGCCGTAACGGTGCCGCGTCCCGGTCATGCTGATTATGTCGGTTTGGTCAAGTACGGGCATACCGATATTCGCAATATTTTGGAGCGGTCATCGGCGCGGAACACAGCGACATTGGTCGCGGTCGGGGCGGTAGCGCGGTTGCTTCTGGCGGAGTTCGGCGTTCGGATCGTTTCGCACATCACCCGTATCGGCGGCGAATCGGCGAGCGCGCCGATAGGTATCAGCGCGGATGAATTGTTTGAGCTTGCGGAAGCGTCGCCGGTGCGGTGCGCGGATGAAGCGGCGTCGGAGCGTATGGTCGCCCTGATCGACAGCGCGAAGCGGCGGGGCGATACGCTGGGCGGCGTTTTCGAGGTGGTCGCGTTCGGGATTCCGGTCGGGCTGGGGTCGTATGTCCACTGGGACAAGCGCATTGACGGACGGCTCGCGCAAGCGTTGATGAGCATCAATGCGATCAAGGGCGTCGAGATCGGCATGGGCTTCGAGGCCGCCGCGACGCCCGGTTCGGGAGTACATGACGAGTTCGCGCCGGGCGGCGATACCGGCGTCCAGCGGTTGACGAACCGCGCGGGCGGAACCGAGGGCGGTATCACGAACGGCGAACCGCTGGTTATCCGGGCCGCGATGAAGCCGATTGCGACCCTGATGCGCCAGTTAGGTTCGGTGGATACGGCGACCGGCGAGGCTAAGCCCGCGTTCGCCGAGCGCTCCGATGTGTGCGCGGTTCCCGCCGCGGGCGTGATTGGCGAGGCGATGGTCGCCATCACGCTCGCGCAGGCGTTTATGGAAAAGTTCGCTGGCGATTCCCTGCAAGAGATGCGGCGAAACTACGACGCTTTTCAGGCCACGTACCACAAGGGAAAGGATGAAGGATAAAGGATGAAGGATGAAAATCCCGAACTTTCCGCCGAAGGTGTATTGGGTCCTCCTTCATCCTTCATCCTTTATCCTTCATCCTTTCCCGCCGATTTGCCGCGCAACATCGCGTTAATCGGTTTCATGGGGAGCGGCAAAAGCACGGTGGGTCGGTCGGTTGCGCGTCGGTTGGGCTGGCAAATCACGGACACGGATACGGTTGTCGAAACGGCGGCGGGACGTGCAATCCCGCAGGTGTTCGCCGAGGAAGGCGAGGCCGCTTTTCGTGACCGGGAAGCGAGCGCGGTTTTGAGCGTGTGCCGAAGCGAGCGTCAGGTAATCGCGACGGGCGGCGGGGCGGTTCTGCGGCGGGAAAACGCCGACGCCTTGCGGAACGCGGCCCTGGTGATTTGGCTGACCGCGCGGCCCGATGTGGTTGTGGCCCGGACCGAGCGGCGCGCCGCATCGCGTCCCCTGCTCACCCCGCCCGATGGCGTGGATCTGCTGACGCACGTTCTGACGCTACTGGGCGAGCGCGCCCCCGCGTACCAGAGCGCGGCGCATCTGGTCGTGGATACATCGGATCGCGCGCCGGACGCTATCGCGGTGGAGATTATCCGCAAAGCGCAAAAATGGGTTCGGGAAACGCAAACGCCGTGAGTGACAGCCTTAATGACACGACGCAAACAACCGTGACGCCCGACGCGGCGGCGGAAACCGTTCATGTCGGCCTGAGCGGCGGACGCGACTACGATATTCATATAGGCGCGGGCCTCCTCGCGCGGGCGGGCGAACTGCTTGCGCCGGTCGCGCGCGGCGGGCGGGTCGTGATTATCACGCAACCCAAAATCGCCAAACGGTACGCGCCCGCGCTTGTCCAATCGCTTACCGACGCCGGTATGGATGTCGCGCCGGTCATTACGTTTGCGGCGGGCGAGCGGTACAAAACGCTCGCTACGGTCGCGCGGCTCCACGGCGCGCTGTACGACCTGCCGCAGGCCGTGGACCGCAAAAC
>CAXUMS010000117.1:2276-15737 GCA_964252165.1 uncultured Armatimonadaceae bacterium
GTGGTCGGCGATGTGGTCGGCTTTGTCGCAGCGACGTACCTGCGCGGTCTGGACTACGTGCAAATCCCGACCACGCTTTTGGCGATGGTGGATTCCAGCGTCGGCGGCAAAACCGGCGTGGACTTCCGGGCGGGGAAAAACCTGGTCGGCGCGTTTCATCAACCGCGCGCCGTCCTCGCGGACACGAACACGCTAAACTCGCTCCCCCTGCGTGAGTTCGCGGCGGGTATGGCGGAAGTTATCAAGTACGGCGTTATCGCGGACCCAGATATGGGTTTTGATTTTCTTAATTCCATAAGCGACTGCATTGGAACGCTGAAAGCCATGCGCCAAAATGTTCCGACGCCGGAAATGAGCGTAGAAGAGTCTGGCAGGTTGCTGGACGGCTCGATTTACCAGGGGAAACTTCGATATATTCTGCGCCGATCCTGCGAGATCAAGGCGGGAGTGGTGGCGCAGGACGAGTACGAGTTGACCGGCTTGCGCGCGACGCTGAATTTCGGGCATACTATCGGACACGCTTTGGAATCCGCGACGCACTACAAACGGTATAAACATGGGGAAGCCGTCGCGATTGGCATGGTTGCCGCCGCCGCTATCGGGAACCGGATGGGAATAACGCCGGAGGGTGTCCGAGTTAATATTGGACGAATGGCGAGCGTTTTCAATCTGCCCATCGCGCTTCCCAGTGACGTTTCGCACGACGACATCATTGCGCTTTTGGGACGCGACAAGAAAGCCCATAAAGGAAAAGCGCGCTTTATTCTGGCGCGGGCGATGGGCGATGTCGCCTTGTACGACAACGTCACCGAGACCGATATTCGCGCGGGGCTTGCGCGGCAAACCGAGATTTACGGCAACAACGACAAACCTCAAGGGAATGGTGGAGCGTGAGCGTGACGCGCGGCAATGCGGGCAATAATGCCAAAGGAAACACGGCGACCAGCGGCGACGTAAACTATCTATGGCGCGAGGTCGCCCTGTGCATTTGGTTCGCGGCGGTTCTCGCGGCCTACTTCTTGCCTTGTTTAGGCTTGAATGCGCCCGATTTGACGGCTGTGTACGGCCTATTTTTGCTGGTCTCGGTCGGCGCGCTTGTTTTGGGTTTGCTTCGCGGCGGCTATGGCGTCATAACAGATGCGCCCGCTTCTGATACAATTTTGACCAATATGGCAACCACACCGCAAAACGCTGTTCCCGCCACAATCGCCGCGCCGATCCCTGCGCCGCCCGCCGCCGCCCCGGAAAGGAAACCGCGCCGTGGACGGTAGCAATCCTTTGCCGCTCGACGAAGCGCCGCGCGCCCAAAATGGGGTGAACCAGACGGTTGCGAGCCGGTACGAGATTTTGGAGATGGTCGGCGAAGGCCCGTTCCTTGCCGCGTTCCGCGCGCGCGACCGGGAACTGAACCGCATTGTCTCGTTCAAAACGCCGCTTCCCGTGTTCGCGGACCGCGCCGATGTGAAAGCGAATTTGCGCGATGGCGTCGCGCGGGTTTTGGCGTTCAACCACGCAAACATCACGCGCACGTTCGATCTGGGCGAGGACGCCGAGCGGAACAACGCGCTGTTTGTCGCCGAAGAATACGTGCGCGGCATTGATCTCAAAGAGCGCATCCGGCGGGTGGCTCCGTTTCAACTTACAGCGGCGAACGAGGTCGCCCTCGCGCTCGCCGAGGCTTTGGAATACGCCCACGCCCGAGGAGTGAACCACGGCGATGTTCGCCCCCAGAACGTTCTTATCGGGCCGGACAGCCAGGTAAAACTGACGAACTTCGGGATAGCGGACGCGCAAAATCTTCTGGTCAAAGAAAACGCCGAAGCGCTTCCCGTAGCCCTTCCTTATCGCGCGCCGGAACTTGCCGACAACGCCCCCCTGACGCCGTCCGCCGATCTGTTCGCGCTCGGGGCCATACTGTTCGAGATGCTGACCGGCGACACCCCCGCGCGCGGCGGGCCGGAGGCGCCGTCGCCGCGCGAGATTAATCAGGCGGTCCCGCGCGCCCTCGATGGCATTGTCCGCAAGGCGCTCGCGCCTGCGCCCGCCGCGCGGTACGTGTCCGCTTCCGAGTTCGTGCGCGATCTGCGGCTTGTCCGCGACGCCCTGCGCTTCGGTAAACCGCTCGCGTGGTCGCCGCTCGATGCTCCCCTTCCACCTATTCTGGTCACGCAACCAATCCCCGATGTTCCGCTTGCCGATGTTCCCCTGCGGGCGACGCCGGTTGGCGCGCCGCTATCGGAAACGGTCCCGGCTCCCGTCGCGCCGCCGCGCGTCCCGGTTCCCCCGCCCCCGCCTCCGGATGGGGAACAAACCATCGTTATGCCGGGAACCGGGCAACGTTCCGTGGTCGCGACGACGCCTGTGATCGCGGCGACCGCGCCGGTTATAGCGGCATCCGTCGCTACCGCCGCTGTCGAAGCGGCACCTGCGGTAGCGGCGGCGACCATAGCGCAAGCGGCGACCACGCCGGTTACGGCGGTTTACGCGGATCCGCTCGACCCGGAAACCACGCTTTCCGCCGCAACCAACGTCGCAAACGACGCGAGGCGGCGGAGCCGAAAGCGTAAACGAGAAGACGATTTGACGAACTACGACGACGATTACAAGCCCCCGCGCGCCTCGAATGCGGGCAAATGGCTCGCCTTTATAAACTTGTTTTTGTTCCTGCTCGCGCTCGGCGCAATGGGTTCGCTCGCGTATATCACGTTCAACCTGCTTCAGCCGCCGCGTGAGGTCGTGGTGCCAAATCTGGTCGGTAAATCTCTTTCCGAGGCGCGCGCGATGGCGCATGAGCAGGCGTTCGCGCTTGCCACCGTGGATCGCCAGTTCCGAGACAAAGAGCCGGACGATATGATTTTCCAGATGAATCCGCAGGCCGGACGCCATATCCGCGCGGGCAAGCCGGTGTCCATCTGGGTATCCAACGGGCCGAAAATGGTCGAGGTGCCGGATGTGCGCGATATTGGCCTTGATAAAGGGCGGCGCATCCTGGAGAAAAACGGCTTGCGTATTGGCGAGTTGCGCTATGAGTACGACACGCTCACCGCAAAAGGCAACATCCTTCGTCAGTTACCGGAGTGGGGCGAAAACCGCCCGCGCGGCACCCGCATTGATCTGGTGCTGTCGAAAGGCGAGGAGCCGCCGCCGCCGCCTCTCGTGGAGCCGTCGCCGTCCCCATTCCCGCTCGAACCCAACACCGTGGGCGAACTCGACCCGCAGGGCGACAAAGTTCGCGTTATCGGCATTAGCGGGTACGACATTCCTGACGACGGAATGCCCCACCGGCTCCGCATAGATGTCGAGGACAAAAACGGCAGGCGCACCGTGTTCGACGAGAACCGGGAACCGGGCGAAAAGTTCTCGCAGGATGTGGAATGTATCGGTAAAAAAGTCACCGTCATTCTTTACGATAACGATGTCGCCAAAGCGACGAAAACGCAAACGTTCAAGGATTAAAAGGAATGGGCCTGGCCGGAGAACGGGATGATTCATTGTCTTTCCGCCGGTTGAAATGCGACGTTTCTTGAAACAACGATTATGACCGACTTCAACCATGAAACCGTGGGCGCGCTGCCCGCAAGCCTTCCGCCGATGGATCGGCGCGAGGAAGGCGCGATTCGCATTTCGCCTTCCCTCCTCGCCGCGTCGTTCGACCGGTTCGCGGACGGGGCCGCGTCGTGCGTTCATGCGGGCGCGGACTGGCTTCATTTCGACGTGATGGATGGGCATTTCGTCCCGAACCTGTCGTTCGGGCCGGATTTGGTCCGCGCGTTGCGCCCGCAGTATCCCAATGTCCCGTTCGATGTACACCTGATGGTGGAGCGTCCCTACGATTTTATCGAGGTGTTCGCCGCCGCCGGGGCGGATCTGATCACGGTTCACGCCGAGGCTACGCCGCACCTTCAGCGCACGCTCGCCGCGATCCGGGCGTGCGGGCGCCGGGCAGGCGTCGCGCTCAACCCGGCGACCCCACCCGATGCGCTCGCGTATGTTTTAGACGACATTGACCTGGTGCTTGTGATGACGGTCAATCCCGGCTTCGGCGGTCAAAAGTTCCTGCCCGCCGCAGGCGACAAGGTCGGCGATCTGGCCCGTTTGCGCGACGCCGAGGGCGCGACGTTTTTGATCTCCGTGGACGGCGGCGTGGACGACCGCACCGCGCCGGGTCTCGCGCAGGCGGGCGCGGACGTGCTGGTGGCAGGCTCGTACGTATTCCATCACGCGGGCGGCCCTCCCGGCGGTATCGCCGCGCTCCGGGCGGCGACAGCGGGCGCATAGAAAACAGCCCCCTACCCCCTACAAGGGTATTGAGGGGCTTCCCCTTCTTTGCCGTGGTCTGCGAATGGGTATCAAGCGAAAGGACAAGCATAAACGGTGACGGCGCTTCAAATAGTTCTGGGCGTTCTTCTTGCAGGCTCGCTTGTGTTTACCGTCGCCGGTTACAAGCGCAAGTACGGCGCGCTGTCCGCACGGTCGCGCTTGTTTCGCACGGTCGGGTTGGTTCTGCTGAACCTTCTCCTGATCTTGTTTCTCGCGTACACGTTCGCCGACTTCAAAACTGGCGTCACGCCAAAAGCCGCAAGCGTGCGTGAAATTCTTTATTTGTGTTCGTGCTTGTTTTTGGGCCTAACCCTGTTGTGCGTGGCCCTGCTCGACTCGCTGGAATCCATCGTCGCCGTGCGGCGCGAGCGGCGCGGTTTGGCGCAGGAGATGATTCGCGATGTGGTCGCACAGGTCACGGCGGCGGCCCAACAAGCAAATAGCGACAAGCCCGTGACAGATACCGTGGCCGCCAGCAATGACCATTCCGCCGCTTTGCCGCCTCAGCAAATCGCGCGGGGCGGGAGCGGGCAAACGTCGTGACCGATGCGGTTCAGCAAGCGGCGGACGTTCATTTTATGAAACGCGCGCTCGTCCTTGCGCGTCGGGGCGGACGAACCGCGCCCAGCCCGCAGGTGGGCGCCCTTGTAGTGCGGGACGGGCGTATTGTCGGGCGCGGGTGGCACCGGGGACCGGGGACGCCGCACGCAGAAACCATGGCGCTCGCGGACGCAGGCGCGGACCAAACACGGGGCGCGACACTCTATGTCACGCTGGAACCCTGCTCGTTTTGGGCCTACGCGGACGGTAGATCGCGCGTTCCTTGCTCGCACCGGTGCATTGAGGCGGACGTCGGGCGAGTGGTGGGGGCGATGGTTGACCCTGATGTTCGCGTGTCCGGCGACGGTTACCGACAATTGGAAGCGGCGGGCGTTGCGGTCACGGTCGGTGTGTGCGGCGATCTGGCGCAACGCTTCATTGCGCCGTTTGTCAAACACCGCACCACGGGCTTGCCGTATATCGTCCACAAAACCGCCATGACGCTGGACGGGAAGATTGCCGCGTCCGATGGTTCCTCGAAATGGATCACCGGGCCGCAGGCGCGAGCGTGGGCGCACCGTCATCTGCGGGCGCGGGCGGATGCGATTGTGGTCGGCATCGGCACCATTCTCGCCGATGACCCGGAACTCACCGAGCGGACCGAGAGAAGTAGTGGGCGAAGCGGGAACGAACGCCCCCTCGCGCGTGTCATAATAGATAGAAGTTTGCGGACGCCGCCCGGCGCGCGGGTCGCGCAACCGGGAACGGTTATCGTCGCCGCGAACGGACATGCCGATAGCGCGCGACGCGCGGCATTGGAGCGGGCGGGCGCGGAGGTGGTCACGCTTCCCGGTTTGCCCAACAGCGGCGGCGTGGACGCACCGGATTTGGCGCGGTTTTTCGCGGATCGTGATTGGTATGCGGTTCTTCTGGAAGGCGGCGGCGAAACCGCGGCGCGGTTCTGGGAGTCGGGCCTGGTAGACAAGGCGTTTTACTTTGTCGCCCCGAAGATAATCGGCGGGCGCGACGCGCGAACGCCGGTAGAGGGCGCGGGTGTCGCCGAGAACATGGCGAGCGCGGTTTGCTTAGATATAAAAAACATAAAACGTCTCGGCCCCGATGTTCTTATCGAGGCGGATGCGGCATCACCAATATAAGAAAAGTTTACTCTTACAGGTAAGCGCGGCGACGGTAGAAGCGGAAGCGACGAAAAAAGGATTACTATGTTCACCGGAATTATTGAGTCGGTTGGTAAAGTTGCCCGAATCGAGCGCGAAGGCGAAAGCGTTCGCCTGACGATCGCCTCCGGGAAAATCGCCGAGGATGTCGCGCTCGGCGATTCGGTTTGCATTAATGGCGTGTGCCTGACGGCGACGGATTTCCGCGCCCCGCACGTTTCTTTCGACGCCGTCTACGAGACTATGCGAAAAACCGCGCTCGGCTCACTTGCGGTCGGCGATAGCGTGAATTTGGAGCGCGCGCTTCCGGTCGGCGGGCGTTTGGGCGGTCATGTCGTGCAGGGCCATGTGGACGGGGCCGGGCGCATCTCGTCCATTCGTCCCATCGGCAATTCGTGGTTCGTGTACGTGGACGCCGCGCCCGAATTAATGCGCTATATCGTCACCAAAGGTAGCGTCGCCGTGGACGGCATTTCGCTCACCGTCGCCGAGGCCGAGGATCGAACGTTCGCGCTGTCTATTATCCCGCACACGTGGGATAACACCACCTTGAAAGACAAGCGGGCGGGCGATCTGGTCAATATAGAAACCGATATTCTGGGCAAGTACGTGGAGAAAATGCTGGGCGGCTACGGCGCGCATCAAGCGTCCTCGTCCACCACATCGAATCCGTACGATGGGCGCGACCGCGATCAAGGCGGCGTTTCGATGGACCTGCTCACCCGGTCCGGCTACGCTGTCGCCACTGAGACCGAAGGGCGCGATTCGTGGTAGACGCGCCCGCCGTTGTTCCTACGGTTCGTCCGCCGCGCCGCCGCGCCGCCCGCCCCTCGCAAGCCGCTGAGGAACGGGCGACGGGCGGCGTCGTTGTTTCCCTCGACCGCGCCTTACCGCCGGACGGTCCGCTTACCGTGGACCAGTTTCTCGTGTGGGCGACCGATTCCACATTCGCGGAACTCGACGAGGACGGCACGGTAATTTTCTTGACAACCACAAATTGGCATCAACAAACGCTACGCTTTCTTCTCGGCATGATGCAGGCGTGGGCGGACACGCACGGCGGCGGTGAGGTCATCCCCGCCCCGTTCGCCATGCGTATCAAGTCGACCAGTCGAGGCAAGGAAACGATTCGCGAGCCGGATATACTCTTTGTCGCGCCGGAAAACCTTGAACGTCTCAAAGAGGTTTACGTAGACGGCCCCGCCGATATTGCGGTTGAAATTGTGATCGAGGAAAGCCGGACACGCGACCGAAACAAAAAGTTCTTCGAGTACGAGGCGATTGGCGTTCGCGAATACTGGCTGATTGACCAGCAGGATCATCAGGCCGAGTTCTACCGCCGCGACCGCTCCGGAAAGTTTCGCCGCGTCGCCTTGGAAAACGACACCCTTTATAAAAGCGAGGCGTTGCCGGGTTTTACGCTGGATGTGACGTGGCTCTGGCAAACGCCGCTCCCCACGCTGATGAGCATCGTGAAGGGTTGGAACCTGCCGGACTGATTTACCAAATTGCGCGGAGGAAAACGTTCATGTCACCGGAGATGTTGCACGGTTTCGTTTGGAGCGTCGCCTTTGTACTTGCTCTCGCCGCTTTGCGGCGTGTATGGCGCGGCGAGTTGGACCGCAGACACCCAGACCGGGTAAGCAGGAGAAAAGCGCGTGCGGTTATGAACGTCGCCTTTTCGTTCCTTTGAAAAGAACCGGAGACTGCGCTTAATTTGGCGTTGAGCGCGGCTCGGCTTTCACCCGGTTATCCTCCGTATGTGACATTCGCTCTGATTATGGGGCGGTTGACTTATACAGCAAAGTAGTCGCGACGTATTCCAATGAACCGGACCTACGCTACAAATATGGCGTTGCTCTACAAGCGGCGGGACGAACCGACGAGGCGCGGCGCGAATGGGAAGCGTGCCGCGCGCTTCCGCAGGGCGACAGCGTTTGGGGTTGGAATGCGCGCGAAATGTTAGACGTGACCGAGGGCGCGGGCGAGAAAGAGGCAAGTTCCAATGGTGACGTTGACGATTGAGATTAGCGAATCGGAAATGGAAGCGTTGCGAAGGCGCGCCCGCAAGAGGGGCGGCGCTGTCGCGCCCGAGGAGATTGTTTCCGAGATTGTTGGACGATTGGTACGTAAAGAAGTCATTCGTCAAGATGCTGCCGTTTTATCGAACGGTAGTCAGGCACGCACTGCGCTTTTAGACGCCGTTAAAAGAACACCGGAACGTATTTCGGAACGACGCGCGCGTTCATTGGAGCGTTTTGGGACATCAGCAACGCTTGCGGATGGCACACATTGGTCAAAGGTTGAATTTGGAGCGTGGCCAGATTCTGAGACAGAAGAGGCTCTTCTTATAACGGAAAAGCAAATAGACGATGAGGACGCGGGGAGATGGTAAATTATTCCGCTCCAGATTCTCCGTTATATTTGTTGGACACAAACGTAATTCTAAACATAGCGCGCAACGGCGCACTCGGGCAACGCATCAAAAACGTTTTCGGCTTGCTCACGTCGGAGAAGCGACCTGTTATCAGTTTTGTTACCATCGCGGAGATGCGTTCGCTCGCGCAACGGCGAGGTTGGGGCGCGCAACAAACGGGCCATCTTAATTTTTATCTATCACATTTTCAAGTTGCCCAAATTAACGAGCAAGGCATTTTGGACGCTTACGTCGCCATTGATGTGTTTAGCCATCAAGCCGGGTCACAAATGGGCAAAAACGACTTGTGGATTGCGGCTACGGCTAATGCGCTAGACGCAACATTGCTCACTACTGACCTTGATTTTAACCATCTCGCGCCTGATTATCTCGATTTAGTTTGGATTGATCCCGCTTTATGAACGCACCCGAAACAGCCGACAACCACCACAACAACCACCCGTTCGCGCGCATCGAGGACGCGATCAACGATCTTCGCGCGGGGAAGATGGTCATTCTCGTGGATGACGAGGACCGCGAAAACGAGGGCGATTTTGTGATGGCGGCGGAGTTCATCACGCCGGAAGCCATCACCCTAATGACGCGGCACGCGTCCGGTATCATCACGGTTCCGATGGAGGCCAAGCGGCTCCACGAGCTACAACTCGACCTGATGGTGCGCGAAAACAGCGAAAGCATGAAAACCGCGTTCACGGTTACGGTGGACGCCCGCGATAACACCACGACCGGGAGTAGCGCGCACGACCGCGCCGTCACCATCCGCAAACTTGCCGACAAGCGCGCGGTTCCCGCCGACTTCAACCGGCCCGGACATGTCAACCCGCTGATGGCGCGCCGGGGCGGGGTGCTGAAGCGCTCCGGGCATACCGAGGCCGCCGTGGACTTGATGCGGCTTGCGGGCTTATCGCCGGTGGGCGTGATCTGCGAGATCATGGGCGATGGCGGCGAGATGGCGCGCGTCCCGGAACTCGCCGACCTTGCCGCCCGGTTCGATATGCGCTTCATCACCATCGCGGATTTGATCAAGTACCGCAGGCGCACCGAAAAACTTATCAAAAAACTTGCCGAGGCGGATTTGCCGACCAAGTACGGGATGTTCCGCGCGCACGCGTACCTGTCCGATGTGGACAACCACGAGTATGTCGCGTTCGTGATGGGCGATGTGTCGCCGGATGAGCCGACGCTGTGCCGGATACATTCGTCGTGCGTGACCGGCGATTTGCTGGATTCCCTTCGTTGCGACTGCGGCGACCAGTTGCATCTCGCGCTCGGTCATATCGCGGGCGCGGGCCGTGGCGTTCTCCTGTATATCGAGCAGGAAGGGCGCGGTATCGGGCTGGTCAACAAGATGCGCGCGTACCAGTTGCAGGATCAGGGCGCGGACACGGTTCAGGCGAACGAGATGCTGGGCATGAAGGCCGATCTGCGCGACTACGGGATCGGGGCGCAAATCTTGGTGGATTTGGGCGTTCGCAAATTGCGCTACATGACGAACAACCCGGCGAAACTCGCGGGCTTAGATGGCTTCGGCATCGAGATTGTGGAGGTCGTCCCGATACATCCGCCGTCAAACCCGCACAACGAAAAATATATAGCGACGAAGCGCGAAAAGATGGGGCATTTTCTACCGGTCGAACAGGCGGACGACCCGGTTCCCGGCAACGGCGTCGGATCAGTCGAACCGGTATGAAGTAAAGGCGGCTAAACAGGCGCGGCGCGGTGAAGAACCGCGCCGCGTCTGTTTTTCTATCTATTGCCCTTACTCCGCGACGGCTTTCTGAGCGGCTTTGGCGCGGGTCTCACGCGCCGTGTTCTTGATCTCGTTCCACGGAAACCGGCGTACCTCGCCCGCGCGCGAGGTCGCTGGGACGCCGTAGCCCGCGATATAGGCGCGGCGCGGCGCGTTCGTTTTGTTGGGTCCGGCGTAGTGGAGCGTACGGTTCAGATGGATCGTCGCGCCGCCCGCCGCGAGCGGGCAAGCGACCGCGCCCGGCAGGTCAACGCCGTTCTCGACAAGTTCTAAACCGTGGACGCGTGAATCGCCCCCGATGCTCTGGTGCGGCAGTATCTCCCACCGGTGACTGCCCGGTAAAAAGTACAGACAGCCGTTTTGGGGCGTCGCCTCTTGAAGCGGAATCCAAAACGAGACCGAATTATACTCAAAGTTGGGATTCCAATACGCTTCGTCCTGATGCCACGGCGTCGGCGAGCCGGTTCCTTCGGGTTTCAGAATCGCGTGGTCGCCGGTCGGGGCGGCGTCCGGCCCGAGCAGTTGACGCGCGATACGGAGGGCCGCATCGCGGAACCGGGCGGTTTCCAGTTCGGGCGCGTAGCGGTCCGGGCCGAAAATTTGCGGAAGCGCGGCGGCTTTTCCGTCCTCGTCCGCCCCGCCCAAATCGAACGGATCGCCCGACTCGCGGCCCGCGCGGGCGTCGAAAAGCCGGTCGTAAACGTCCCGCATCCATTCGACTTCGTCCGGCGATAAAAGATGCGGCAACGACAAAAAGCCGTTTTCGTGAAAAAACGCGATCTGTTCCGGGGACAAAGCGGGCAAAGCGGCGGGCGGAGAAGCGGCGCCTGCGGGGTTGGTTATCGGCGTTGACATAACGGGTTTTCCTCGTTTACGATGAGCAAATATGCAACGAGAATATCGTACAACGAGCGGCAATGGCGTTCACGGTAGCGCGCGGAGTTTCGGGAACGCACGATGATACGCACGCCCCATCCTCTCCTACGCCGCGAAACCCACGGTACCGGCGATGCGGACGGGGACGATGCGCCTGACCGCTTGTTGCCGGAGATTGCGATGGTAGGATGGGCGCGCTTTGCCAAAGCGAAACCGGAAGGTCTCGGTCCGCACCGTCATCCAGGCGCATGGGAGATTTGCTACCTGACGCACGGAGCGGTGGAATGGTGGACCGAAGCGCACGGCGCGCAAATGGTGCGGCGCGGCGATTTGTTCGTGACGCGCCCCGGCGAAACGCACGGCGGCGCGGACACGGTGATGCACCCGTGCGCGCTGTTCTGGGCGATTATCGAGGCTCCGCAGGCCGAAGCCGAAAACGAAATGCGCGTCCTTCATAACGCCCTATCCGCGATTGCCGCCCCGCGCTTCGCCGGTTCGCCCCATTGCCGGGATTTGCCTGCGGGCCTGCTTGCCGAACATCGCGCTTTTTACGCCGAACAAGCAAGCGGCGATAACACGGAAGACCCGTTGCGCCCGGTTGCGGCTCGCGCGTTGTTGCACGGGCTACTCGTTCAGGTCGCGCGCGGTTACCAATCTTTTGCCCATACCGATGAGGAGCCAGGCGTCACCGCGCGCCCTTTGTCCGCTACCACGTCGGGTGACAACGCCGCGTTCTCGCCCCGCGTTCGTCGCGCTCTCGCCTGGATGGAGGCGCAGCTCCATGAACCATTTTGCATCGAGGACGCGGCCCGCGCCGTGGGCGCATCGCCTACCCGCCTCCATGACACTTTTCTGCGCGAGGTCGGCGCGACGCCCGCCGATTGGCGTATGCAACGCCGCGTAGACGAGGCCAAAGCGCGCCTTGCGGCTCCTTTACACGCCGCGCCGCCTGTTTCGGTTACCACCATCGCGCATGATTTAGAATTTGCGTCCGCCCAGCATTTTGCGACGGTATTCAAGCGGTACACAGGTCGAGCGCCGACGAAATGGCGTCACGCGCCCCCGCAACCCGCCGCGCCCACTGACTGACGCGCCGTAGCCTGCGGATGCATCGCCGTTCTTGACCGCCCCAACAAAATTCTTCCAGGCAGGAAAAAGCGGGCGCGAAAACCAAAACGTAAAACAGCATTGCAGCGGCGAAAGAAAGCGACATCGCTGTTCCCTGAACTTCAATGGTTGGAAGGACATGGCTTTTACAATGGCGGAATCAAACGGCGACGGCAAAACGGTTCGTCTTGGCATCATCGGCGTCGGCGGCATCGCGCGGCATCATTTAGGGCAAATCAGCAAGATTGACGGCTATAAAATCGCGGCGTTGTGCGATATTGTTCCGTCGCAAATTGACGCGGCGAAAGAGAAATTCCCCGATCTTACCAGCGACGCGGCGATCTACTCCGACTACCGCGAACTGCTCGCATCGCCGGATGTGGACGCAGTTCTGATCGCGACCCCGCATACCCAGCACTTCGAGCAGGCGACCGACGCGATCAACGCCCAAAAGCACGTCCTACTCGAGAAGCCGATGGTGTGCCGGGTCGAGGACGCCCATGCCCTGCTCGCCCACCTCGAAGGCTACCCCAAAACGTTCGCGCTCGCGTACCAGCGGCACGCGCAAGGGCAGTTCGCGTATATACGCGACAAAATCGCGTCCGGGGACTTAGGCGCGGTGACGTTTATCTCCGCTCTTCAATGCCAGCAGTGGAAAAAAGGTACCGCCGGTTCGTGGCGCCAGGACCCGGCCCTGTCCGGCGGCGGGCAAATTAACGATTCCGGCTCGCACCTTCTTGATATTATTCTCTGGGTGACGGGCCTGACGGTCGCCGAGGTGACGGCGTTTATGGACAACAGCGGAACGCCCGTGGACATCAACTCGGCGGTCTCGATGCGCTTCACTAACGGCGCGCAGGGCAATATCTCGGTGGTCGGCGACGCGCCAACGTGGCACGAGGACATCACGATCTGGTGCGAGCGGGGCGCATTCTTCTATCGCAACGGCAAACTCGAATTCTGCGATGCGACCGGCAAGCGTACCACCCTGGAAAATGACGTCCTCCCCGCGTCGCGCAACATTGACGAGGATTTCCTCGGCGCGATCAACGGTTCCCTCCCCGGTCCCGCCGCCCCGCCCCTTTGCGGCCTCCGCACCATCGAACTCACCGAAGCCGCCTGGCGCTCGGCGGCGCAAAACGGCGCGCCCGTCAAAATGAACTAACGGTTCGGTTTGTTGTTCGTCAGGTTTGGTGCGTTGTCGTGTTGTGGTCGCCCTGCGCGGGCGGCGCCCCCTCGCGTCGGGGGAGACG
>CAXUMS010000118.1:0-15711 GCA_964252165.1 uncultured Armatimonadaceae bacterium
GTGTTAGGTGTTGGGTGTTGGGTGTTGGGTGTTGGGTGTTGGGTGTTGGGTGTTGCGAGCGGTCATTTGGTTTGCGTGTTGCGTTTTATACCACGGAGGTAATAACGGACCGCACAAATCGAGCGGCTTATCTTCTCAACATCCAACACCCAACACCTAACACCTAATCCCCAACACCCAACACCTAACACCCAACACCTAACACCCATGATTATTCTTTTTATCGGCGACATAGTGGGCAGGTCGGGGCGCGACGCCGCCGTGAATCTGACGCCGGGTTTGCGCGACGAGTTCGGGGCGGATCTGGTGATCGCGAACGCCGAAAATGTCGCGGGCGGCTGGGGGATTACGCCGCCGATCGCGCGGCAACTGCTCGACTCCGGCATGGACGTGCTGACGATGGGCAACCATACGTGGGCCAAAGACGACGGCGTTCACGTGATGGAGGACGAGGCGCGGGTTTTGCGGCCCGCGAACTATCCCCCCGGCGCGCCCGGACGCGGCTGGGGAATGTACAAAACCCACGGCGGAACTCTGGTCGGCGTGGTCAACCTGAACGGCAGAACGTTTATGGAGCCGCTCGATGACCCGTTTCGCATGGCGGACGAGATTATCGCCCATGTGCATCAGCAAACCCCGGTGGTGATAATTGATTTTCATGCGGAAACCACAAGCGAAAAGGTTGCGTTCGGGTGGCACTGCGCGGGGCGGGTGTCGGCGGTGATCGGGACGCATACCCATGTGCCGACCGCCGACGAAAAGGTATTGGACGGGCATACGGCGTATATCACCGATGCGGGGATGTGCGGACCGGACCGCTCCGTTATCGGTATGGACACGGAAATTGTGCTGGCGCGGTTTCGGACGCAACTGCCGCACAAATTCAAGGTCGCCGACGGGGACGCGACGCTTCACGGCGTCGTAATAGATGTAGATGAAAACACCGGCGCGGCGCGCAGTATCCAGCGCATCGCCCGGACGAACGGCGTATAGCAGGCGGAAAGGATGAAGGATGAAGGATGAAGGATGAAGCCGGAAGAATCGCGCGCTGGACGCAGGCTGTTCCGGGTTCTTTTTTCATCCTTCATCCTTCATCCTTCATCCTTTCTTCGAGGTATAAGGGTTTGAAAATGGTTAACAAGCGGCGACGGGTTGCGGTTTCTTTGGCGGCGGCGGTGTTTGCCGTGTCGCTTGCAGGCGCGGCAGGGGCGTTTGTTCCCGGCGCACGGGCATGGGCGGCGGCGCAGGGCGGCGCGGTCAGCGTTGCGCTTTTCTCGGGCCGATTGGGCGGCGATAGCAACATCACGCTTGGCTCGTGGGGTAGCGGGCGGGCCGAAGCGGCGCGTGACCGCGCGTTTGTCGGCGACACGGCAATTCGCGTAACGACGCAGGGCATGTATCAGGGCGCGCGGATTGATTTTAACAATCCCGTAAACCTTGCGCCCGCGTTCGCGAACCCCAATGCGTATTTGCGGATGCAGGTGCGGTTTTCCGGCGCGGGTTCCTCGCAGGGACAATTCGATCCGTCGTCCCAGCAAACCACCAATGTCGCCAAAGCCCCGTTCGACCGGATGCGGTTTTTGATGACGATGACGGACGGAACGCAATACGAGTTGGTGCGGCCCATTGACCTGCCGCCGTCCGAGGATCCCGATTCGTATGTTCCGCTCGCGTTCCCGCTCTCGGCGATTACCAAAGGCGCGGGCGCGGCGGCCAAAGCCCCCACGGGCGCGGGCGCGCAGATCAAGTCGCTCGCGATCTTTGGCGACAAGTACCAGCAGTTTTATGTCGGCGAGATGGGCGTTATCACGGATGAAACCGAGATCACCCTGGAGCCGGTCGAGGAGCAGATCGCGTTTGTCAATGACACCCTGACGTTTGTCGGCGCCGCCGAGGGCGGCGCGACCACGCTCAAGTACTCGTGGGACTTCGATGCGTCGGACGGCATTCAAGAGGACGCCGTGGGACGTGTCGTGAGTTACACGTACCGGAGCGGCGGCAAGAAAACCGTTACGTTGACGGTATCCGACGTGGACGGCCTGAAGAAACCGCAAACCAAAAGCGTCGAGATGGATGTCAACGAGTAATTCGGGCGCGCCCGTCCGCCGGGGCGCGGACAACGCCCGTAAAAAATACGTGGTTTCGCAACGGTTCGCCGTTGCGAAACCGCGCCCGCGCGCCGACGATTAAGGGTATGGAAAACGCCGACGTACCGCCCGCGCCCGCGCCGCATACGCTCGCGTCGGTGTTGAAGTTCCTCGCGCTCGGCCTGCGACCCAAGCAATGGGCCAAGAATGCGCTTCTTTTCGCCGGGCTTTTGTTCACGTCGGATCAGGCGCACCCCGCAGGCGACTACGCGCGTGCGCTTGGCGGGTTCGCCATCTTTTGTATCCTGTCCGGCTGTACGTACCTGCTCAACGACATTGTGGATGTTGAGGCCGACCGCTTGCACCCGCGCAAGCGCTGGCGGCCCATCGCGTCCGGGCGGTTGCCCTTGTCCGTTGCGCGCGGGTTCGCGTTCACCGCCGCGCCGCTCGCGCTGTTCTGCGCGTACTATTTCTTAAACCCCCGCTTTTTCCTCGCCGCCGCGCTGTACGCAGGCGTTACGCTCGCCTACTCGTTCGCGCTGAAAAACGTCGTTCTGGTGGATGTTTTGGCGCTCGCGTCGGGCTTCGTTTTGCGCGCGGTCGCAGGCGCGTTCGCGATCAGCGCGCCGGTTTCCGAGTGGCTTTTGCTGTGTACGATGCTTCTCGCGCTGTTTATCGGCCTGAACAAGAGAAGGAGCGAGATTGTGGCTTTGGGCGACGCCCCGGCGACCCGCCGTATTCTGTCCGAATACTCGGTCCCGCTTCTGGACCAGATGATCACGATTGTCGCGGGCGCGTGCTTGATCTCCTACACGCTGTACACGTTCCACTCGGTCCACAGCGGCCAGCGTCACCCGTATTTGATGGCGACCGTGCCGTTCGTTTTGTACGGCCTGTTCCGCTACCTGTACCTATCGCACCGCAAAGGCATGGGCGAGGCTCCGGAAGACGTTCTCGCCCGCGACAAGCCGCTCCTGGTCAATATCCTGTTGTACACCCTGGTCGCGATACTCGCGATGCAGGCGCGGTAAAAAAGGCCGCCGGGCGTTCCCAAGAACGCCCGGCGGCCTTAACGCTTTCTGAGCGTTACACCCAGTCACTGACGGCTTCGCCTTCCACGGACGGGGCCGCGCGGCGAACCGCGCGCCAGCCCGCGACATTGGCGAGAAGGAGCGACAAGCCCAGATTCGCCGCGGTCCACGGGATCGCCGCGCTTCCGAACGTTGCGGTCGTGAACGGGATGGTCCCGTTGTGCCAGTTGGCGAACTGGTTCACGAACACGCCGAGGGCGAGCGCGCCCGCGATCTTCAGACCGGCGACACCCGCCGTCCCCTTGCGGTTCCAGAACGCGGCGACCAGAACGAGCGGCGCAAGAGCCGAAAAGCCCAGGAGGTTCCATGCGGAGTCCGCGCCGACCAGAGCGGTAAATAGGTCCGCCCCGAAGAACCCGCCCGCCAGCGCAAGCGCCATGATCGCGCGCGTTCGGAGCGAGCGCAAACCGAGCGCGCCGCCGCCGGACAGCATCAAAAGGCATGCAAGCCCGTACCAGACCGGATAGCGCAGTTTGCCGCCGGTTTCCTGAGACGCGACCTTGGTCGCATTGCCCGCCGCCAGAATGCCCGCGCCGTACTTGTTCTTCTCGCCCCGGTCCTGCGCGGTTTTGACCAGAATATCGCGGACCCGAGCCGGGTCGGTGACGCCCTGGGCGACAATCAACGCGGCGACGGCGGCGACATGCGGCGACGCCATCGAGGTGCCTTGGAACGCGTAGTAGTCATCGCCCTTGCCACCCTGCGACTCGGGATAAACCGTGTTTTGCAGAATGCCGTCTTTGGGATCGCCGCTCTGCATCATGTCGCCGCCCGGGGCCGCAAGCGCGACCTGCTTGCCGTACGACGAGTACGTTGCGATCTCGCCGGTCGGGCCGACCGACGACACCGCGATACACTCGGGGAACGCGGCGGGATAGCCGACCGGCTCACCGAAACCGTTGCCCGCCGCGCAAACAATGGTGACGTTCTTTTTGCGCGCGTACTTGACCGCCTTGTGGATCACCTCGGACGGGTACGGCGAGCCTAAACTCATATTGATCACGTTCGCGCCGTGGTCGGCGGCCCACCGGATCGCATCCGCGATGTCGGCGGACGTTCCGCTACCGGATGCGGACAGCACCTTGAGCGGCATGATCGTACTCTCGAACGCCAAGCCCGCCACGCCCTCGTTGTTGTTCGTGCTTTCCGCGATGGTTCCGGCGACATGGGTGCCGTGTCCGTGGTCGTCGTACGGATCCTTATCATCGTTGACGAAATCGTAGCCGTTCGTGAACGCGGTCGCGCCGAAATCGCGGGCTTGCTTACCGCGCCCGGTGGTTTTGGCGGCCACTCCGGTATCAATTACGGCGACCACAACGCCCTTGCCACGCGAGCGCTTCCACGCGTCCTCGGCCCCGACCATCTTGAAGTTCCACTGCTCATCGTAGCGCGGATCGTTGGGACGCGTCCCGTACGCTTCCCACAAATCCGGCGCGAAGCGGGGCGCAAGGGGCGACATCGCAGGGCGGGGCGGGGTGGAAGGGAACTGCCAGTAACCCTCGCCATCCACCGTGAACGATTCCGGCGCGCACGGCGTTTCCGTTTGGGCGTAGGGCGTGTGGCGGCCCGGACCCACTTCAGTGATCGTCAGCGACGACCCGCCGCCGAACGGATGCACCTCGCCGCCCGCGCGCTGGACCGAGCGCGCGGTCGCGTCCTGCGCTTGCTGGAGAAGCGAGTTGGCGTCCGTCACGGTTTGCGCGGCGGCCATTTGTGTCGGGCCAGCAAGGAAGGGGCCTTCAGGAACCGTATAAACCTGCTCGATCTCGGCGGCCTCCACCCGGTTATCCGCACGCAACGCGGCGAGCGTTCGCTCCATATCGTCGCCAGGCGCAAGAACCGCGCGCGTCACCTTGTCGTCTTGGTAAACCACCGAGTTCGGTGTGAAGTTCAGGTTGAACTCACGGCTGACCGCACTCACCTCGTCTCGGCTCAAATTATCCGCGAAATCCACCACAATCGCCGTTTCCGGCGCGCGACTGAGCGACGGTTTCGCGGCGAGGATGTCATGGAATTGCTGAGACGGGGCCGCGAGCCGCGCTTGCTCATCCGCCTCGTCGTTATGCAGGTACACGCGCGCCATCGGCGTCGCCGCCGCCGCAAGGCCCATCACCGACAGAACGACCGCCGTTGTCACGCGCCGGGTCGTTCGGTCATTCGTCGCCGTTGTTTGGTATCCACTTCGCCGCGTTGCCGCCATTTTGTTGCTTCCTTCGTTGTCGAACCGCATAAAGAAATGGCCCCCTAACCCCCAATAAGGGGGGGACAAGAACCTGCCGCCAAAGGTTAAGTTGCTGGTCTGCGCTGTAAAAGCGTCGCCGCAGTTTCTTTTCATGCCCCCCTTAAATGGGGGTTAGGAGGCCGCTGATCCGTTTACTTTTCTTTCAGTTCGGGATGCTTCTCCAGAATATGCTCGTAGCGGTCCTTGAGTTTCGGGCTACGCTCATCGAACAGGGGGTTCCCGCCCGCGTACACGGTGTCTTTCGGGTCGCCGTATTGGTTGCGCCCTTCGGTCTTCACCCAGTCATCAATCTTCTTTTTTTGAGTGTCGCTCATCGTCAATGCCTTTATTCTTTTCCTCTTGCGGATTGTTTGGCTCGCGCTGGGCTTTTTGCGGGTTCGCCCGCCGCGAAAATTCGATGGTTTTGTAACCTTAACGTACGCAAAATCGGCCCGCGCCGGTTCCAATCGCCGCGAAAAATCATTCGGCGGCGACAGCGTCCCCGCCGAATAGCTCGTCCACGACGAACCGCCAGTCGGGAACAGCGGGTTCCGCATCGGCGGTTTCGCCCCGGCGAAAGATCGCGACCGGGGCGGTCGGGCTTATCGGCGCATACTTTCGGATAACATCGCCGCCGAGCAAGTCCACATCCCAAACGACTTCGGTTCCCGCCGCAAAATAATCGCGCCGCTTTTCCGCCATTTCGGTCTCCGCCTGCGGCCCGTAATCGTTCTCGCTTCGGACTTCAACGGCGAATGCGGGCGCGCCTTCTACGTAGCGCATCCCCGAATCCGGCAGAAAACAATACGCGGCATCCGGGCTAAACGAGCGGCGGCGCGGCAGATCAATAACAAAGCCGACATTATCCGGTACGGCTATTCCGTTCCCGGTCAAGCGTTCATACGAGAAAAGGCTGAAATAAATTACGCTACTCGCCTTACCCGGGCGCAATCCTGTCGGCGACATCAATAAAAGCGTTCCCTCTACGATTTCCGCTTTGCCGTCGCCCGGAGCGGACGCGAGAAGGCGCATCACCGTTTCCCGGTCGGCGGTCGGCGACAAGAACGGCGCGTCAAGCGCAATATCGGCGGGGGCGGCGGTCGCGATTCCCATAGCGTTATTGTACCCCCGCGCGCGTTCGCCTCACCATGTCGCTGTGATGAAACGGTTCAGAGGTTGTCGTTTTGAAAACCGCTTTGTTCTGCGGCGACGCCCGCCGCGCGCCAATAATACCAAACATGAATAGCAAGCAAGGCGAGAACGTCGTTCCGGACCAAAACGCCGCGCTCGGTCCGTGGGAGCCGGAGCGCGCCAACAACTTCGACTTCCTGCGTTTTGCGCTCGCGGCGCTGGTGTTGTTTTCGCATTCGTGGTTGCTTCTTGGAAAAGGCTGGTGCGAAACGCGCGAGCCATGGATTTCGTTGCTCGCGTGCTTTTGGACCGGGGCCGCGTTTTATGCATGGCGCGCTCACATTCCGCGTCGCGCAAGTATCGCCGTATTGTGCCTCGCACTTCTGGTTCCGCTCACGATGGCCGGGCGTCTCGGCGAATGGCTGCCGTTCGCGCTCGCGTACCCGCTTTTCTACGCCGCGTTCACGCCCGGTCCGCTGAACCGTTGGAAGAAAACGGTCGGCGGCGATTATAGCTACGGCGCGTACCTGTACGGTTCTCCGGTTCAGTTTACGCTCGCCGCCGCGCTTGGCGCGTACGCGTACCTGAATCCGCTCACGTTCTTCGCGCTCGCCCTACCGCTCGCGAGCGTATGCGCGGTTCTCAGTTGGCGGCTTGTCGAGGCGCCATGCCTTGCAAGTAAAACGAAACGCGCCAATGCTCCCGTTCTTGCCGCCGTAACAACGCCCGCTGTTTAGCGTTAAGCGTCCTATAACTCTCACCCTCTACCCCCGACGACAACAAACTCTCACCCCCTAACCCCCCCTCTCGCAAGCGAAAGACGGGGAAGCAGAACAAAAATGGTTGGTCCAACTTGCTTGCCGCTTGAAGCATTTATCTGGTTCCCCGTCTTTCGCTTGCGAGAGGGGGGGTTAGGGGGTGAGAGTCCGAAGGAACGTCAGTAGCCCGGCATGTCCCCGCAGGGATTCCCGCCCGTCATGGTGAAACAAAAACGGCGTCGCCCGCCCAAACTTTTCTCTCGCACGGAGGGATAGGCGCGCACTCGCCACGGTAACTTTATTTATGCCCCCTGAACGAACTTACTCCGCCCCCTCCGCCGCATCCGGCGACAACGCCGCCGATTTGCCCGGATCCAACGCCCGCTACATTGACAACGCCCGCAGTTTAACCGAATTCACCGCGGAGTTGCGCGATGCGCTTGCCTCCGATGCGCGGCTTGCCTTCGACACCGAGTTTATCCGGGAGCGGACGTACGCCCCGGTGTTGGAGGTCGTGCAGGTCGCGGCCTCGGGCGGCGCGCTGATCGGGATTGTGGATGTTCCCGCCGTGCGCGGCGACCTGGGCGATCTGGGCGACCTGCTCTTGGACGAGACCATTGTCAAGATCGTCCATGCGGGCGGGCAGGATATGGAAATCCTGACCAGTTTGCTGGGACGCGCGCCCGGCCCGGTTTTCGACACGCAGATCGCGGCGGCGTTTACCGGCTACGGTTTGCAAACCGGCTACGGCGCGCTGGTGCAAACGCTCCTCAATGTGCGTTTGAACAAGGAAGAAGGTTTCGCGGATTGGTCGCGCCGTCCGCTGACCGCCTCGATGCTCGACTACGCCGAAAACGATGTGCGCCATCTGGCCCCGCTCCACGACCGGTTGACATCGCTTCTCGCCAAGCGGGGGCGGAACGCATGGGCGGACGAGCAGATGCGTCGCACGCTCGCCCACTCCGCCGAGGAAACCGCGCCGGAAGATTTGTGGCGCAAGGTCGGCGGGAAAAACCTGCTGGACGGCAGGGGGCTGGCGATTTTACGTGAACTCGCCCTGTGGCGCGACGAGGAAGCGCGCCGAAGAGATAAGCCGCGCCGGTCCGTTATCAAGGACGACGCCCTGGTAGAAATCGCCAAGCGCGCCCCGCAAACCGCGAGCGTGATTTTAGGTTTACGCGGGATGCCGCCGAATCTGGGCGAGCGAACCGCGACGCAACTTGCCGAGCGGGTCGCGCGCGGCCTCGCGGTCCCGGACGCCGACCGCCCGTTTGTGGAATCTATCCCGCCGTTAGACGAGCAGGCGTCGGCCCTGCTCGATTTGTTCGGCGCGCTGGTGCGTTTGCGGGCAAGCGATGAAAGCCTACCGCCGTCGCTTCTGGCGAGCGGCGATGATTTGCGCGCCCTTGCCGCGTCCGCCCGCAAAAACAACGGATTGCCGCCCGACCTCGCTTCGGGCGCGCTCTTCAACGGCTGGCGCGCGGATCTGATCGGCAACGACCTCGCCGCCGTGGTGAGGGGCGAAACCGCGTTCGCATGGGACCCCAAAAAGCGGCGCGTCGCTCTGGAGCGTCTGCAAAAGGATTAAGCCTATGCGTTTGGACCGAACCTTTCTCGTCGTTCTATTTGCGGTTCTACTCGTCCCTTTCGTGTTGGGAACGCTTCTTTTCGTCGGTTGCAATAAAGTCCTTGACGATATGTGCAGTAACGATGTTTTGCAGTCGCTCACATCGCCGGACGGAAAGGCGAAAGCGGTGGTTTTCGAGCGCGGTTGCGGCGCGACCACGGGCTTTTCGACGCAAATTTCCCTTCTTGGGTCGGGCGACGAACTTCCCAATAAAAGCGGTGACGTGTTCGACGCCTACAACGAGAGCGGTGGGAAGCGCGACCCGTTCGCCATCGCCGCGTGGAAAAACAACCAAACGCTCGTGGTGACCTACCACAAACGTACCCGCCCCAATGTCGCCTTATTCGTCCTCAAACACGCGACCGTTCGCACCGGCTGGTTCTCTCAACGTGAGGTCAATATTGAGTACCGGCAGAAAAAGTAGCGATGTCCGAGGAAGAAATCGTCGAGTTCATCAATCGCACCGGCGAAAAGCGTAGCGCCTACGGTTTGAACGCCTTGAACGAGGTGGAACGTGTCGCCGAGTTGGTGTCGTGGGTGGACTACGAAATCGTTATGGGCGGATTGCTGGGTTTTTACGGTAATTCGGCCAGCAATGACATTTTCGCCATGATTGATGCGCTCCATAAGATAAACGCGCACGACGCCGCCGATGCTCTGGAGGCGTCAACGCGCCTGTTTGGCGACACAAGCCGCGTCGCGGACCGTGATTTTCGCAGTGACGTTATGGACCGTATGGACTGGCAATCCCCGGAATGGGACGCGGTGGAAAAACAATACTGGGCGCAAAAACCCGATATGGTCATTTTATTGTATGACTACCTGCGCGCCCATTTGGATAAGGGCGAAGTTTAAAGCGGGTTTGTTTGTCTTTTGGTCCCATTATTAGGTGAGATGCCTTTGCGGAACACCAACCGCGCGCTGTACGCTCGCTCTAATCCCCGAGCGGCAATGTTTGCGCCTGCCCGGTGTCCGAGGCGCGCAGGCCCGCCTCCAGGATTTCCTGACCGATCAGCGAAACGTCGGGGGCGCACGCGCCTTCAATGGGGGAGCCGGTTCGGAGGCAGTGGAGGAAGTATTCCGGGCCGGAGCGGCGCGGGGCGACCGGCGCGGGCGGTTCGATAATCTCGGTCGCCTGACCTTTACGCGACAGGTGAACCTTGTCGCCCCAAACGCACAAGCCGCCCTCGGACCCGTAGGCGACCAGGTTCGGCGCGACATAGCCGACGACCTGCGTCCACGACGCCTCGCAGACGCCGAACGCGTCCGGGTACTGCATTGCGATGATCGCATTGTCGTCGGGGAGCGGGTAGTCTTTGGCTAAAACGGCCCGGATACCGGTGACTGAGTCGGGGCGGCCCAAGAACCGGGCGCACATCGCCGCGCCGTAGCCGCAGTAGTCCATCAGCGCGCCCGCGCCGTTCTTTTCGGCGTCGTACAGCCACTCGTAAAAGGTCGGGTCGCAACCGATCTCTTTCGGACCGTTGTGCGCCGACCGGAACTTGAAGTAGCGGATGTCGCCCAGTTCACCCGCAAGTATCTGCCGCTCGACCTCCTGATACGCCGCGCCCCATTCGGTCGGCCAGTTGATCATCAGCGTCGTTTGGGCGTCCGAAGCGGCCCGCGCCATGCG
Source organism: uncultured Armatimonadaceae bacterium (assembly GCA_964252165.1). Taxonomy (GTDB): domain Bacteria; phylum Armatimonadota; class Armatimonadia; order Armatimonadales; family Armatimonadaceae; genus CAXUMS01. The sequence goes on from CAXUMS010000118.1 coordinate 10,549, forward strand.
CCGCGCTTGATCGAGCGTCGCCGCCATCGGCTTTTCCAGCGCGACATGGATACCGCGCCGGGCGCACGCTTCCACAATGTCAGCGTGAACATTGTTTTCCGCCGCGCCCTGCACAATATCCAGACGGTCGCCTTCGGCGTCGAGCATCGCTTGCCACGACTCATACACGTTCGCGACGCCGAAATCGCTTTGAATCCGCTCGCGCAGGCGCGCGTTCACATCGCCTGCGGCGACGATTTCCACGCCCGGTTGCGCTTGCCAGGCGCGCAGTTCGCTCCAAACATGGTCATGGACCATTCCGGCGACGCCAACACGATATGTTTTATTCATGTCGTCGCTATTACGCGCGCCCCGTTCATTTCCCTTCCCTTGCCGGTTTTGCAGGTTAAAGCGCGTCCCCTGCCGAAACTTGACAACTATATCGCACTCATGTTATTCTTACGCCGTTTAGACGGCGCAAACGTTGGGTACCACGGCGCGCTTTCCTTTATACGATTTATAAAGGAACGGCGGACCGGCTTGAAACCCGCCTCTTTGGGTCGTTTTTAACCCGCAAGCGGGCTTTGGTTTCGACCATCCGCTTTTGCTACGCTTTTTTAGGCTTTGTTTGATTTCTACGCTACTCTGCGACGACGCTGTTTTAAACGGCGTCGCCGCTACACCACGGTCGCGCCCTTTGCGCGGCATATCAGGGGGACTGTTGTATGTTTGTGAACCGACGCCGCCCAAGCGGGACCGCCGCTGTTTTCGCCTTCGGCGCAGGCCTGCCGCTTGCCGCACTGACGCTGCTCGCCGCGCTTCCGCCCACCCCCGCTCAGGCCCAAACGCCCGGCGCCACCCTGCGCGTGCTGTCGCCGCGCTCCGGGGATGCGCTTGGCTCGGCCTCATTCAAGCTCGATGTCGCCTTTGAAAGCGAGTCCCGCTCGCCCGTCACCACCACCGAACTCTGGGTAGACGGCGTGCGCTGGGTGCGCCGCGATCTGGACACGCCGCGCCTCAAATCCGTTTTGTCGTTTGATGTAGACGGATCATCGCTTGCCTCGGGCGCGCACACCATTGTGGTCAAGGTGTTCTGCGCCAACGGCGCGGCCTCGTCCACCGAGATCAAGGTCGGCGCGGGCAACGATAACGGCGTGTCCAACAACACGTTCGGCGGCCCGGATTTGTCGTTCGCGATGCCGGGCAACGGTAAAAGCGTCAACGGAACCATTGAAATCCTGCTCGACGCCAAAACGCGCGGCGGCGTGAACCCATATATCACCTTCTATGTGGACAAGCAGTTCAAAACGCTCAAGAATTACCCGCCCTACTCGTACACCTGGGACTCCACCGAGGTTGCGAACGGCTACCACACCATCGAGGCGAGCGGCTACCTGGAGTCGTCGAACATCACGACCACGCGGCGGCTGAGGGTGTTTGTGGACAATCCGGGCGGCGCAACGGTTCGCCGCAACGATGTCCCGGACCTGTCCCGCGCCCGTGAGTCCGCGTCGGTTTCCGCCGCAACCGCGACCGCCAAGCCCCTCGCCATTCCGCTTCCCCCCAAATTCGCGACCGTGAGGCCGGTCGCCAAAACCGCCGCGCCGCGCATTTCCGCCGTGGTCGCGCGCCCCGCCGCCGCAACTACCGCAGCGAGCGCCGCGACATTGACCCCGGCGTCGTCGCCGGTTGTCGCCGCCGCCGCCGCGACCACAGATAAATTCGCCGCGCGCGGCGCATCGGTCGCGTTGGCGGCGATGGGCGCGTTCGCGAGCGTTCGCTCCTTGTCCGCCGCCGCTCCTGCCGGTTTCGTCGCCACAACCGCCCCTGCCGCGGTCGCCGCGCCCTTCGTCGCCGCGCCCTTCGTCGCCGCGCCCCGGAGCGCAAAAATGGTTATCGCGCCGCGCGCCGCCGCTTCGGTCGCCGCAAGCGCGCTTGCGCCTGCCGCTAATGCCGCGCCCGCGTTCGCCGCTCGTTCCGCCGCATCCCCGAAACTATCCGGCGGAACGCTGATCGCGCCGTCCCCGGCCCGCCCGACGCCGACCACGATTATCTTCGGCAAGCGGTCGGTCGCGACCATGTCTATCGCCAAGCCCGGCGCGCCGCCCCGCTTCGCGCCGGTTTTGCCGGTCGAGAAGGTGTCGTCCCCGCATCCGTCGGCAAGCGGGCGTGTTTCGTTCCGTGTGGTCGCGCCCGGAACGCGCTTCAGCGAGCGCAAGGGCGCGGTGCAGGTCGCCTTTGACGGCGAACGGCTCGCTTTCGATGTTCAGCCGCGAATCGCGGCGGGAATGCCGGTCGCGCCGTTCCGCCAGATCTTCGAGCATACGGGCGGTCGCGTCGAGTGGGCCAGCCAAACCCGCACCGTGCGGGCCGTGAACGCCGACCGCGAGGTCGTGTTCGCCGTGGGCAAGAAAACCGCGCGCGTCAACGGCGAGAACGTTTCGATGGCGCGTCCCGCGCAACTGGAGCAAGGCCGCGCCATCGTGCCGCTGTCGTTTGTCGGCAAAGCCCTTGATGTGGACGTGCAGTACGACCCGGCGACGGGCCGCTTGCAAATCACCAGCAAAAAATAAACCGCGTTGCGACGCGAAAACAAAGGGGCCGGGCTTCATGTGAAACCTGGCCCCTTTGTTTTCAAACCCATTGTAGACGCAATACCACTCCTTCGGACTCTCACCCCCTACCCCCCTCTCTCGCAAGCGAACGAGGGGGAACCAGAGAAGAGCCTAAACCGGGAAGTAAGTTAGGTAAATAGGTTACTCAAGTCCCCCTCGTTCGCTTGCGAGAGAGGGGGTAGGGGGTGAGAGTCCGAAGGAGTGGTATACGGCGTTACGCGCGGTTGTTGGTGCGGCTGTTAGAGTAGCCCGGATTTCTACCCCGGACCGGATGCGGAACGCCCCATACGGAGCCTTCGGGAAACTCATCCGGCGTGAGCGCTCTCGCCTCGTATTTGGGGGCGGCGCACACGGGGCAGGAAGGCGCAGTGGAGCCATCGCCTGTCCACTCCCCCCGCGTAGACACACAGGTGCAAAGCCGACACCAAACAGGCAAGAAGCGTCCCAAACCAGGAAGAAAAGAAACACTGTCTCGATGCCGTCGCTTCGCCACCAATTTCCTTTCGTCGTTTCAAACGGGCGAAAAGCTATGAACCGTTGTTGGGCGTCGCAACAGGCGCGGACGCGGCGGCGGGCTTGCTGTCGGTTGTCGTAGTCGTGGTAACGGCAGGTGGGGGCGTCACGACGGGCGTGTCCGTGGATGGGGCGGGCGTCGCGGGCGCGGCGTTATCGCCGTCCGTTTTGCCGACCGATGACGGCGAGCCGCCTTTGGCGGAGTAATCGTTGACGTAGAAACCGGAGCCTTTGAACGCGATACCGACCGGGTACATGATCTTCTTCACAGGCGCGCCGCACGTTTCGCACTCGGTAACCGCCGGGTCGCTGATTTTTTGGAACCGCTCGAACTCGTGCTTGCAGGCCGTGCAGCGATAGCCATACGTTGGCATAGGGGAACAATACCTCACTCGGAAAAACGAAATTTCGCCCTTATTTTATCACGCGGCGCGTGTAACTGAGCGAATGGGAACGGTGAAACGCGAGTCGGCGCGCTGTGCGGGAGCCGTTGGGGAACGCGGTAGTATATAATTTCTAAAACAGCGTGAGTTCGATTTTGTAGAGCGTTTTTGTTGCGTGGTAGTTTGCGCAGGGGTTGAACGCGGGTTAAGAGGACGTAAAAGAACGCGTTTTAGTTGAACGCGGGTTGAAATCCACGTCTGTAGGCGCTACGCGCCGGACGACCTCCGGTCGCAAGAACTTGAAGCGTAAAGGTGAAGAACGCGGCGCCGTTCTTTGCCCTCTTCGCGTCCGCGAGGACGTTCGGCGCGTAGCGCCTCCAGACGTGGGTTTTAACCCGCGTACAACTGTATCGCCTTCCAACATACGAAAGAGCCTTGTAAACCAACGTGATGACTGAAACCGGCGCGCCGCTTCCCACGACCGAGCTTGCCAACCCCAACACCGAAGGCTTAGACCGCCTGCCGACCGAGCAGATGCTTCTGCGGATGAACGATGAAGACGCCCTGGTCGCGGGCGTGGTCCGGGCGCAGGTCGGACAGATCGCGCGGGCCGTGGATGCTATTGCGGACGCTTTGCGAACGGGCGGGCGGCTGATCTATGTCGGCGCGGGAACATCGGGGCGGCTGGGTTGTCTGGACGCCGCCGAGTGCTTGCCCACGTTCGGTGTCGCGGCGGAAATGGTGTTCGGAGTTATCGCGGGCGGTCCCGCCGCGCTTTTGAAGGCGATCGAGGGGGCGGAGGACGACGCGGACGCAGGCGAGCAGGCCATGAACGACGCCCAGGTCGGGCCGGGCGATGTGGTTGTCGGTATATCAGCGTCGGGCGGCGCGCCGTATGTGCGGGCGGCCATAACGCGAGCGCGAGAGCGGGGCGCGCACACCACGGTGGGCGTGTCGAACACGCCCCACGCCCCGCTGTCCGGCGATGTTGACATCGCTATCGAGGCCGTCACCGGGCCGGAGGTGATCACCGGCTCGACCCGCCTCAAAGCGGGAACCGCGCAAAAGTTGGTGTTGAATATGCTGACCACCGGCGCGATGGTGCGGATCGGCAAAACGTACGGCAACCGAATGGTGGATGTGCAGTCTACCAATAAGAAACTGGTCGCCCGTTCGCGCCGCCTTTTGCGCGATATTGGACGTGTCGCCTCCGACGCCGACGCCGACACGCTTCTCCAATCCGCGAACGGCTCGGTCAAGCGCGCCATCGTTATGGCGCGCCTTGAATTGTCCGCGCCGGACGCCGACGCCCGCCTGCGCGACACGGGCGGTTTTTTATCGTTTGCGCTCGGGGAGTAGCGGGCGGGGCGCGCTGAGAGGAAAGGATGAAGAATGAAGGATGAAGGATGAAAAAGAGATTAAGAGGCCCCCTAACCCCCAATAAGGGGGGGACAAGAAGCCCCTCGCCAAAGGTTTACCGTTAGGCCGTAAGGTGAAGGCGTCGCCGCTATGTCTTTCTTGTCCCCCCCTTATTGGGGGTTAGGGGGCCTCTTAATCTCTTTTTCATCCTTCATCCTTCATTCTTCATCCTTTCCTCTCAGCGCCCCGCTACAGCAACCACGCATTGTTTCCGTAGTTTTCCGTCAGGTTGCTTCTTTGCTCTTTTTTATTTT
>CAXUMS010000119.1:0-15657 GCA_964252165.1 uncultured Armatimonadaceae bacterium
GCAGGACGACCGGCGCGCCGCGCGCCACGTAGCGAGGAGATTTATCTCCTTGTCAACTGTCAACACGTTATCGCCGCTATTCCTTCCCGGCCCCCTGGGGGTTAGGTAGCCTTCCTAAATGCCCGCGACGCCCATTAACGGGCCGCGATGTTGTATAATCGCCCCTATGACAACACCGCTTCGTTTGCAGGATTCGCCGGTTGTGTTCGGGGAAAACATCGCGCTCGCCGTGCATGGCGGGGCGGGAACTATTTTGCGGGAGAACCTTTCCCCGGAGATGGAAGCGGCGTGCCGGGCCGGGTTGGAAACCGCCCTTCGCGCGGGCTGGGCGCGTTTGCAAAGCGGCGCGTCGGCGGTGGACGCGGTCGAGGCGGCGGTGCGCGTTTTGGAAGACGATCCGCTTTTCAATGCGGGACGCGGGGCCGTGTTCACGTCGGATGGGCGCAACGAAATGGACGCCGCCCTGATGGACGGACGAACCCGAAGCGCGGGCGCGGTTGCGGGGGCGCAAACCGCGCGGAACCCGGTCACGCTCGCCCGGGCCGTAATGGAGCGAACGCCGTTCGTGCTGGTGTCCGGGGCGGGCGCGGACGCTCTGGCAAGCGAGCTTGGTTTAGAAACGGTTCCGCCGTCGTACTTTTGGACCGAGGCGCGCTGGGCGCAACTCCTAAAGCAACGGGAGCGCGAAGCGGCGGATGGCGGCGCAAACGGCATCACTATGTCGCTGTCCGAAGATAACAAATGGGGGACCGTGGGCGCGGTCGCGCGCGACACGAGCGGCGCCCTCGCCGCCGCAACAAGTACGGGCGGCATGACCAACAAACGCTATGGCAGGATCGGCGACTCGCCCCTCATTGGCGCGGGAACGTGGGCGGATAACGCGACGTGCGCCGTCTCCGCGACCGGTCACGGCGAGTATTTCATTCGCAACGCCGTCGCCCACGACATCGCCGCCCGGATCGCCTACGGCGGCCAAACCGTGCAGGAAGCCGCGAACATCATGGTCAACGGCGCGCTCGTAGAGGTCGGCGGCGACGGCGGCGTGATCGCCCTCGACGCGCACGGCAGGGCCGCGCTCCCGTTCAACTCGGCGGGAATGTACCGAGGCTGGATCACGAAAGACGGCGCGGTTTCGGTCGCGATTTACCGGTAGCGGCGCGCGGTTCGATTGTACAATAAATGGGGACGCCCGCGCTTCCAACGCTCCACGAAAGGTTCAAACCATGACGCAACTTCTCGAAGCCGCCTTCGCCCATATATCCAAACTTCCCGAACCGCAACAAGACGCGTACGTGCGCTTGATTCTGGACCAACTCGAAGAAAACCCCAACGGCGTTGTCAAACCGCCATCAGAGGCCCTCGACGCCCCCAAAAAACGAACACGCCAACTGGGTATGTCGGAAGGAAAAGTTTGGATGGCGGACGATTTCGACGCGCCGCTCGACGACATGAAGGACTATATGTAATCGTGCGCTTCTTGCTCGATACGCATACGTTCCTGTGGGCCGCATCCCATAAGACGCGTTTAAGCCCGGTCGCGGATGTTTTTGTGACAAAGCATTTGCGATACTTACAGGTTGCCCTTTTGCCGATTGATCTATCGCATTTACGTATCGTTTCCACGATGCCGCTTTATCACCGCGATCCGTTTGACCGGTTGATTGTCGCGCAAAGCCTTGTAGAAACCGCGCCATTGGTTTCCGCCGACGCCACCCTTGACGCTTACGCGGCGACACGCCTTTGGTAGATTTACGGTAGTTACGCGTCGGTGTCGCCGAGGGCGGCGGGGGCGGCGTTCTTGCCGGATGCGCCCGCGAGGGCGACAAGGGTGAGGACGTAGGGGAGGAGTTGGATGAGGTCGGGCGGGATGGGGGAACCGGCGGTTTGCAGGGCTTGCTGGAGGGCGTCGCCGAGCGCGAAGAACAGGGCCGCGCCCGCCGCGCCTAAGGGGTTCCACCGACCGAAGATCACGGCGGCGAGCGCGATGTAGCCTCTGCCCGACGTCATATTCTCCGTGAACGTGTGCAAGTCGGTTAGCGCGAGCGCGACGCCGCCCAAACCGGCGAGCGCGCCCGATACCGTAACCGCGCCGTAACGGAGGGCGGCGATGTTGATACCGGCGGAGCGGACCGCGCCGGGGTTTTCGCCCAGGGCGCGCAGGCGCAAACCGAGCGGCGTGCGCGCGAGAACAAACCACAACGCGGCGACCAGAACGGCAGCGACTATGATAAGCGCCGAACCGGGAATTTGGCGCGGGGATTCCACGCCCGCGCCTTCGTGGAGGCGGTACGCGTACGTGGTCACTCCGAGAACCCCCAAATTCAGGCCCACCCCGGACAGGATATGCGGGACGCGCAGGGCCTGCGTGAAAACGGCGTGGAGCAGGCCGACAATCGCCCCGGCAAGCACGCCCGAGGCAAGGCCGAGTAGAACGTTTCCGCCGGTCGCCTGCGCGGTCGCGACCGAAACATACGCCCCGGCAAGCATCATGCCCTCCAAGCCGATGTTAACCACGCCCGCGCGCTCGGACACCACGCCGCCCAGCGCGGCAAGCGTGACCGGCGCCCACCACGTCAGCGCGGCGGCGATTAGCGGGCCGACAGGAAACGCCATGATAAAGGCTACGCCCCTTCCGTTTCGGTAGCGCCGCCGCTTGCCCTGTTCGCTACGGTTTCCACGGCGGGCGGCGTCGGCGCAACAAGCGCAGCGTTTCGGCGGCGTACAACGAGGCGCGCGGCGACGGCGACAATCAGAATCGCCTGAACGACCGACACGATTTGCTTGGGCGTACCGACATCGAACGCCATTTGTTCGGCCCCGGCTCCCATCGCGCCGAACAAAAGCGCGGCGGGCAGGATGCCCCACGGCGAGCCGCCCGCGAGAAGCGCGACCGCGAGGCCGTCGAAACCGTAGCCCGCGCCGTAGAAGTCGGCGGGAAATCTTCGGAACGGAACCTCGCCGCAGATGACGATGGCCCCGGCGAGGCCGGACAACGCGCCCGCGATACACATAGCGTTGATGCGGACGCGGCCTATGGGAACGCCGGACGCCTCCGCCGCGCCCGGCCCTTCGCCGGTCGCGCGGGTTTCATAACCCCAGACCGTGCGGCGCAGGGCGACGGCGATTAGGGCGACGACGACAAGGGCGAGCGGCAAACCGGCGTGAACATCGAAAATGGGCGACAAGCGCGGCAGGAACGCGCCGATCTCCGGCGTCTGCGGCGACGGGCTTCCCGCTTGCTTGAGCGGCCCGGACGCAAGGTAGCGCGTGACGTTCTGCGCGACGTAGTTCAGCAAAATCGCCGTGATCACCTCGTGCGCGCCGCGCTTGACCTTGAGAAAGCCGGGTAAAAACGCCCACGTCGCCCCGGCAAGCGCGCCGCCTGCGAGCGCTACGACCAGTAAAACCGGCGCGGGCAGGAACGGCGCGAGCGCATAACCCAAATACGCGGACGCAAGCCCGCCGACCGCGAGCTGTCCTTCCGCGCCAATATTGAACAAACCGGCGGCGAGCGCGACCGCGACCGACGCGCCGGTGAGCAGGAGCGGCATGGTGCGGGCCAGCGTGTTCGATAGGGCCGGACCGCCTACGAACGCGCCGCGGAAAAGCGCATTATAGGCCGCAAGGGGGGCGCGCACGTCCTTCTGCACGACCGCGATCACCACGGCGCCCAGAAAAAGCGCGACCACAAGCGCGATCAGCGGACGGCCCAGCGTGTCCACGGCGCGACGCAAAAACAACCTCACGCGGCGGCTTTCGCAGCGTCGCTTTGAGTTTGCGCCGCGCCGGTCATCAGGGCGCCGACGCGCGCCTCAGTCGCCTCAGACCGGGGCAGAATGGCGACGATTTTGCCGCTTAGCATCACGGCGACACGGTCGGATAACGCCAACACCTCGGCGAGATCGAGCGATTGGACGAGAACCGCCGCGCCCCGGTTCCGTTCCGCCCGCAAGGCGTCGTGGACAAACGCGGACGCGGCGAAGTCCAGGCCCCGTGTCGGTTGGGACGCAAGCAATACGGGCGGACGACGCGACAGTTCGCGCGCCATGACTAACTTTTGCTGGTTGCCGCCGGAGAGCGCGCGGGCGGGCGTTCCCCATGCGGCCCCGCGTACGTCGAACGCATCGGTTTGCTCGCGCAAAAACGAACGAAGCGCGCTGGTGCGAAGCCATCCGCCCGGCCCTGAGAATGTTTTCTCGCGGTGTCGCCCCAAAACCGCGTTTTCCTCGACCGCGAACGGCATCACGAGCGCGCGGTTGTGCCGGTCTTCGGGGACATACCCGATGCCCGCCCGCCGCCGATGGGCGACAGGCAAGCGCGTGATGCTTTTCTCGCCTATCGCGATGGTTCCGCTTGCCGCAGTTCGCAGTCCGATGATCGCCTCAATCAACTCGGTTTGGCCCGAGCCGTCCACGCCCGCAATTCCCAAAATATCGCCGGGATATAACTCGAACGACACGCCGCTCACCGCGGTTTCGCCGCGCCGACCGCGCACGGTTAAATCGCGAACCGACAGGGCGGGCGTTCCTCCTGCGATTATTTCGCGACTGGCGGCAGGGGCGGCAATCGGCGCGCCGTTTTTCGCCTCGCTCAATGCGGCGCTTGTGGTCTCGCCGCTTACCATCGCCCGCGCCAAACGTTCCGGGTTGATTTCCCCGATGGGCGATGACAGTACAAGACGCCCGCGCCGCAACACGGTGACCGCATCGGCGTTCGCCATTACCTCATCCAATTTATGCGTGATGAAGACTATAGTCGTTCCTGCGTCTGACAGCCGCTCGGTCGCCGCCCATAGATCGCGCGCCTCGGACGGGGCAAGCACAGCGGTCGGTTCGTCCAAAATCAACACGCGCGCCCGGCGATACAGGGCTTTTAATATCTCGACCCGTTGCTGCGACGCGACCGATAAATCCTCGACCCGCGCGCGCGAGTCAATCGGCAAGCCGCTTTCGCGCGCTAGATGGGCGACCCGCTCCTCGGCATTTCGTCTATCAAAAACGGTCCCGCCGCGCACCGGCTCCGCGCCCAGCGTGATGTTCTCGGCGACCGTAAGCGGCCCGATTAATTCAAAGTGCTGATGCACCATGCCGATGCCAAGCGCGATCGCATCGCGCGGGGCGGCGAATTTTCGTTCTTGACCGCCGACTATAACTGCGCCGCTGTCCGGTCGCAGAAGCCCAAACAACACCTTCATCAGGGTGGATTTGCCCGCGCCGTTTTCGCCCACGACTGCGTGACGCGCGCCGGGCGCAAGCGTCAGGTCCACGCCCGCGAGCGCCACGGTCGCGCCGAACGCGACCGTGATTTCGCGCAGGGCGACTTCCGGGGCCATCAAATCCGCAGGAGGCGTTTGCATCGCGAAATTATAACCCGCCGCGCACCGGGGCGTCAACGCGGGAAGCAGGAGGAGTCGGGCGAAACGCAGGATTTAGGGCGCGGCTTGGCGAAACGGTGCGAAAAGGGTAAAAGGTCTTTATGAGCGGTGAAGCGACAAAGCAAGCGGCGGAGGTCGGGGTGTTTGGCGGGTCCGGTTTTTACACGTTTTTGACAGGTGATGTTCAAGAAATTGCGGTTGAAACGCCCTACGGCGCGCCGTCCGATAAGATCACGCTCGCAACCGTGGGCGGGCGACGGGTCGCGTTTGTGCCACGGCACGGACGCGCGCACACCATTCCGCCGCACAAGATCAACTACCGCGCCAATGTTTGGGCGATGAAATCGCTGGGCGTGACCAACATTATCGGGCCAAACGCGACCGGCTCGCTTAAAGCCGACGTTGCGCCCGGCGATTTCGTCGTGTGCGATCAGTTTGTGGACCGAACCACCGGGCGCGCGGATACGTTTTACGACGGGCCGGAGGTGACCCATGTGTCCGCCGCCGAGCCTTACTGTCCCGTTTTGCGCCATCATGCTATCGCGGTGTGTAAAGAACGTGGCGTGCGCGTTCATGACCGGGGAACTATCGTGGTGGTGAACGGGCCGCGCTTTTCCACCAAAGCCGAATCGCGCTGGTATTCGTCCCAGGGCTGGGAGGTGATCGGGATGACGCAGTACCCGGAGTGCTTTCTCGCCCGCGAACTTGAGATGAGTTATGTCAATATCTCGGTTATCACGGACTACGACGCAGGTCTCGCCGCCGATGACGGCGATCACGAGGCCGTCACGAACGAGGAAGTGATGCGCGTTTTTCGCGCCAACATGGATAAACTGCGCGGCGTTTTGTTTCAAATGATCGAAACGTTGCCCGACACGTCGGAAAGCCCGGCGCGCCACTGCCTTGACGCATCGCGCATGAAGTAAACCGTCTCGTATGCCTGATTCCGCCTCTACGCCTGTTGAACCAACCGCCGCTTCTCCTCCTCCGCCCGCGCCGGGAGACGCCGCCTCGTCGCGCCCCGCCGCCGCCGAGGATGCGCGCCGCCGTCGTTTCGAGCGGGAAATGTTGCCGCACCTCGACGCTCTGTACCGCGCGGCGTTTGGGATGACGCGCAACGCGGGCGATGCGGACGATTTGGTGCAGGACACCTTTGTGCGCGCGTTCCAGTTCTACGATCAGTTTCAAGGCGGAACCAACGGTCGTGCGTGGCTGTTTCGCATTTTGACAAACCTTTATATCAACGGGTATCGCAAGCGGACGCGCGAGCCGGAGCGGGTGTCGTACGATGAATTAGAGGATTTTTACCTGTATAACCGTCTCGCCGACGCCCAAAGTCGGGGCGCAGGCGGGTCGCCGGAGGCCGAGATTGTGCGCCGGGCCGAGGCCGAGGCGATACAGGACGCAATTTCCAAACTGCCGGATGAATACCGCGACACCGTGGTTCTCGCCGACCTCAACGATTTTTCGTATCAGGAAATCAGCGAAATGCTCGAAATTCCCATCGGCACAGTTCGCTCGCGCTTGTCGCGCGGTCGGCGATTGGTGCAGAAAGCGATCTGGGCTTTTACGGAACAAAACACGCGGTAGCGGCGTTATGCGCTTTGAAGGACCCCGCGACGGAACAAGAACACGGCGGACGGATGAAAAAACCCGGTTTTCCCATGAAACTAAATAAAACCTCGCTGGACGCCGCCGCCGCCGCCGAGCGCGCCGCGCACGAGTACCGCACGGTGACCGAGCGGTCGGACGCCGCCGAGTACAGTCAGTGCCAGGAAGCGGTGCGCCGCTTGACCGACTACCTGTCGCACGAGCTTCGCCCCGACGAGGCGGAAAGCGTCCAGCATCATTTGAAGGAATGCAGAGGGTGCTTCGCTAAGTTTACGTTCGAGGAAACGTTGCTCCGCACCATCCGTGAGCGCGCCGAGCAGGTAACCGCGCCGGACGCCCTGCGCGCCCGTGTGCTTCGCCTTCTCGCCGACGCCCCTTCTGAAACGCCGAGCGGCGGCGTTGCGGCGGGCGCGCCGCCGTCACAACAAACGAGCGAGGAAGCGTAGCGCGACGCGACCTTGCCGAAGCGTGGGCGTGTATCACGCACAAGGACATCCTAAACTCGTGTCGGCAACGGAACCTACATCGTCGCCAATCGCCGCCGCCGCTAACGCGGATCCGGTTCTTACCTTCTTGTTCACGGACATCGAGGGAAGTACGCGTCTGTGGGAAAGCGCGCCCGAGCGAATGCGCACGGCTCTTGCGCGCCACGACGCTGTTCTGCGCCGCTGTATCGAGGAGCGTGGCGGGACCGTCTTCAAAACCATCGGCGACGCGTTTTGCGCCGTATTCTCCCGCCCCGCCAACGCCGTCGCCGCCGCGCTCGCCGCCCAAACCGCCTTGTCCGCCTCGGAGTCGAGCGCCGATTCCGCCACGTCGCCGCCGCTGTCTCTTCGCGTTCGTATGGCCCTGCACCGGGGCGAGGCCGAGGCCCGCGACAACGATTATTTTGGAACCGCGCTGAACCGGGTCGCGCGCCTGCTCGCGGTCGCGCACGGCGGGCAGGTGTTGCTGACAGAGGCGGTCGCTATCGCCGTAACGGAAGCGGTTGCGGAATCGTACGACGCCAAATCATTCAAAGAATACCTGCGCGATCTGGGTTTGCACCGTTTGCGCGATCTTTCCCGCCCCGAACGCGTGTATCAGGCGAACCCGCCCGGCGCGCCCGGCGACTTCCCGCCGCTCCGCTCGCTGGACAACTTATCCAACAATCTTCCCCAGCAAACCACGCCGCTGATCGGGCGCGAACGTGAGATCAGTGAGGTGAAAACGGCCTTATCCGACAACGCTACTCGTCTGGTGACGCTGACTGGCGCGGGCGGTTGCGGCAAATCGCGCCTTTTGCTTCAGGTCGCCGCCGAACTAACCGAAAAATACACGGACGGCGTGTGGCTCGCGGAACTCGCCCCGTTATCCGAAGCAGGCGAGGTTTTGCAGGCGGTTTTGGCCGCGTTATCGCTTCCCGACAAAGGAGAAGCGTCGCCGCTTCAAACCCTAATTCGGCATCTGAAACCGCGCCGCGTTCTGCTTGCGCTCGACAATTGCGAACACCTGCTTGCGCCCTGCGCCCATCTTGCGGAAAGTTTACTGCGCGAATGCCCGAACCTTCGCATTGTCGCCTCGTCCCGCGAGGCTCTGAGCGTTTCCGGCGAAACGCGGTACCGCGTGCCGGGCTTGTCGTCGCCAAGCGAGGAACAAATCGCTGGTTTGAGCGCGCTTGATGCGGGACGATTTGAAGCGATACGCTTGTTCGGCGAACGCGCCCGTGCGGCGTCAAACACGTGGGTTTTAACCGATACCGACGCCCCCGCCGTGGCCGCGATTTGCGCGCGTCTCGATGGGATTCCGTTCGCGCTCGAACTTGCCGCCGCACGGGTTCGCTCGCTTCCGGTTCCCGCTATCGCCGCGCGCCTCGATGATCGGTTTCGGCTTTTAACCGGCGGTAATCGCACCGCGCTTCCGCGCCGCCAAACCCTGCGCGCCCTGATGGACTGGTCGTACGAGCCGCTTACGGAAAGCGAGCGCGCGGTTTTACGGCGGCTCTCCGTTTTCGCGGGCGGATGGACGCTCGCCGCCGCCGAAGCCGTGTGCGCGGACGGCGCTATAGTGGAAGATTGGGACGTTTTAGACCTGCTCACAAACCTGGTGGACAAGTCGCTGGTGGCGTACGAGGGCGTTGATGAAAGCCACGACAGCGCCGAGGCGGAAAACGAGGCGCGATACCGCTTGCTGGAAACGGTGCGCGAATACGCCCGCGAGCGTCTTGCGGAGGCGGGGCAGGAAGAAACCGACGCCGCGCTGGGCCGCCATTTGGATTGGTACGCCGCGCTTGCCCAGCGTTTGTCCGATTCCGGGGCGAGCAAACTTGGGGCGTTGAACACGGTCGAGCGGGAACGCCCCAACTTTCATGCCGCGTTTGATTGGGCTATCGGACACGGAAACCGCGCCCGCGACGGTTTGCAGATCGCGCGCGGCGTGGCGATTTATTGGCGGGTGCGCGGTTTTTACCGCGAAGGGTTGGCGCGCACAACCAAAGCGCTCGATGCTACCATAGGGGACGGCGACACCGAGTTGCGCGCGTTTGTGCTGAACAGCGCCGCGTTGTTTAGTTTGTATATGGGCGACTACGCCGACGCGCGCCGCTCGATGGAGGCAAGTTTAGCGATGCGCCGCGCTATCGGGGACCGGGCGCAAATCGTGGACGCTTTGTTCAACATGGGGGCCGTCCTGGGCGAATCAGGAGACTTTGGGGGCGGGCGGGCGGCGCTGGAGGAAGGGCTAAACCTGTCCGTTCCCGGCAGTCGCGAGCAAATGGGACTGCTCAACAATTTAGGCGCGACTCTTGTGTATCAAGGCGATTACCATGCGGCGGAGCGGACGCTTCAAGACGCGTTGAAACTCGACCGTATTTTTGGCGCAAGGCAAGAAGGCGAGGCGGTCGCGCTTCATTATTTGGGACGTGTCGCCCTTGCGCTCGAACAACTCGGCGAAGCGCGCGAGCGTTTCCGATTGTGTTTGGAGATCTACCGCGAGTTAAAACATCGGCGGGGAAGCCTGACGTGTTTTCAGTCTTTCGCCCTTCTCGCCGCCCGCGAGAACCAGTTCGAGCGGGCCGCGCGTCTGCTTGGCGCGACCGAATCTTTGCGCGCCGCGTTGTCGGTTCCCTTGACGCAGGCCGAGTTACCCGAATTCAATCAAGCCCTTGCGCTCGTGCGTGAAAATCTCGCCCCGGACGCTTTCGAGCGCGCCTGGCAGAGCGGCTCTGCGCTTGATCTTCCCGCCGCTGTCGCCGAAGCGATTGGGGACGCCTGACCGAACGAGCGGCGCGCAACCGCTGGTTTCAGGGTATAACAACGCGGTTGGCGTTGCTATATTCGCGATTTACGGGAACCTTTCTCTATCCGCCGCGTTAGCAAACAATGTTCGCCCGCATACGATCTAAAACAGGCGGCCAAACGTCGCGCCCCAGACGGCATGAAACGTTTAGACGAACGCACCATCTTTTAACACAACCTACAAGACCAGCTGGGTTTGCGCTTATCCTTTGGGAAAAGCGGCCCGAGGCAATCCATTACGACAAGGAAAGCTCCGCGCAAAAACCTTATGGCATTACTTGAAGAACTTCCCGCTCCGGTTGAAACCACGCTTAAGGCCCATCGCAACGGAACCGGGGGCGAACCGCTCGACATTGCGGTTAAAACCGACTTAGGACCCGACGGCAATCTGGGCGAGCGTTGGATTGTGGTGGATAAACACGCGGTCCGCGTCCTCACGCCCGGCGTCAACGGTCACTCCGGCGAAACGCATGTAGACATAACCGTTCCGCTCGCCGAGATTCGCTCGGCCCGCACCGATAGTTTGGTGGGCGGCGGCGCCCTTGTGGTGGACCGTGGCAGCGACACCGTCGAGATCGCCCGTTTCACTACGCCGCTCGCCGGGCGCATGGGCGATGTCGCCCGCGCCCTCGACGCCCTCGCCAAAAACGAGGAGCCGCCGGTTTCCAATCTGGACGACGAGGACCGCAACTGTCCCAAGTGCGGGCGTCCGCTCCCCAAAGATAACGATGTGTGCCGCTTTTGTCTGGACAAGCGGGCCACGTTCGCCCGGCTTTTCTCCTACGCCGCGCCGTACAAACTCCATGCGGCTGGCCTTGTCGCCCTTATGTTCGCGGCGACGGCGGCGGGCCTCGCGCCCGGCGTTATCGTCAAGGACCTGACCGATAACGTACTCGCCCCGCGCGCCCCGGTCGCGACCGATGTTCGGTTTACCACATTGGGCTGGCTGATTGCGGCCTTGATCGCGACGCAGTTGCTGAACGTCGGCCTGACTGTTTTGCGCGGGCGGTTGTCCGCGTACCTGTCCGGCACGATCACGTACAAAATTCGCACGCAGTTGTTCGACCGCCTGCAGGAGTTGGGCTTGTCGTTCTACGACAAGCGGCAAACCGGCGCCCTGATGACCCGCGTTACGCAGGATGTCAACGAGTTAAACAACTTCCTCGTAGACGGACTGCAAATTCTGGTCGTCAACGGTCTGACGATTGCGGGTATCGTGGTTGTTTTGCTGTCCTACAACTGGCGATTAACGCTTCTTGTTTTGCTTCCCATTCCCCTTGTCGTGTACATCTCGCGGGCGACATGGAAGTTCCTCCGCCGCCGTATGCAAAGGCTTTGGCATCTGCGGAGTGTGATGGGGGCGACGCTCAACTCCACCCTCTCCGGCGCGCGGGTCGTGAAAGCGTTCGCGCAGGAAGACAAGGAGATCGACCGGTTCCACAAGCGCGCCTCCGACCTGTTCAAAACGAACCTTGCGGTCGAGCAGTGGTGGGCGACGCTGTTCCCGCTCATCGGCTTCCTGATGACCGCAGGCTCGTTTATCGTTTGGTACATGGGCGGCGGGCAGGTCGTGCGGGGCGAAATCACGCTCGGCACGCTTCAAATGTTCTTGTTCTTCCTCGGCCAGTTGTACGGCCCGCTACAAGGCATGACCCGAATCGCCGACTGGCTGTCGCGCGCCCTGACCGCCGCCGAGCGTGTGTTCGAGGTGCTGGACACCGACGCCGATGTCGCCGACGCCGCCGATGCGGTCGCGCTTCCGCATATCCGGGGCGAGATCGAGTTCGACAATGTCTCGTTCGGCTACGACAAAGCCCGCCGCGTTCTCGAAAATGTCAGTCTGCATATCGCGCCCGGTGAGATGATCGGTCTGGTCGGTCACAGCGGCGCGGGCAAAACCACGATTATCAACTTGATTTCGCGCTTCTACGACCCGGTCGAGGGCGCGATCAAAATTGACGGCGTGGATATGCGAAAGGTCAAGGTTTCCGACCTGCGTCGGCAACTCGGCATCGTGCTACAGGAGCCGTTCCTGTTCCCCGGCACGATTGCCGAAAATATCGCCTACGCCAAGCCGGACGCCCCGCCCGAGGACATTATGAAGGCGGCAAAGGCGGCGAACGCCCACCATTTCATCATGCGCTTCCCCGACGGCTACGATACGCAGGTCGGCGAGCGGGGCGTGAAACTCTCCGGCGGCGAGCGTCAACGACTGTCCATCGCCCGCGCGATTTTACACGACCCGCGCATCCTGATTCTGGACGAGGCGACCGCGAGCGTGGACACGGAAACCGAGAAGCAAATTCAAGAGGCGATTGGGCGTCTCATTAAGGGCCGGACCACGTTCGCCATCGCGCACCGTTTGTCCACCCTCCGCAACGCCGACCGTCTTGTGGTCATCGACAAGGGCAAACTCGCCGAAAGCGGCACGCACGACGAACTGATGCAATTGGAAAACGGCATCTTCCGTCGCCTGGTCGAAATGCAAACCGAGATCAACAAATTGCGCGTTTACGTGGGGGAGTAAAGCGAGGGTTATGCCAGACGATATCGAAAAAGAATTAGACGTTTTACCGCCCGCCGATTCCGTTGAGGAAGACGACGGAAGCGAGCAGGACCTGGTGTTGCTCGACCCCAAGACCGTGCGGCTCTTCCACACGGGCGGAAGCGCGGTCCGCATGACCATTGACGGGGCCGCGCCGCCCCTGGACGCCGCGCGAACCTATATCCGCGTTCAGATTGCGCGCGCGTTTCCGCTTTCGATGCCGGACAGGTATATCGGCGTCCGCGACGCCGCCGACAAGGACATCGGCACGTTCGCGACGCTTGACGGCATGGACGCCGAATCGCGCCGTATCGTGGACGCCGAGCTGGAGCGCCGGTATTTCCTGCCCAAGATTCTGCGCGTCCGCAAGGTCACAGAAGAGTTCGGCCTGACGACGTGGGACGTGGAAACCGACAAGGGCGCGCGCGAGTTCACGGTCCAGAACCTGCGCGATTCCACCACCAACCTGGGAGCGACCCGCCTCTTGGTCACGGACAAAGACGGCATCCGCTACGAATTCCCTGACACAAGCCGTTTGGATAACAAGTCGCTAAACGTGTTGCAACGCGTTTTGTGAAAAACGTACCTGGCGACGGGAGGTTTGCGATGAGGCAAAAGAAACGTTGGGGGCGTTGGCCTTTTTACTGGTTGTTGATATTCAGTTCGCAAATTGCCATTGGCCTACTGTGCCAAAAGTATTTGAGGAGCCAGGAGAGCCTGATAAGTATGTATATCCGAAGTTTTACAATGGCCTCCGGCTATACGGCTCTTGTCCTGTCAAATGCTAAGCCCAAACGATAGCATAGCAGGAAGCCGCCTTCTGCGCGCCGAACCGTGCAGGCATGGCTACACCTCCTTCGGCGATCTTGCGTGACTTCCCCGATGCTTTTGAAACCGAACGCCTCGTTATTCGTTGCCCCCGGCCCGGCGATGGGGCGGCGGTGAACCAAGCGATCGTGCAAAATTTGGAGCGGTTTCGCCCGTGGTTTCCGTGGGCGGACCATGCGCCGTCACTGGACGAAACCGAGGCGAACCTGCGCGAGGCGCACGCTAAGTTCTTAGAACGCTCCGACTTACGCCTTTTGCTGTTTTTGAAAAACGACGCAAGCGCGTTTGTCGGATCGTCCGGCTTGCACCAAATTGATTGGAGCGTGCCGAAGTTCGAGATCGGGTACTGGCTCGCCGCTCCGTTCGAGGGCCAGGGCTACATGACCGAAGCCGTGAATGGCATCGCCGCCTTCGCATTCGATACGCTTGGCGCGGCCCGCGTCGAGATTCGGTGTGACCCACACAATGAACCGAGCGCCGCTGTCGCGCGCCGGTGCGGGTTTGCCCACGAGGCCCGCCTTCGCGACGATAACCGCGATGTAACCGGCGCACTCCGGGACACGCTTATCTTCGCGCGGGTCCAGGACCTGCAACAAGATTCGTCTCGGTGATTCCTGATTCAAAAGCGAACCGCGCGGCTTGAGCGACTTGGTTTTACAACAACGTAGACAAAAACGGAACCACAAGGAACAAAACAAATGGGTGACAAAGTTGTCATGTTTGAGGGCGCGCCCGGCCCGCTCGATAATCCTCCCAAGGGCTGGTGCGTTTACGCGGACCCGGCGATTCGGCAACCGTACGCGATGACGTTTCAGTATGTCTCGTGGAAGGAATCGGAGCCGCGCGAAGGGGAGTGCCGGTTTGCCGAATGGGAGCGCAAAGCGTGGGATGCGCCCGGCGCGAAAGGGAAGCGCGTGGTTTTGCGCGTGTGGATAGATTATCCGTCGCTTCCCTCCGGCCTTCCCGACTGGGCTAAGGAGAAGGGCGTCACCACGACACGCTATGTGGAGGAAGGCGGCGGCGAATCGCCGGACTACGCGCACCCCGTTTTGCGGACCGGTTTGGAGCGACTGATTAGGGCGATGGGCGCGCGGTACGACAAGAACGAGCGAGTGGCGTTTATTCAAATGGGCCTGCTCGACCATTGGGGCGAATGGCACACGTACACGCACCCCGAGTTTTTTGCGAGCGACGCGGTGCAAAAGCAGGTCGTGGATGCGTTTGGACGCGCGTTCCCGCACAAGAAACTGATGGCGCGCTACGCCAAAGGGTATGTCGGCAAGCAGGCATGGATCGGTTTCCACGACGATTTCTTTCCCGACGACACCGGCTATGAGTAGGCATGGTACTTTCTGCGCGGGATGCGGGAATCCGGGCGGCTTGAAAACTGGAAGGGGGCCGTGGTCGGCGGCGAGATGATTCCCCATCAAGCGCCAAAATGGATGGGCGATAACTACGCCCGCCCGCTTGCGATGGCGGAAACGGCGCATTTTTCATGGATCGGGCCGTACTCGCCCGCCTCCGAAAAATCCAGCGACGCCGCTTTTCTCGCTCGTTGCGCGGCTTTGGTGCGCCGAATGGGCTATGAGTTTCGCCTGACCGACCTGCGCCACACGGATAAAGTCCGGCGCGGCGCCCCGGTCGCTTTCACGCTCAAGGGCGTCAATCAAGGCGTCGCGCCGTTTTACTACCCGTGGGAAGCGCGTATGGCTCTTCTTACCAAAACGGGCCGCGTCGCCGCCCTCAGCGCGCCGCTCGCGTCCTTCGACGTGCGACAATGGCTTCCCGGCCCGTTCACGGCAACCGGCGCGGCGCGCTTCCCCGCCGTAACGCCCGGCGTTTACGATCTCGCGCTTGCGATTATAGATCCGTGGACCAAAAAACCCGGCCTTACATTCGCCAACCGCCTGAAGCGCAGCGAAAACGGCTGGAATATTCTATCCCATGTGATGGTGGTTTAACGGCGGCATTTGGGTGTTGGGTGTTGGGTGTTGGGTGTTGGGTGTTGGGTGTTGGGTGTTGGG
>CAXUMS010000120.1:0-584 GCA_964252165.1 uncultured Armatimonadaceae bacterium
AGCGCGCCTGCGGCGTCGGCGGGGGGAAGGACGGACCGTTTGGCGGAGTGGTAATCGCCGGAACCCGCGACACGCCCGCTCGGCGCGACATAATTCGCCTTGCCCGTGTAGCGGTCGTTGAAGTGCGCTTGCTGAGTGCGATGGACAAAAGCGGCATCGTCCAAGAAATGAAGCGGGTCGGGCGGGAAGCGTCCCGCTTCGGGAAAGAATGTATCGGCGTCGGAGAAACCGATGTCCAGGGTTTCGCGGGCGGGGCGGACATCGCCCCGCAAAAAAATGAGTGCGGTTAATGGCCACTGACCGAACGAGGCAGGGTCATTGTGAAACCGCCACACGCCGGATATTCTTGCCGTCGCGCCATACATCGCCGTGCGGTCGTCCCACGAGCCGGACCAGTACGCGAACGCGGTCCCCAAACTCCAGCCTTGAAAACGGGCGTAGGCGGCGAGCGGAACCCAACCCTCGGCGCGAAAGTCATTCGGGTAGCAAAAATCAAACTCGGACACGCCGTACGGCATCCCGGCGAGCCGCCCGCGCATCAGCGTTTGCGCCATATTCATGCCGGTTTGAAGCGCGCTGTGGTT
>CAXUMS010000120.1:594-15641 GCA_964252165.1 uncultured Armatimonadaceae bacterium
GCGAGAAATTCGGATGGTCGTGGTAACCGTGCTGATCGAACAAATCGCCCGCGCGGTTCGACCACTTATCCGCCGCGCTGAAACTGCCGCCGCCGTTGCACGAAATGGGTTGCCGGACGCCCAAACCGCGCAAGAAGCGAATTTGATCGGCGTAATAATCGCGGCAGGTTTCCGCGATAAACCGGTTCCAGTCCGAGCCGCGACTCGCCGGGGCGGACACAGCCCCGGTTGCGCCGGTGTCCAGAAACGAGAAGTCAACCGCGATGTTTCCGCGCCGCAACTCCTCGCCGGTTCGGACGTTCGCCGCGCCCCATGCGGCGACAAGCGCGTCTTGGTTGCCGTTGTACCGCGCGCCGAGCCAGCGGTTCCAACGAATCGCCATTCGCGTTTTCAGCCACGTGGGCAGTTTGGCGGCCTGATCGTATCGGTAGAACAGGCTGGATTCGTTCAAAATCTCCACGCCCGCCACGGCGGGATCGTCGGCCCAGCGTAAACCGGTGCGCGGATTCACCCGCGTGAGCAATGTTCGCCAAACGCGTTGATCGGCGGCCTGCACCCGCTCATCGAAGAACCGTCCCCACGCGTAAGCGGCGACCGCCTCGTCCGCGTTTTGGGCGGCGGGAATGCCGTCGCCGGATTTGAGGAAGTTGCGGCCCATGCCCAGCACGACAAGGCTGTACACGCCGTTTTCCTTGAGATGGGCGTACAAACCGTCGAGGCGCGCCATTCGGTTCTCGTCGAGCGTGTGCGTGTTGGCCAAATCCTGCCGGAACAAGCCGTGGATGCCGCCGTCCAGGTAGGTAAGCCGCACGATATTCGCGCCCGACATCGCAAGCCGCCGCGCGACCAGCGCGCCGTCCCGCTCTTGGGGATACAGCGCGTCCCAGCACAGGTTGACGCCCCAGAACGCGGCGGGCGTTCCGTCGCCGTAAACCAGTCGCTCGCCGTCCGCCCGCACCGTCCCCCGCTTCCCCGCCGGTCGGTGCAGAAGAAACGAGACATCGAGAGGGGAGCCGGGCGTTATATCGGCGGCAAGCGAGAAGGGAACACCGGTAAACGTGTCGGCGGCGGGAGTGGGTGCGGAAGGCGTTTGCGGTGTCGCGCCAGCGTGAACGCGTGTGGATGCCATACCGCAAAACAGAACGATTAGGGCGTAGATGAAAAAGCGGTTCAAGGCGTTACAGGCTAACAACATTCGGTGTGATTGTCGAGGGTCCATTACCACGAGGGGCTAAAGCCCGCTCGCTACCAGGCGCGAAGCGCGCCGTAATCCCGCTGAAGCGGGAAGGTAGAACGGCCCGCGTGGTTGGTGTTGCATTGCGGCTGGCAATCCCGCTCCGACGCGAACAACTGCAAACAACGTCTACGCCGTACAAACCTGCAACACGAGCCATTGGCTTGTTCCCGCTTCAGCGGGATTACGGCGCGCGGCGCGCCTGGTAGCGAGCGGGCTTTAGCCCCTCGTGATTGAACCACTCGGCAATCCGACCAAACGTTAGTTCTCAAACCGCGTGTAGAATTGATGTTCCTACTTCTTAATCCCCGCCGCCTTGCGAACTTTGGCGATATGTTCCTCGGTGATCGCCTTATCAAACGAGCGGAAGCCCGCGAGTTTGAAGCCGTGCTTGCTCGCCATTTTCCACGTTTCCTCGACCTGCCCCACCGACACCTCTTTGCCCAGCGTGAACGATTCATAGCGGCCTTCCAGGGCGAGCATCATGGTTTCCGACATACAGGCGTACGCGGTTCCCTCGGGGAAGCCGAAGTCGAAATGAAAGTCCACGTTCGGACCCGGGACCGTCACCAAACCGCCCTCGATAACGAGGACATCGTTGCGTTCGCGGGCGACCCGCACCGACACGTCGCGCGGGCGGGCGACATCGCACACAACCGCGCCGCGCTTCAAATGCTCGGGCAGGATCACGGCGTCCACAGCCGATGTGACGGTGACGATCACATCGGCCTCGCGCAAACCGGTCGCGACATCATCGGTGACAGCGACCGTAGCCCGAACGCCCGATTCTTTCAGTTCAGCGGCCAGCGGGGCGAGTTTCTCGCGGCTTCGTCCGATAAGTGTGACGGCTTTGGCTTCGCGAGCGAGCAGAACCGCGCAGGTCCGCCCGATACTGCCCGCCGCGCCGACCACGGCGACATGGGCGTCCTCAAGCGGCGTCCCCATGATTTCCGCGCCCCGCCGCGCCCCGTCCACCGCCGTCGCGGTCGTGTACGAGTTGCCGGTCGTGACCGCAATGTTCAGGTTTTTGGCGACCGTGACACCGCCATCGCCGACAACGGACGTAAGCGCGCCCAGTCCCAAAATTTTCGCGCCCAGATCCTCGGCGATCTTGCCGCATGTGATTAGCCGCTCGTACACGACCTCATGCGGAAGCGTCAGAAGCTGATGGGGCGTGAGCGGGCAGCCGATAAACCAGCCTTCGGCCTCAACCCCGGCGGCGGAACGAATGCCGGTGATGTGCGACACCTTGCTCGGTTTCATTTTCCGCAGGGCCGCCGCGACCACAACTTCCGGAAGGTACCGGGCGATAGGATACTTACGGGCGGCGTCGCGGCGCACATCTATCGGGTGGATAACAAAGGCGAATCGCTCCATACGTGGTTCAAATCCTTACACTTTGGCGTCCGGCGACGAACCGGATAAATCGCGGACGTTGGGCGTCCATGATAACTTTTTGAGCAAACCCAGATATTCCGCCTCGGACAGCGGTTTGCCGTTGTTCAGGGCGACCAGAATCGCCTCCATTACGTTGGTTCCGAACGAGCGCCCGTCGAAGTTCGGCGTGGTCGTCACCAGCAGGCGAACGCCGCGCTTTCGCAGTTCGGCCTCGTCGGTTTCCGTGGTCGTGTTCGTCAAAACTACTTTACCATTTAAGCCGCCGCTTCCGGGCGCGGGCATGTAGCGGCGAATAAATAGGAAGTCGCCCGCGACCGTGTCCGCCCACTCGTACCACTTACCCCATTTGGGCGTGACCTCGTTCTGCTTTTCGCCCATCGGGTAAAGGAGGGATAGCGGCATTTGCGTAATCACGGGTAGCAAAACGCGCGCGAGACGCTGAAACGCGGGCCAGGTTCTAATCGGGGCGTTGATTCCGAGCGCGAACATCAGATCGCCGAACGTCACCGCGCCGCCCTGCTCGACCACGGCCTCGCTCATACCGAATCGGTCCACGCCAGACACGATCAGCGTTTTGGTGTGCGCGAAATCCACCACGCCTTCGCGGGCGAGATACCGCACGGTTTCGCGCTCCAGCGTGTTTTTCAGGCCGGACCCGTCCAGAACCGGCGTCTTCTTGACGCCCGCAAGCAATCGTTTCGCCTCGCGGAACTCGTAGCGCTTGCCCGCCGACCAGAGGTACTGATCCATTCCGCCGAACCCGATAGCGTCCACGGTTCCGTCAAGCGCGTTGATGGTTTCGACGAATTTCTTTTCGTCGCCGTCCACGCCCCGGCGGCTCACCTCGAATGTTTCGCCCAGGAAGTTCGCCTCCACCGTTTTGTCGCGTTTAGATGAGCCGAGCGACACGGATACAACGCGCTTCATCTTAACACAACCGGACTTGCCGTGGTTCGCGGATATAAAATGCCCACCTCGCCGGGCGTCGCGTAGCCGGGTTCATCGTGGGTGACATTAACGCTCGCCGCCGCGCACCCATACCGGACAGCGTCCAGCACGTCGCCGTTGTTTTGGGTCCAGCGGACCGCGAGCGCGCCGGACAGGGTTTCGCCGCTCCCGGTCGGGTTGAAGTGCGACACGACCGGGGCCTTTACCCGCCATGCGCCCTCACCGTTAATATACAATGCGCCTTCCTCCCCCAGCGTCACCACGACGTTTTCCACCCCGCCTGTGATCATCGCCTGCGCCTCCTCGACAACGGCGCGGTCGTTTTGCAACGACCGTTCGGTCCATTTTTGCAGGGTGAGCAGGTTGACGCGCAGGAGCCAAACGCCGCCCTTTATCGCCGCGCCAAGCGCGGCGCCGCACAGATCGGCGAGAACCGGAACGCCCGCGGTTTTCGCGGTCGCGATAGCGCGCCCGAACAAAGCGGGATCGCTTCCCTCCTGTCCGTCCGCAATCACCAAAACGCGCGCATTCTCGATATGCCGGGCAAGCGACGCCATCAGTTTTTCCTGCTCGGCCTCGGACGGCGGCGCGGGCGTTTCGGGGATTTCCGTGATGACGCCTTTTTCCTTGTCCAACAGCAGAAAGTCGCCGCGCGTGTCGGCCTGCGTATGCGTCAGGATATGCGGGATGTCCTGACGATCCAAACAATCGCGGAGCAATTCGCCCAGCGCGCCGCCGACAAACGCGAGCGCGAGAACATCGCCGCCTAAAAGACGGATAACATTCGCCGCGCGCAGTCCCGCGCCGCCCGCGAACGTGGAAACGCGCATGGGCTTCTGCGGCGCGCCGGGAGAAAACTCTTGAACGAGAGCGACCCGCTCAAGGGCCGGGTTGGGGGCAAAGGTAAGTATCATAAACGTTTAACGAGATCGCGATTGTTTTGTGTTTTCGCCGTTTCAGTAGTTTAGCCGTCGTTATCGCGGGCTGTCAAGAAGACGGCAATCTTAAAAATAGCCCTGCCTGTTCATTCCCCTTTATGGCAAATACTTTCAGGCTTTTTTCAGATTAAACCGTTACCATCTATACGAGCGAGTATATCGCGTCATCAAAAACGGTAATCATCACACGGCAAACCCCATGAAAATTTTACTTATCGAGGACGAAGAAACGATCGCGAGCGCCATCCGACAAGGCCTGGAGGAAGCGCACTATACGGTGACATGGGCGAAGGACGGGCAAACCGGTTACGAACTCGCGACCGAGGAGCCGTTCTCGCTGATTCTCCTCGACCTGATGCTTCCGCGCCGGGACGGTTGGGAAATTTGCCGCGCGCTACGCGCCCGGAAAATTTCCACGCCCATCTTGATGCTCACCGCCCGCGACGCCATAGACGACCGCGTGAAGGGATTGGAGTTGGGAGCGGACGATTACCTGCCAAAACCGTTCGATTTTGCGGAACTTCTCGCACGCGTTCGCGCCCTGCTCCGCCGCGAGGCCGTTCACAAAGGACGCGTTTTGCATATCGCGGACCTTGAGATAGACACAAAGGAACGACGCGCGCGCCGGGCCGGGGATGAGATCACGCTGACCGGACGCGAGTACAGCCTTTTGGAAGCGCTTGCCGTGCGCGAAGGGCGCACGCTGACGCGCGAGTATATTTTGGAATCTGTGTGGAACAACGAGGAAAGCCTGCCCAACACGGTGGATGTGTTTATCGGAATGCTACGGCGCAAGATTGACTATGGGCGCGAGGCGAAACTGATCCAAACCGTTCACGGTCTCGGTTACTCGCTCCGCGAACCCGCACCTGCGGCTCCCGCCGCGCCCGCTCAGGAAAGCGGCGGGCAGTCGTGATGCAACTTTCCGTACGGCTAAAGTTGACGCTGTGGAGCGTGCTGGTTCTTGCGGTCGCGCTTCTCGCGTTCGGCGGGATGCTTCGTTATCAGGTTCAGCGCGACACGATGCGCTCAATCGATGCGGACCTGGAGCAGTTCTGCCGCATGGCGCGTGATCATGCTAACGGGCGAGGGCCGGACGGTCCTCCGGGAGAACGCCACGGACCGCCTGGACCGCCTGGACCGCCGCCCGGGGACGGTTTTGGGTGGAGCGGGCTAAATGGACCTGAAAACGGCAGGCCGAACGATGGGGAACGTCCAAACCGCGTCGGATTTGGCGGCCCGCCGCAACGCTTCGGCGGACCGGGCGGCGGTCACTTCAATAGCCGAAACGGCGGCGAACGCCAACGCGGTTTCAATGGTTTCAATGATGGCGGCGCAGGCCGTGACGAGGCGGGGGGCGTTCCCCGACCGCATGAGCGCATTTTCGATCTGAACGGCGCGCCCATTTCCGGCTTCGCCACGGAAGCGGCGTGGGACGCGGACGCGGTAAAACAGGCGCTCAAAACGCGTAAGCCAGTCTTCTCCAACGTGGTGGCGGACGGCGAACCCCTACGCGTTTTAACCATTCCGCTGGACGCCAGGCCGGACGGAGGCCCGCAGGGCGCGCTTCAAGGCGCGCGCGCTTTGGGCGATTTGAACTGGGTGATTGATCGCCTGACCCGAACGCTGTTTTTGTTTATTCCGGTTTGCCTCCTTCTCGCCGGTATCGGCGGCGCGTTTACCGCGTCGCGCGCCCTTAGCCCGGTTCGGCGCATCACGGAAGCCGCGAGCCGCATGGGCGCGCAGGATTTGAATGCGCGCCTTCCCGAAGCCGGAGGCGACGAGTTCGCGCAACTCGCCCATACCTTCAACGCCTTGTTTGCGCGGCTTCAAAGCGCGTTCGAGCAACAACGACGCTTTACCGCCGACGCGTCCCACGAGCTACGAACCCCGCTTACGGCGATCAAGGCGCATACCAGTCTGGCGCTTCAAGGCGAGCGAACCAATGCGCAATACCGCGACGCCCTTGTCGCGGCGGATCGTTCAGTAAATACCGCGACACGGATTGTCACGGATTTGCTTCTTTTAACGCGTTCCGACAACGACCGCCTGGGGTTGCGCCTCACGCCCACGCATCTTATCGGCGCGCTGTTGGAGGCGGTCGAGGCGATTGAAACGGTGGAAACCAATCCGCCGCCCATCGAAGTTGCCGCGCCGGATTCGTCGCTTCGGGTTTTGGGCGACGCGCACCACTTGACCCGTTTATTCACAAACTTGTTAGAAAACGCCGCACGCCATACGCCGTCGACCGGGCGTATCCGCATTACCGTGGATAAAGCCGTAACGAGCGGCGGCGATGCGGTTGTTGTCGTTATCGAGGACAACGGTGAGGGGATCGGGCGCGAACATCTTCCGCACGTTCGTGAGCGCTTCTACCGCGCCGACGCGTCTCGCACCCGCGCGAGCGGCGGCACCGGTCTCGGTCTCGCGATCTGCCAGAGCATCGTGGACGCGCACCGGGGCGCGATGGAGATAGAAAGCGAGCGCGGCGAGGGAACCTGCGTCCGCATCATCCTTCCGCTTGCCCCGTCTGGCCAAACCGCTTTTTCGGAATAACGCAACTTTGCGTTGATCTACATAAATTCGTTCGTTTTTTCAGTTCATTTTCAGAACTGCCCGTTATAAACCAAGAAGGCGTTTTCATGCGTCCCTTCTCGTTTTTTTCCGCTTTCTTTCGGAAAGGTTGACACGTATGCGTTCCTCAAACAAAAACCGCCGTCCCGCCGACTTGCTTGTTCTTCTTGTCGCGCCGGTCGCGCTTTTCTCGCTCTCCGGATGCGGCGGGGGCGGCGGATCAGACGCCGCGTCCTCTGCTGCAGGTCTTACGCGGTCAGCGGCCCTTGATGTGTACGTCACCGACGGCTTCAACGACAACTACAAGCAGGTCTTGACAACCCTGTATAAGATCGAGTTGACCACGGATAAAACGACATATCAAACCGTGTTCACGTCCGACACCGGGCAAACAATTAATTTATCGTCGCTGAAGGACACCGCCGAACTGCTCGCAAGCCTGAATATACCGGAAGGCTCGTACACCGAAGCGCGCATAACGGTGGGCGACAAAATCACGCTCGTTACAAAAAGCGGTCAAAGCTCGGTTGTTGCCGTGGATGCGAGCGCGGGAACGGTGACGAACGGGCAGGCCACCCTTTCCATCCCCGCCTCGACAAAGGTGGTCGCCGGGCAGGCGGCGACCATCGTGATTGATTTCCGCCTCGCCGAGTTTACGCTGACTGGCAAGGGCGTCCGGCCCAAACTGGTCGCGGGCGATGAAGCGGCGTGCGCGGGCAAGGAGCGCGAAGGGCATCTGGGCGGAACCGTGGCGAATCTGGTCGAGGGCGTCTCGTTTGATTTGACCGGGCGCGGTAATCGCGTGACGAAGGTTACGCTCAGCGACACGACGACCATCACGAACGGCGAAACCGGAGTAGCCGCGACGCTTGCCAACGGTTTGACCGTGCAAGTCGAAGGCGCGGTAGACGCCGCAACCAAAACAATCGCGGCGACTGCGGTCACGGTCGGCGATTTTGATAACGGCGGACGACCCGGCGGCGCGGCGCGTGGTCGCCGCGCTTCCGGCACGGTTGCGTCGGTGGACGCTACGGCGAAAAGCTTCACGCTGATTGTGGATCGCGCCGATGACCTTCAGCCCACAGGCGGAACGATCACCGTGCAAGCCGACGACAAAACGCGGTTCCCCAAAGGCCGTCGCGCAACCGGAATATTCGCCGATGTGGTTGTCGGGGCGGAAGTCCATGTCGGCGGCGCGTTCGACGCCGCAACGCAAACGCTCACCGCGCGCATGGTCGGGCTGGGCGGTGAGTCGGGTGAACCAGGCGAAACGCCTGCGCCGCCGCGCAACTAAAACGCTCGTAGCCGCTTCGGCTCAAAAAAACCGCACCGATACTTTTAGAATCGGTGCGGTTTTTGTTCGAGGATTCCGCCGGGTTTAAGATACGGCGCGAATTCAATCCATTCCGCCTTATGGCTCAACCGGAACGACAACTCGGAAAAATAGCATGGTAGGTAGACTTGCCCGTATGCTATAATGCAGGTCAGCGTTCCCCCTTGTTTTTGGCCTGCGTTGTCGCATGGCCCGCGCGGGCGGCGTAGACATGATCGTTTCTCGCGGACTGGCTAACAACAAATGCGCCTTCTCGGCAACCTTTTCGGACGTTTCTCGCGCAACATGGGCATTGATTTGGGGACAGCGAACACCCTGGTCCATGTTCACGGTAAAGGTATCTTAATCCGCGAGCCGTCCGTGGTCGCGCTCGATATAAATACGCGCAAAGTTATCGAGGTCGGCGAGGAGGCCAAGCGTATGCTGGGCCGTACGCCCGCTCATATCGTCGCGATTCGCCCCCTTAAAGATGGCGTTATCGCGGACTTCGACCAGACCGAAAAAATGTTGCGGTACTTCATTGATAAAGTAAATCGCAAGCGTCCGTGGATTCACCCGCAGGTCGTGGTCGGTATTCCATCCGGCGTCACCGAGGTCGAACGGCGCGCGGTTCTGGATGCGACCAAAAAGGCCGGGGCGAGCGACGCCTATTTAATCGAAGAGCCGATGGCGGCGGCGATTGGGGCGGGCCTGCCGGTCGCCGAGGCGACCGGTTCGATGATCGTGGATATCGGCGGCGGCACGACGGAAGTTGCGGTTATTTCCCTTTCCGGCATTGTCACCTCACGCTCCATCCGTATCGCGGGCGACGAAATCGACGAGGCGATTATCGCCTATATCCGCCGCCAGTACAATTTGTACGTCGGCGACAGAACCGCTGAAGAGGTCAAATTGCTTATCGGGTCGGCCTGTCCCCTTCCCGACGAGCTAAAGATGACGGTTCGGGGGCGTGATATGATTTCCGGCTTGCCGCGCGCCGCGCAAATCACCAGCGAAGAGGTGCGCGAGGCGATTGTGGATCCGGTGACCCAGATTGTGGAAGCGGTTAAGGTCGCCCTTGAGATGACGCCGCCGGAACTTTCCGCCGATATAATGGATGTTGGGATCTATCTTGCGGGCGGCGGCGCCCTTTTGCGGGGCTTGGACCAACTCATTGCGGCGGAAACAAGTATGCCGGTTCATATCGCAACCGATCCCCTGTCGTGCGTCGCTCTGGGCGCGGGCGCGGTTTTGGAAGAAATCGAACAGCATCCCGGCCTTCGCAACGCGCTCCTCAGTAGCAGTCAAATCTCCAACTAACCGCTCGCGCCGATACATTTTTAAAAATTCCCATGTCGCGCCGCTCGCCGTCCCACCTCCGCCGTTCCCGTTATGAACCGCCAAGCCGTCCTCATAACGGCGGAGGCGGTTTGAACTTCGGCGGCGGGCGGAGCGGGAGTTCCGGCGCTTCGCCCGCGACGCTCCTCGTTGCCACGGTTCTCCTCGGTATTGGTTTCGGCATCCTTCATAACCGCTGGACCCGAAATGGCAAGCCGGACCCGGCGCTCGCGGGTGTGAGAGTGGCGCTTCTTCCGTTTCAAATCGGCGCGACCCGAACCCAAAATGCGGCCCTCACTGCCTGGAGTTGGTCCTGGGGCGCGAAAACGTTGGCCGATGAAAACGCGCGCTTAAAAGCGGAAAACGCCCGTTTAACCGACGAGAACGAAGCCCTGCGCCAGCAAGCCGCCGATGCCGACCGTTTGCGCGCCCTGGTCAGTTTCGCGGGCGCGACCAAACGCAAGCCGTTGGTCGCGGAAGTCGTGGGACTTCTTCCCTCGGCAAGTTTCGATACCATTACCGTCAGCCGCGGAACCCGTGACGGCGTCGTGGTCGGCTCGATTGCGCGTACGCCGTTCGGCCTTGTCGGGCAGGTGACCGAGGTGAGTTCGATCACGTCGCAAGTGACGCTTTTAACCGATCTAAACAGCGGCGTCAGCGTTCACGTCCTGCGCGGCGGCAAAATCAAGGGAACCGGGATCGCGCAAGGGGCGGGCCGCAACGAGCCTCTGGAACTGGTTTATCTGAAGCGCGAGGACGACATCAAAGAAGGCGACAAGGTCGTGTCGTCCGGCTTCGGCGAGATCGTGCCGCCCGGTGTACCGGTGGGCGTTGTGGTCAGCGTTCGTCAGGAAAAAGAAGGATTTCTCAAGGTCGCGCACGTGATTCCCGCCGCTCCCCAACCGGGCATGCTCCGCGATGTTCTTGTCGTGCAGGAGGGCGCGAAGCCGTGACGCCGCTCCGCCGCTACCGGAAGGCGCGCCTATAATATGGGCGAGGACGAACGGCCCGCGTGGCCCGGCGCGCTCGGCTTGTGCTTTTTGTTTCTTGTCGCAACCGCCCTGCAAACGACCTTCGCGCGCTTTTTCGTTTCCCTCGGCGGCGGACAACCTGACTTCGTCCTCACGCTCGCCCTCGCCGCCTCGCTCTTGGCAAGCGCCCAAACCGGCTGCTTCATCGGGTTTGGCGCGGGCGTCCTTACCGCCGCCGCCGTGGGTGAAACCGTTGGTTCGCTTCTTGTGTCGCGCACGGTCGCGGGCTTCGCGGCGGGCAGTTTAGCGGGCCGTTTCTTCCGGGCCAATGTCGGCGTAGTTCTTCTTGCCGCCATCGTCGGCACGCTCGCCGCCGAGATCGTCTACGCCCTCGCCGCCCCGCCGCTCGCGCTCGGTTTTTTCCGTTGGATTCGTATAGTCGGTCTCGCGGTCATCTGGAACGCGCTTTTCTCCATCCCCTCGTTTTATCTGCTCCGCCGTGTCGGGTGGGGCGGCGACCGAATCTAACCGATAATGAACAAGATAAACAAGATTTCGCCTTGGCAGGCGCGGCTTGGGCGGGAAACGCGCTCGCCCCGAACAAAACGACGATAAGCCCGGCGGAAACAAGCGAAAATTTTCGTGGTCCGCAAACCGATTCCTCAAGCAATTCCGCTTTTCGTTGCGGCGGGCGCGAAGCCTCAAGTCCAAACAAATGCGCCGATTGGCTTTGAAACGGTGTATTGTAAGTACAGGACTTTTTTGAACGCGGCGGAGGCGACGACGCCCATGCCCTTAAACTGAAAACAACACAACGGAGTGTAAACGGTACACCATGACCCCAACCAGTAGGACCACGCGCGACGGGGCGGCTGTCGCGAACAACCAGAACGGCTCCGCCGCAAACCCTATCAGCCCCAGCGGCGGCGAAAGCATGAACTCGTTTGACATCGCGCGTCAACAACTCGCGATTGTCGCCGAGAAGATTGGCCTCAAATCGCACGTCCACGAAACGCTCCGATACCCGAAGCGCGAACTCACCGTGAACTTCCCGGTTTCGATGGACGATGGCTCGACGCGCATCTTCACCGGCTACCGCGTCCATCACAACCTGACGCGCGGCCCGGCAAAGGGCGGTATCCGTTTTCATCCCGATGTGGATCTCGACGAGGTGCGCGCGCTTGCGTTCTGGATGACGGTCAAGTGCGCCGTGGTCAATATCCCGTTCGGCGGCGCGAAGGGCGGCGTGATCTGCGACCCAGCCGCGTTGTCGCTTGCGGAACTTGAGGACCTGACGCGGCGGTATACCACGGAGATAAGCGGGCTTTTAGGGCCGGAGCGCGATATTCCCGCCCCGGATGTCGGCACCAACGGACAGATTATGGCGTGGCTGATGGACACGTACTCGATGCAGCAAGGTTACACCGTAACCGCCGTAGTGACGGGCAAGCCGATTGCGGTGGGCGGATCGGAAGGGCGTATCGAGGCGACCGGGCGCGGCGTGGTAACGGTCGCGCGCGAGGCGCTTCTTGCGTCCGGCGGACAATTACCCGGCTCCACAGTCGCCGTGCAAGGTTTCGGGAACGTTGGTAGCGTGGCGGCGTTTTTATTCCATAAGGCGGGCGCAAAAGTCGTCGCGGTCTCCGATGTGCGGGGCGCGATCTACAACAAAAACGGTTTGGATGTTATCGCTCTGCTCAAGTTTGCCAAGCAAACCGGAAGCGTGGTCGGTTTCGCCGAGTCGGAGCCGCTCGCGCCCGACGATTTACTAACGTTGCCGGTGGACCTTCTGGTCCCCGCCGCCCTGCAAAACCAAATAACCGAGCGCAATGCCGGTCAGGTAAAGGCGCGGTTTGTGATCGAGGGCGCGAACGGGCCGACCACGCCGCAGGCGGACCGAATTCTGCAAGCGAACGGCGTCACTGTCGTGCCGGATGTGATCGCGAACGCGGGCGGCGTGACGGTTTCGTATTTTGAATGGGTGCAGGATTTGCAGGCGTTTTTCTGGTCCGAGGAGGAGGTCAACTCCAAGTTGGAGCGTATTCTGGTGCGCGCCTTTTCACAGGTTCGCGAGGCGGCCCGCAAGCACGATTGCGATTTACGCACCGCCGCTTACATTGTCGGTGTCGGTCGCGTCGCCGAGGCTATCGAGGCGCGCGGGATTTATCCGTAGAAAACAGGAAAGTCGAGGCTCGCGTTATAGCGATGTCAAAGACTTTCTTTTACTTAAGTCAAAGGCAGGAACGAAACATTTGGACCGAACACGCATCTTGAACACCAGCGCGGCTGTCGCGTTTGCTATAACCACTCTGCTTCCCGGCGCGACCTGGGCGCGAACGCCGGACGCCGCGCCGCCTGTGAAAAAAGCGCCCGCCAAAGCCGACGCCGACGCAGTCGCCGAGGCGAAGAAACTGATCGCGTCCGCGCCAAAAGCCGGGCAGTTCCCGAACGCCGCCAAAGTCACCCTGCTCGATCTGTCCGATATTGACGTTAAAGCGGACGGATCCGCGCGCACCATCACGCGTCAAACCGTCAAGGTTTTCAACGAGCGCGGGCGCGACGACCAGGGCGAGGTAACCATTCCCTACTCCGCCGACATCGAGAAGGTGCGTGTTATTCACGCGCGCACGATCAAGCCGGATGGAACGATTGTTAATGTCAAGCCCACCGACATTGTGGACCAGGCCTTGTCCGGCGACGGCGAGTACTCCGATGCGCGCGCGCTTCGCTTTTCGATGCCCGCCATCGAGCCGGATTCCATTGTGGATTACGAGTATGAAACCACGCAGAAGGCGTCGCACATGCCTGGTCAGTGGTGGAGCCGCTGGTACTTCCAAAGCGGAACCGACCCGGTTGTGTTGTCCAAACTGACGGTCAAGATCCCCAAGTCGCTGACGCTCAAAGAGCAGATCAAAAACACGCCGGTAAAGGCGGTTGTAACCGATGCGGATGGCGGCAAATCGTCGCTGTACACCTGGGCGGCGAAGAACGTGGATGCGCTGGAGCCGGAGCCGATGATGCCCTCGGCGGATAACGTGCTTCCCACGCTTCAAGTCTCCACCCTCTCCTCATGGCAGGGGATTGCCGATTGGTACACGGGTCTTGCCAAAGATCGTAGTGTGGCGACGCCGGAAATCAAAACGCTTACGGCGACCGTGACAAAGGGGAAAACCACGCCCGAAGAAAAAGCGAAGGCGATTTTTTACTACGTGGAAGAGAAAACCCGCTATGTCGCCAAAGAACTAGGCATCGGCGCGTATCAACCGCGCTCGGCGTCTGAGGTGTGCGAAAACAAGCTGGGTGACTGCAAAGATATGGCGACCCTGCTTGTCGCGATGCTCCGCGAGGCGGGCGTGACCGCTCATCCGGTTCTGCTCCGCGCAGGTGACAAGGACAAAACCTCCGACGATCTGCCGTCGCCGGGCGCATTCAACCATGCGATCTGCCTTGCGGAAATCGACGGCAAAAAATTCTGGCTCGATGCGACCGCTCAGGTGTGCGCGTGGGGCCAAATACCGGGCGGCGACCGGGGCGTTGAGGCGTTCGTGATCCGCGACGGCAAGGGCGAGTTCGAGGTGATTCCCACCGGCGGCCCGGAAGATAACCGAACCGACCAGAACGTGCAGATAACGCTGAAACCGGACGGCTCGGCAACCGGCAAAGTGGCTATCGCCGGAACTGGCGATGTGGATATGGGGTTGCGCGCGACACTGACGTACCTGCCGGAAAACAAGATGCGCCCGTTCATGGAGTCGCTCGCCCAGCGCATCGGCCCGAATGCGAAAATCGTGGACTACAAAACGACAAACCCGCGCGACAAGGACACACCGGTTAAAATCTCGATGACGGTTGATTTTCCGTCTTGGGCGACCAAATCCGGCGACATTTTGGTGTTCAAGGCGCGCCCCGAACAAACCAGTGGCTCGGCCTCGTCGCCGTTCCGTGATGACGACATGCGGACGATGTCGGTCTACCAGCCGTCCGCGGCGATGGGCGTTTCGCTTCTTGAGGTGACGCTCCCGACGGGCTTCGGCGTTCTTTCCCTGCCCGCCGCAACCGAGGTGAAAAGCGACCTGGGCAAGTACGAGCGCAAAGTGACCCAGGATAACGGCAAGCTGACCATCACCACCGCAGGCGTCAACTACCGCGCCAATGTGGCCCCCACCCGCATCGGCGAGGTCCGCTCCTACTACAAGGATTACCTGCGCGCCGCCGACGAGTCGGTCGTCGTCAAGAAAAACTAACCGTGTTCGTGTTTGTGTTGGTCGTTTGCGTCTACTTAGCGGAAGTCTAAATCGCTCAAGCCGCGCGGCTCCCTCTTCCAGGGAGGACCA
>CAXUMS010000121.1:0-15562 GCA_964252165.1 uncultured Armatimonadaceae bacterium
AAACGGAATGAACTTTGAGGGGTTCGAGATTTTACAGACGAAATGTTGCACTGCCTCGAACTCAGCGGGCGTGAGGTAGCCAAGCGCGAAGTGGATGCGCTTGTTCTGGTATACGTCAGAAGTAGTTTCAAAAGTCGTTGTAGACTGTATATGTGAAGACCGATCAGTTGACCAATGACCAATGACCAATGACCAATGACCAATGACCAATGACCAATGACCAATGGCCGTTATCGTGCCGCTGTTGCCCGCCCCCAAAAGGATGGGGCGAGCCCTCGCGCTGACGACCGCCAAACCTTGAACGCGATTTTGTTCGTGCTACGCTCGGGTTGTCGCTGGAAAGACGTGCCGTCCGAGTTTGGCGCGGGTGTGACGGCATGGCGACGGCTAAAAGAGTGGGAAGAAGCGGGCGTTTGGGAGCGCGTATGGCGCGCAACGCTCGCTTCTCTTGATGCACAAAGCAAACTCGAATGGGCGATGTCACGGCAAGCCGTGACGGCGCAGGCTTTTTTAGATGGCTCGTTCGTTCCCGCTAAAAAAGGGGATCTGGAGTAGGTAAGACCAAGATCGGCAAAGGCACGAAGATTATGCTCGCAACCGACGGTAATGGTCTGCCCATCGGTCTTGTTGTTACAAGCGCTAATCAGCACGAAGTCACTTTGGCGCAGGCGACGCTTCAAAGTATAAAGGTTTCGCAAGCGCGGGGCAGGCCACGAACCCGCCCGCGCGAAGTAGTCGCTGACAAAGCCTACGACAGCCGCGCCTTTCGTTCTTGGTTGCGGGGTCAGGGCATCAAAGCCATGATTCCTTGTTTTGCACAAAGAGTTCGAAAGAAGCCTAAACGCGGTCGCCCCTTCGTTGCGCCAACACGGATCTACAAGAGTCGGTGGAAGGTCGAGCGGACGTTTGCGTGGTTGCAGAACTACCGACGACTGGAGATACGCCATGAGCGATTGCTCACGACGTTCCGCGCGTTTGTCCGAATCGCTTGTTGGCTTATCTTGCTCAGACACTTTTGAAACCACTTCTAAATCAGCGAATAGGTTTTTCCACCATTGGAAGTGTACGGGGCAACGCTTCTAAGGACCAGACAAACAAGACCTGCGCAGGAAACGCCGCGCCCTGTAACGGGCGCAATTAAATATCGTACTCGCGCAAACGCGGGAGAATAGCGGCGAAGGCGAGCGCGCCAACCACCAAAGCCGCAATGGGAAGACCCACATCGAAGCCGCGCGTTGCGCCAAAACCGCGATCCACGGCGGCGTCAAACGCGGTTTGGTTGATCGTGATCGTTTTCTCTAAGGCTTGATCGTACTGCGCATACGCCCAGTTGGAATCGCCGGGCGCCATGCTGATGCAAAAGCGCACCGCCTCCTTGTGCTGACCGCGATTCTCCAGCGCGCGGATTTTTTCGTCGTCGGCGTAGTACACGCCCCAGTTGCGGACCATTTGCTGAGCCGCCTCGCGCTCGCCGGGGAACGTGATATTGGCGAGTTCCGTGGCGAAAAGCCCCTTTGCGCTGGACGGAAGCGCGGCGGGGTTTGCGGTAGCCTGCGTCATTGCGGCGTAGGTTTGCTCGCCGGGTAATTTCACCAGCGTCGCGGATTTATCCAAGAACGCTTTTTCGAGTTCCGCGCGGCGCTCGCGGTCGTAGAGCCAGCGGCTTTCGTCTGAGTTGGCGTCGTAGGCGGTCGCCCGCGCCTCCCACAAAGCCGACAGCGACGCGAACGCATCGTCGCGGGCGATTCGCACCTGCTCGCGCGCCACCGCAAACGAGCGCAGGCAAAGCGCGAGCGTGACAAACGCGAGGACGGTCGCCGCGAGCAGGGCCGGGTTCAAAATACGATTTGTGCGCCGGTACAGGAAAATCTGCGCCCCCACTAAAGCCGCGAGCAAAGCCACTCCGGTCAGCAGGGTCAACGCGGTTGTGACGACGGTCGCCCCTCCAAGCGCGGTTTCGCGCCGATTTAAAGCATCCGAGTTCGCTTTGGCGAGCGCATCGGACGCTGGATACAGCGCGCCATGTAACTGCGTCAGGGCGTCACGGTAGGTCACGGTCGCGCCCCGCTCGTCGCCGCGTTGATGAAGCGTACGCGCTTTAATCGCCAAGCGCTCATAAGCGGAAAGCGCATTGGTCAGGTTTGTGATCGGCTTGCGCTCCAAATCGCCGTATGTGATGTTTTCCGCCGCGCGAACAAGGCTGTCGGTGATTTCTTGACGACGCGTGACATAGCCTTTGATGGACGCCGGACTTTCGCCCGGCGCGACAATGAGTTCGTTGACTACGTTCGCATCCAAATCCGCGAGGCTGACCTTGAGGCGCTGGGCGGCGAGAATGCTTGGAACCGCATCCCTGCCGATACTTTGCACCCGGTTTCGCGCGGCGCGGACGCCCACGAAAGCGGCGGCGAAAAACAAAAAGGCGGCGACGAAAAGAACCGCAACGCCGACCTGCAACCGGCGCGGCGTGGTCCAGCGGTCGTCCGCCAACGTTGCGGACAAAGCGGGTCGGCTCATGGCTTCGCCTCCGATGTCCGCAATGTGATGCGCGTCCAGCAACCCACCGTTATCTGGTCGCCGGGCGCAAGGGCCATCCGCACGCCCGGCGTGACATCGGCGCCGTTGATTTGTGTTCCGTTGGTCGAACCGACATCGAGCAGGGCGAGCGCGCCGTCCGTTTCGCGGTACAAAATGGCGTGGCGCGACGACACGCCCGAGTCGCCGGACAAATCTACCTCCGGGTAGATAGCGCGCCGCTCGCTTCGTCGCCCGATCAGATTTTCCGCGAAATCCAGCGGGAAAACGCGCTCAGGCGTATTCACGGGAAGCGGGTTCGCCGGGTCGGGGTCGGCATACAACGCGCCGTCCACGATAACAACCGCTTCCCAGCGCCGCGCCGCATCGGGGGAAACCGCAACGGGCGGGGCCGACGGCGCGGGCGCGGGCGACGCATTAATCGCGGGCGGCGGCGCGGCTGAAACGGGCGCGGGGGAAGCGAGCGGCGCGCTTGGCGTCCACGATTGCCGGGTCACGAAGTTATAACGGCACACCTCGCAAAACGCGGCGGTCGGCGTTGCGCGCACCGTGCCGCAGTCGGGACACGCTTCGCCGCTCGCGTCGCTCGCGCCGGACGATGGCGCGTGGCCCGAAGCGGAACCGGCGGAGGAGGAAAGGCCCGACGGCGTCGCGTCCAGTTTTTTGCCGCACTCGGAACAATAATCCGGGTCGGAGGATAAATGCCCGTTCGGGCAGGGATACGTGGTTGCTGCTGGCATGATTTGCGTTTTCTTCTGAACGGGTTCTACGAAGCGGCGGGGCGTTTGGCGCGCGATGTGCGCGTGGAACCCAGATCCAAATCCATCTCGTCGGCTTTTTGAACCATTTTTTTCAAGCGCACGGTTCCCTCGTGGGCGTTTTCGATGTCCACGACCTTTTTAAGGCGCGACGTGGTTTCGTCATTGCCCGATTCCGCCGCGAGTTTCGCCGCGCGTCCAAGCAACCGGGTCGCGGACTCCACATCGCCTTTGGCGCGGGCTTCCAATCCGTCCTGGATGGTTTGCGCGAGTTCCGCCTGACCCGTGTAGTGCGCTACCTGCGGATTGATACGGGCGGACAAAGCCTCGTCGCCGGTCCACGACGCAAGAATGCGGGCGGCGGGGTTTTTCACCTCCTGCGTAGCCCCGCCTGCGTCGTATACCAGCGACGGGCGCGCGGCGAGCATCTCGTCGCCGATATCGCCGGGTGCGTTCATCTCCACGGCGACATAATAATCGCGCGATTCGGCTCCCCATGCGCCCGTGGGGTAATCCGTGATTTGCGCATCAACCGGTGTTCCTCGGTCCGTCAGCACGGCGATCTCCGGACTCATCTGCTTGACGGCGACAACACGCGCGGTTTTGGGCGTCCATAAGCGCAAGCGCACATTGCCCACCCCGCGCCCCGATGCCGCCCCAATGGCCTGCGCGAAATCCGCTTCCATTCCCGCCGGTTCCGCGATAATCTGCGCCGTGCCAAGAAGTTTCCCGGCGATTTTTTGCAGTTGCTTTACCTGCCAGTCCGTGCCGACGCCGCGACACTCGCACTGGAAAACGCCCTCGCAACGGTCGAGGACGCCATCAAGACGCGCTTCGTCGCTCGCATCGTTTTTGCCGTCGGTCAAAAACAACGCTTGACAAATCGCGCCTTGAAGCAGAGCGAACTGCGCGCGGGCAAGATCGAGACCCGACGACATCGCGGTTGTGCCGCCCGCCGCGACGCCGCGAACCGCCCGGTCGGCAAGGGCTTTGTGCGACTCGTTCGCCGGGGAAAGCGGATACACGAGTTCGGCGGCGCTACTGAAGCGGACAACAAAAAAGAATATGCGCTCATCCAAAAGCGCGATTGCCTTGCGCGTTGCGTGCCGGACCGCCTCGATGCGCTCGCCCTGCATCGAGCCGGAGCCGTCCACGATAATGCCGACGACCACGCCGCTCCCGGATGCCGCGGGCGACGCCCCCCCTTCCCTCTCGGCGAGCGAGGCGACCGTCAGCACGGCGTCCACGCGCGTGGTCCCGGCGGGCAGGTACGGGTTTTGAAAGGCTTCTATTTGAAAATTCATATATTCTCCTCGGTAACAATCGGCAGGTCGGGAACGGCGGGAACGGCAAGAAGCGCCGCCGTGATATTGTCGCGCCCGCCCTGCGCGTTCGCCCAGGCGACAAGGCCGCGCGCGATGCCGACCGAATCCCCCTCGGTTCGCCGCTCGGCGCGGATTCGGTCGGCGAGTTGCGCGGCGGTTTCCGCGTAGTTCCACAAGCCGTCCGTGCAAAGAAGCAAGTAGCCGCCGGACCGGGGAAACGCGAACGTGGTCACGGTCGGCTCGCTTCCTTCCGGGTCATCGGATGCGCCCAGGCAACGGGTGATGGCATGGGCGAGGCGGTTTTTCCCCGCCTCCTCCGCCGTCATCTCGCCGGAATCCACCACCTCGTTCATCCACGAATGATCGTGGGTTAAGAGCCGGGAATCGGCGGCGTGGCTCGCGCCGTCTATCCAGTACGCGCGGCTGTCGCCAACCCAGGCGATTACCGCCGTGCGCTCGCGCACAACAGCGGCGACAACCGTGGTTTCGGGCGGGTCGGAAACCGCGCCGGGGGCCGCGCTGTGAAGCGCGCTCACCGCGACATTGGCCGCCGCGACCGCGCCGCGCAAGGCGGTTTCGGCGTCGCCGTCCGCGAACGGCTCGCTGAGCCGCGCGCAGATAGTTTTCGCGGCGATAGCGGACGCCCGATCCGCTTCCTCGGACGAGGAAACGCCATCGCACACGACCAGAACCGCCTTGTCCGTGTCCGCAAGCGCTATGGCGAAATCGTCTTCGTTTTTGCTATGCCGTTGCCCCCGGTCGGTCACGCCCGCAAATCGGGGTGACAATGCCGTTTCCCGGTGATCGCGCGGTAGCGGCGTTCGCGGCGCGACCCACTTGCGACCGCAGGCGGTGCAAAAACCGTCCGCCGAGCGCGCCCCCGGCCCGGCCCCGCACCGGCACCCGCCTTGCGCGGCGGCGCGGTCGGTCGCAACATCGGGCGCAATATCGGTTGATAACGGCGCATCGGACGCGACAGCAATAGCGGCGGCGGCGACATTGGGCGAGCCGGGAAGCGGCGCGTCCGCGCCCTTCAAGCGCGTACCATCGTTCTCGCAGAAAAGGGCGTCGGGCGGAACCGGCATGCCGCAGGTCGGGCAAAGCGGAGTGGGGGGCGCTATCACAGGTGATGTTTCGTTTTCCAATGGGTTAAACCAGCGTTCGCGGACGCTCGCTGTTGGCGGCGTCCACCAGGGCGATTTTCTCGTCCCTGGTTTTGGCGTAGCGGGCGCACGCGCGCAGTTCGCGCTCCACGGCATGGCGCAGGGCGTTTTCTTCCAGCGGCTGTCCCAGCACCCGGTTCGCCGACCCGGCGGGAATGGCTTTGTTCTGGACCTGCCGGATCGCCGCCCGGAGGAGTTCGACCGATAATTGATGCAGGGCGTAGCCTTCCATCGCCAGCGCCTCCACGGTCGCCGACGCTTGCTCAAGTTCGGTCGCGCCGGGCGGGGCGAGTTCCGAGCGCACCAAAATGCGCGCGAGCGCGACCTGCGCGAGCGTGTACCGGCGCGACGCCGACGGTATCCGCTGGTATGCGGCGACCGCGCCCGCGCGGTCTTTGGCCTGCGCCCGGCACCGCGCAAGCCCGAACGCGGCGCTGGTGAACGCGGGGTCGGTTTGCGAAACGCGGTCGTACAGCGCGGCGGCGGTTGGGATATTGCCCATCGCCTCCGACGCGAACGCGAGCGCGATTTTGGGCGCAAGTTCGCCGGGAACCTCGCTGTATACGCAGTCGAACGCGGCGTACGCGTCCTTGAACCGCGCTTGCCGAAATGCCGACAAGCCGCGAAGCCATGTCACCTGCCAGTCAAACGGATCGTTGGCCTGGGCGTCCTTCAATAGTTTTTCCGCTTCGTCGTACTGCGCCTGCTCGATGCGGGCGCGGGCCAGAAGAAGCGGCGCCTCGACCGATTCCGGGAACCGCGCCAATGCCTGCTCGAACTGCGCCGCGACCTGATCCGGGTCGGTCAGCGAGGCCGCCGATAGAATGCTTCCCGCCGCGGGATCGGACGGGTCGGGCTTGGGAACCGGCAGGGCGCGTATATCGAGCGCGTCCGGGTCGTCCAAGCCGTCGGCGTTGTCGCCGGAAAAGTGTGTGCTTTCGACGGGACGCGGCGTGCCGCTCGCGGCGACGGTTTCGCGCAAAACGCCGATCAGTTGCGACGCCATCTCGTCGGCGGATTGGAACCGCTCATCCGGGTTGGTTCGCGTCGCCTTTAACAGCAATCGGTACAGCGCGTCATTTTGGGCGAAGACCGGCTGCTCCTGCGGGGTTGGAAGCGCGAACTCGTACTTGCCGCTTTGAAACGGGAAGTCCGTTATCAAAATCGCGAGCGTGCGCGCAATCGTGTACAAATCGCTCGTGAATGAGGGATCGTCTTTGGCTTCCGGGGCGGAATAGCCTTTGGTGCCGTAGATGTCGCCGTCCATATCGTCCATGCGCCGGACGCCGCCCATGTCAATGAGTTTAACGTCGTCGTCCTCGATCATGAAATTGTCCGGCTTGAAGTCGCAGTAGACTAATCCCATGCGCTCCAAGTAGCCGAACGCGAGCAAAATTCGGTGCGTGTACGCAATCGCCTCGGCGACGGGAAGCGGGCCGCGTTCTTTGCGGATGGTTTTCAGGGTTTTGCCGCCCACGAACTCCATCACGATATAGCCGTCCGCGCCTTCGGTGACGAAGTTGTAAACGCCCACGATGTTCGGGTGCTTTACGGCGGCGAGAAACTGCCGCTCGGCGACCGCAGCCTGC
Organism: uncultured Armatimonadaceae bacterium; assembly: GCA_964252165.1. Taxonomy (GTDB): domain Bacteria; phylum Armatimonadota; class Armatimonadia; order Armatimonadales; family Armatimonadaceae; genus CAXUMS01. The sequence goes on from CAXUMS010000121.1 coordinate 7,371, forward strand.
GCGCCGACCGCATCTTTGGAGTTGAGCAAGCCTTTCAGAACGACCCAGCGAGACAGGGCGTTGTCCCACCCCAGATAAATCCAGCCCAGGCCGCCGAAGGCAATCGCGCCCTTTACCTCGTACTGCCCGGCGACCACATCGCCCGCTTTCAGCGTCGGGATAAACGAGTACTCGGTTCCGCACATCGGGCAGAACCCTTTGACGAGATTGAGTTTGGCGTTGCAGTTGGGACAAAATCGCTTCGATTCCGGCACTACCGGATCGGCGAGCAGGGATTGTAGCGGGTCAATGGTGGGAAGCGGCTCCAGATTGATAAGGCCCGCGCCGAGCGAGCGGCGCGTGGTTCCGCGCGAGCCTCGGCGCGAGCCGGATGACCCCGACGAGCGTCCCGACCCGGTGGTGCCGAAACTGCCCCGCGCGGACACCGACGCGCTTCCCCGCGCTGAAACAGCGCTGTTTCCGTTTTGGGCCGAAGTTCCGGTTGCGGCGGGGGCGACCGGGGCCGCGCCGACTGGCGCGCGTCCGCACGTATCGCAAAAACCGTCCTCGATAGTTCCGGCGCAACCGGGCCGCTGACACGTCATTTTTTGTTCGTCCTTCCGACGCCGCTTTCTCGTCGCAATCGCGACTCGCACACTTCGATCAGTTTTTGCACGCGCTCCACAGGCGGGCGCGCCTCGCTGAGCAGGGTTCCCGCTTGAAGCGACAGCCGCGCAAGCGTTTCATCGGTTGCGTTCACGGACCGCATCCGGGCGAGCAGAACGGCGTGTCGTCCTTGAAGTTCCAATGGTAAATCCAGCAGCGCCTCGTTGTTTTTTTGCGCGCTTGCGAGGGCGATATGAACGGCTTGTGCGTCTTCCCGCCACCGTTCCAAGCCAACCGTCACCGCGTGCCAACGCTTCTCGCGCGCCGCGTCTTCCAGCCCCAAAAGCCATTCCTCCAACTGACGTAAGCGCGCATCGCCCACGCCCGCTCGCGTTGTGGCGGCGTCCAGGGCAACCTCGCATGCGGCGCGCGAGCGGGATACAGCCTCCTCTTGTTCCCCTAACGCGCGGACAAAACGCCGTGCGGCGAGCAAATCCGAGGCAACCCCTTCGCGGCTCCGGCGATCCGCCTCCAGAGCGGTTCGCACGGCGGATAACAAGGCGGAGATCTCGCGCTCGCTGTTTTCCGCAATACCGAGAGGATCGGATACGATGCGTTTTTGCAAATCGGCTATTTTGCGCTTCGCCTCGCCAAGACCGGAGGGAGGGGAAAGACCAAGTGCATCCGCCTGTTCCTGGAGCGTATCGCTTTTGCGTTGAAGCGCATCAATAATCGGTTCCCAGCGCTCCCAAGCCGCCTCGACGGATAAAACCGCGTCGCGGGCGGTAGCAAACGCATCGGTCATCGCCAGAATCAACTTTTCCGGTGTGATCGCCCTCGTGTTCGCAGGCGAGGATAAAAGGTTGCGTTCGGTGAGCGGCGTTTGCAGGTCGGGAAGCGGAATGGACGCCCCTGTGAGTAATTGCTCGATCTCGGCAAGGGTTTCGTGGTACCGCCACACGCGATTGAGCGACCGGCGCATCCGGCTCGCCCGCTCGATAACATCACTGAGCGTTCCGACTTGACCGAACAAATCTCGCATGGAGGCAAGAGCGGGAACCACACGCGCCGCGGTCACGCCGGACAAGGGTTGCGCGGAAAATCCGTCCCGCCCTTCGATACGCTTCATCGCGAGCGTGTCATCGAGGGCGAGCAGATTTTCTGTGGCGGTCGCGATCTTCCGCCGCCAATCCGCGATAAGGATATCAATCCGCTCTTGCGTCACCAATGAGTGATTCCAAAACAGGCCGCAAAAAGAAAAGGCCGGAGACAAACAGGCAAGGGCGGGAAAATCCGCCTTTTAAGCCTGTTCGTCTCCGACCTTCCCTGCGCCAAGCCTGCGGCGCAACTAAAAAGTTGCAACGCCCGCTCTTCGCCAAGACAATCGAATCGTTGTATTCTGCGCCGGAGAACGTGCGAACGTTGGGGTTCGCTTCATCTCCGCCGTTATATGGTCAAGTATACCAAATAATCACCGGAGGTACATTATGAAGCGAACCCCTGATAGATCTCTTCCATAAATCGTTTTCCCTACCGCGAACGACGACGATTTTGCGACTGAATTCGATGTCGCCAAAAGTTCATCCTGGCGCTCATCAAAAAGGTCTATTAGTTTGATTGGCGCTTCTGGTAAATCAAAGCGGTAAACCGTTATCCTCCGCCATTAAAAAAACCGCCCATAATCGCGCCAGGTTGAACTGTCACAAGCAAGCATCAGTAAAGTGAAGCGTCGCCTTGCCAGTCCTACCGCTCGAAAGGGTTCAGGCAGAGCAAATGCCATAAGCCCTTCGGGAACCGCCTGTTCCAAGCAGACCAAGAACAGCGCCGCACCGCTTGCCTGTTAACGAGCGGCGGCTTTTTGTTTAGTTGTTCCCATTCGCCCTGCGGATTGTCGCTTGTGGCGCCGCTCCACCTTTTGTTCGCTCCGGCCTCCAGGTTGTGTGTACGGCGACCGCACTATGAATGTCAGGGCTTCCAGCCCAGCGCTTCGAGGTCTTGTCGCTTGACAGGGTTTCTCGCCATCTCTGCGAGAACTGCGGTTTCCGCCGTAGCGGAGTCGATTTTCCGTTGACGGAGAAGCGCGCCGCGCAGATAGTAGCGGGCTTCGACCGCCTCAACATCGCTGTCCACAGCCTGACGAAAAAGACCTTCCGCCTTGCTATCTTGTTTCTTCGCTACGGCCTGTTTTCCCGCCTCTAAAAGTTCGTCCGTGTCCTGATACGGGGCGAGCAACCAGAACAAACGCGCCGCGGAAGCGTTCTCGATCAATGATTTTGGTTCGTCCGGCGAGCGGCGCGCGACGATTTTCCATTTGTCCCAGTAGCCCCCCTGTGGGTCGCGGGCGTACCGGTAGGCGAACGACGCCTGGCGGCGGACAGCGTTCAGATACTTGATATTTTTTGTAACATCGTACAAGCGGAGAAGCGCCTCGCAGAACAGGTGCGTGAAGCGCGGCGCATCCTCGGTTTTCTGGAGCGACCCGGTGACGGGATCGGTCCACGCGGCAAGACCCGCGTCGGCGAGGCGGCGCGCGTCGGCGAGCGACTTTGTATCATGGCGCAACTGGAAGAAAAGAACCTTCGTGTAAATCATCAAGGCGGTGTTGTACGACCACTTATGCTTTTCGATCTTGCCCGCAAGGTTTATGTTGTCCCAATAAAGGCCGTCCGTATCCAGAAGGCGGGAATCCGTCCAATCGTGGATTTTCACCGCCCACGCCATTTGATCGTCCTGTTTCGCGACCTGAACAAGACGAAGCGCGGACGCGGCGGCGGGACCATTTGAGCAGGCGTTCTTGCTTTGATGGTCCACCTTCCAGTAGATACCGCCGCCAAGCGTATCGTCCCAGCCGCTTAGAACAAACCGCTGGGTGTTACGGGCGTCCTGGAGGAACAGCGAATCGCGCGTTATCTCATACGCTTCGGTGAAGCCAAGAACCAGCCATTCGTTGTCGTCGTAGTACTTATCCGTCCCGCCCGGCCCGGAGCAGTACGCATTGAAACCCGGCACCGGCGCCTGCGGGTCCCAGTAGGTTTGCAAGCCCTCTCGAAAGTCGTAGAGCGCGGCCTTGTACTTGGCGGGGTTGTGACGCGCCGCGCCCACAAGGGCGGAAAACTGGACGCCGTTTCCCCACATAAAGTCATACGGCAATTCTTTGGGATCAATCGGAAAATGGGGGCGGTACCGCTTTGCCGACGCGACATAGAAGTTCTTCTGGAGGTAGTCGGTTTGCTCCTCGGCTTTTTGCTGGTAGTTCGCCGAAGCGGGCGCCACAAGCGACAGCGACAGTAGCGCAATTGACGCGAATAGAATTGATTTCATCGTTGTTGTCTGCAAGGTTGTTCGCCGGGCCGCAACTTCTTCTTGCATAACGGGCGCTGGGTTTTCGGTTTCTGGCGGAAACCGAAAACCCAATGCGTAAGAGGTTGGTTCTAACCGCCCGGCAAGATGCTGAGTTCCGCGAGTGAGCCGAGGTTTTGCCCGGTATACTCGCTTTTCCAGACGAGTTTGAGAAAGCGGGCCGTACGCGCGGCGGGAAGCGTCACGGTTTGTATCCCGTTCTCGTTTGGCAGGGCGCCCTTGAGAACCGGCGCACCGAATTTCCCGTCATCGCTCAAGTACAGTTCGTAATCACGGAGGCGACCGTTGGAGCCGTCCGAGCGTGGCGTGAGCGTGACCGCTTTGATAATAATCGGCGCGGCCATATCCACGACGAGGAAATGCGGCTCGGGCGCTTTGGTCGGACCGTATTGCGTATGCCAGATGGTGTCCGGGTCGCCATCAAGTACGTGACCCGGTTCGCCTTCGCCTTGCTGAAAACTGCTCGCGGTCGCTTTCCATGCGCGGCGGTCCACAAACGGGTCGAGCGGAATAACGCCTTCCAAGGATTGACCGCTTTTCGCCGTCCCGCGCACCCGAAGCAAGCCTCCCTGAGGAAGAGCGAACGGCGCGGCGTAGGTTTGCCAGGTCGCGCCGTTATTCGCCGAATAGGTAACGCTGTCGCCGTTAGCGTCGAGCGAAATCAATCCCTTGTTGTCGCGCGTCGCCAGAACGGGCCACGGACGGTCGGTCGGGGCTACCGTGCGAGCCGTTTCCGTTACATCGCCGACAGTCGAAGATAGCAAGCGTAAACCGTACGAAAACGTCGTCGCGTTCGAATTGACCAGATACTGCGGCAAGGGACGCGGCCCGCAGCTCGCGGAACCCACGCCGAGGGTTTTGGACGCAAGGCATAGAACGGTCGCGTTCGATGGTGGCAGATCAACCGCGTACTCCGGGGTTTCCATCTGCTCATCGCTGTACGGCAGAGCGGAGAACTGAAGCGGCGCGCCTTCGGACTTCGCCAAAAGCGTGGGCAAATCCGCGCCGCCGCGCAGGGCGATCCAGCGCGCGTCCTCGTGGTTGCCGTTGTCCATCGGTTTGGCGTAGGGCGTCATTTGCGCGGCGACCGTACTGCTATAGTGACCGATGTCCGAGCCGCGCTTGCGATCGGAATAGTTTTCCATCGGGCCGCGCGCCAGATAATCCACGTTTCCCAGACGCTTGTCGAGCCTCATTCGCACGCCCACGCGGGCCAGTACGATGTTCGGCCCTTGCGGCGTCACGGCATTATCCACGACGATGGAGCCGTCGCCAAAGACCGTGTAGGAAACGGCGTGGGTGACGGCGAAGCCGTTTTTGCCGGTGTACTGAATGGTTGCGCTGACACGGGCCTGGGAGGCCGCACTCTGCTGGACATCGAACGCCAACACTTTCGACGAAAGATTTTTGAGGCCCATTTGCTCCCAGCCGCCCGCCGCGTACTCATCGTCCTTACGATGCTGGGCGCGCCACAGGTGAAGCCTCGGGCCGCCGCCGGGCAACAAAACGTTGACGCCGCCCCGCGCGAGGCGGGTGAGTTCGCCCGTCGCCGAATCGAACGCCATATCGAAGCCGTCGCCGGTGATGGAAACCGCGTTCGCGCTTTTGACGATCTGCAAGCCCTTCATAGCGTCCACGGCAAGGACCGGGGCGGGAGCCGACACGGGCATTTCCATCTGTGCGCGCGCGACTTCATAGCCCGCTTTGGCCCACCGCGTCTTCTCGCCAAGCGTCATCGCGACGTTCAAAAGGTAGCGCGCACCGGCTTTGGGGGCGAACGGTTTGACTGGCAGAGTCAACACCGACTCTTCGCCGGGCGCAAGATTCAGTAGAGGAAGAACGCCGCTTTGAACCGTCGCGCCATCTTCGGTGAGCGACCACGCGCCTTTGAAGCCACTGAGGTTGAGAAAGGCGTACTTGTTCTTGATTTTGATCTGGTTTTTGGACAAGTCGTCGGGCGCAAATCCGATCCATTGGTAGGCGCGCTTGACTTCGGGGTAGTGCGGCTTGGGGCTACGGTCGGAAAAAACCACGCCCTTATGGATGAAATAATGGTCGTTGGGGACATCGCCGAAGCCGCCGCCGAACGCGATAAATTGCCGCTTCGGGTCGCGGCGGTTCCAAAGCCCCTGGTCCTCCCATTCCCAGATCGCGCCGCCGAGGAGCGACGGGTATTTGTCGAAAACATCGTTGTAATCGCCCAAAGACCCCATCGAGTTGAACATCGCGTGGGCGTACTCGCACAAATAAAACGGCTTGGTGAAATCGGCGCGCTCGGCGACTTCGGTCAAACTGCCGATGTTCGTGTACATCTGCGAGTCGATGCCTGCCGGGTTATTGGCGCCGACGCCGAAAGCCTCGTAGTGCGTGACGCGCGTCGCGTCCAAAGAACGCACCATTTTCTCCGCCGCGCGCATATTCGAGCCGCCGCCGCACTCGTTGCCCATAGACCAGATAATAATGGACGGGCTGTTTTTGAAGTTGGTGACATTGGCGACGTTGCGGTCCACGATGGCTTTTTGATAACGCGGCTCGCGGTCCAGAACGCCGTAGTAGCCGTGGCACTCGACATTGGCCTCGGCGACCAAATACAAACCGTACTCGTCGCACAGTTCATACCAGCGCGGATCGTTGGAATAGTGCGACGTGCGAACGTGATTGCAGTTGGCGCTTTTCAGCACCTCGATGTCGCGGATCATACGCGCCTCGGACACGTAGTGACCGGTATCGGGCCAGTTCTCGTGCCGGTTCGCACCCTTGAGCTTGATCGGCACGCCGTTAACACAAAACAGTCGCCCCTTGATCTCGATTTTTCGGAAACCGACGTGGTGTGAAAGCAGTTCCGGACTACCGGCACCATTCGCGAGGCTCAACACCGCGGTGTACAAAGTCGGGGTTTCCGCCGTCCACTTGGCGGGACTAGCGACCGGGATTCGGACTTCGACTTCGCGCTCTTCGCCGGGAGCAAGCGCGGGAACGGTGACTTGTGCGTTCTGACCACGCATCGGTTTCCCCGCGGGGTCGAAGAGCGAAAGCGATAACGATCGCGCGGGAATGCTTTGCGCGCCGTAGTTGCGAATCTTGGCGGCGACCTGCAGTGTTGCATCGCGATAGGACGCGTCAAGGTCCGTCGTGACGCGGAAATCACGGATATGAACCGCGGGAGCCGACCAAAGAGTAACATTGCGGAAGATACCGGATAAGCGCCACATATCCATATCCTCCAGATAGGAACCGGCGCAGTAGCGGTACACCTCGACGGCAAGCGAGTTCGTCCCGCTTTTCACATAGGGGGAAATATCGAACTCGGCGGCATTCCGTGAATTGACGCTGTAGCCGACTTTTCGCCCATTGACCCATAGAAAGAACCCGGCATCGACGCCATCGAAGTTCAAGAACACGCGCCGCCCGTTCCAGTTCGCGGGAACCTCGAATGTGCGACGGTAGCTACCGACGGGGTTACGCTCGTTATAAGCTGTGTAGTCCTTGGGAGGCTCGCTCATCACACGCGGCCAGTCGCGCTGAAAGGTATAGCCCAGGTTGCGGTAAATGGGTGTGCCATAGCCTTGGATCTGCCAGTTCGACGGAACGGGGATCGTCTTCCAGTTGCTATCATCGAAATCGGTGCGGTAAAAATCGACCGGGCGCAGTTCGGGTCGCGGTACCCAATGGAACTTCCACGCACCGTTTAAAGAACGCGCGAACGAGGAGCGGGAACGCTCCGCACGGAGCGCCTCGGGCAGGGTTGCATACGGCATCAGGGTCGCGTGCCAGGGCTGCTTGTTGATCCCTAAAACTTGCTCGTTTTCGATTTCGGGAGGAACTGTAGCCGGCGGCGGTTCGGCGGCGTAAACCGTGCAAAGGTTAAGAACAGTAATAAAAAGTAAGAGCAGTTTGATCATAGGGACAAGGGGAAACTTCTAAGATTTTTGTTTTCTTCGGAGGAAGTCCTCTTCTGTTAAAGGAATGTACGACGCGAAAAACCGGCGATGGGTTCGGACGGGCAAACCGGTCGCTCGATCGGCTTGCCCGCGACAGCACGATTGCCTGCGGTAGGTTAGTACGGCTTTACCGAGACGGTGCGGGCGCCGGGGTAGTCCGGTTGAACTCGCGCGTCTGCTGCTCCATATGTGCGCCGTAGTCGAACTTCTTGTAGGGAATCGGGGGGCGGGCGGCGGGGTCACTCGCTCGCAGGAAGTACATCAGGAGACCGACGACAAGCACGACCGCCGCCGCGCCGATTCCCA
>CAXUMS010000122.1:0-15464 GCA_964252165.1 uncultured Armatimonadaceae bacterium
GCCTTGCCCCTTTTCATCCTTCATCCTTCATCCTTCATCCTTCGGGCAAGGCCCCGACCCGGGAAGGCATTCGCGGCGGAAAGCGCGAATAAATAAGCGTGGTTTTTACACGTCGTTTTCTTTTTCTGGCCCTTGCGGGCGTTTTGCCGTTCCTGATTGCCTGGGCGGTTCCCGGCTTCGCTTTTGTGGGCGTGGCGTGGAACGTGGTTTTGGTCGCCGTCGCGATTGCGGATTTTTCGCTTTGTCCGGTTCCCGGTCAGGCGATCACGGCCCAGCGCATCACGGATGAGGCCCTGTCAGTCGCGACGGAAAACCGGGTGACACTGCGGGTTCGCAACGAAACCGGCGGGCGTTTACGGGCCGAGGTGCGCGATGAGCCGCCGCCGGATTTTGCGCTCGCGGACGGCGACGCGGGGCGGCGTCAGGAAAAGATCGTGTTCGACCCGTTCGGCGTGCGCGAGATCGTTTACGACGTGATCCCGCCCGCGCGCGGCGATTTCGCGTGGGGCGATGTCCACGTGCGCGTCACCGGTCCGCTCGGTTTGGTCGTGCGGCAAGGGGTGGTGGACGCGGCGCGTCCGGTTTCCGTCTACCCGAACCTGCGCGCTATCGAGGACTACGATTTGATGATGCGGCGGGCGCAAACCGCGCGTCAAGGCTCGCGTCGTATCCGTCTTATCGGCGGCGGGCGCGAGTTCGCCGCGCTTCGCGAGTACACGCCCGACGATGAATACCGCACGATCGACTGGAAGGCGACCGCGCGGCGGGGCAAGGTCATCTCGCGCACGTTCGAGACCGAGCGCTCGCAGGACATTTTGCTCCTCATTGATCTGGGGCGTTTGATGCGCCAGGAAATCGCGCACACCCAAAAATTGGACCATGTGATCAATGCCGCCTTGATGTTATCGCACGTGGTCGCCGAGGCGGACGACCGTATTGGCCTGTTGACATTCGCGGACGAGGCGCGGGCGTGGCTGCCGCCGCGCCGGGGCCGGGCGCAGTCACACGAGATATTGCACGCTTTGTACGCCGCCCGGGCCGAGCCGGTGGAATCGGATTACCGGGCCGCGTTCCGGTTTCTCGCGGGCCGGTGGCGCAAACGCTCGCTGACGGTGTTATTCACGGATCTGTCCGACCCGGAATCGTCGTCGGTTCTGCTCGCCGAGATTTCGCAGTTGGCGTCGTCGCATCTGGTCGTCTGCGTCGTCGTCAGCGACCCCTTAATCGGCGAGCGCGCCCGGCAAATGCCCGATGCGGTCGCGCAGGTGTATGAAAAAGCGGTCGCCGAGGAGGTCATCGCGGACCGCAGGCGCGCCCTGAACCTGCTCCGAAAGCGCGGCGTTTTGGTCGTGGACGCCGAACCGCGTCAGTTATCGGTAGAGTTGATTTCCCGCTACCTGTCGGTCAAAAGCCGCTCGATGCTGTAGCGGCGCGGCGCAGATAATTGGCTCACAAAAGCAAACAGCGCGGCGACGGATCGGCGAAGTGGTTTCGCTTATCCGTCGCCGCGCCGTTTTCCAGGGTTGTGTGACCCGTGGGGCAAGCCGCGCTCGCGCGCGCACGGTCCGGCCTTTAGGATCGCCCGCTCCTGGAGGCGGGCTTGAGCATGATGCTCATAGGTTTTTACGCCTCCTTTCGTGTAGGATACTTCCTTATCGCGCCCGGCCCGCCGGGCGCTAAACACGCGCAAAACTATTTTCGCGGGCATATCTTCGCTTGGGTCAACCTTGCCTCGGCTTTGGGCTTCCGTATCGCCCTCAGCCCTTTCCCCTTCCTTGTCGGCTTCGCCCGCAGGAAAGCGGCGTTTGTTAAAAGAAAGTGGAAGCGCATGACAATGCAACACGTTCATGGCTTGATAACAGTCACTCTTGTTCTTTTTCTCCTACAGGGTGGCGTCGCCGCCCACGCCCAGGACGCGAAGCCGGACGACATCAAGATTGAACCGGATCGGCGCGATTTCACCGTGGGAACCAGCATTGTTCCGCTCGGCCATGTGCAGATAGAGAGCGGTCTCACCGGTTCGCATCGCGGCGCGGAACGAATCAACTCCTACGGGGAAGTGTTGATACGCGTTCCGGTTGGGGAGCGGGTCGAGTTTCGGTTCGGCGCGCCTTCTTTTCTGCGCACGTGCGACGCTGGCGGAAAACGTGATGCGGGGGCGGATGATGCGCAGTTCGAGGTTCGAGCGCGTTTTCGCGCGCCGCAACGCTGGGCGTTCGCGCTGACGCTGGGCAGTTTGCTTCCTACCGGCTCGCTGTCGGTCGCCGAACGTCGCTGGCAACCAAGAGCCACGTTCGCCGCAAACGCCGCGTTGTCCAAGCGCGCCACTTTGCTGCTAAATCTGGGAGCGGCGTATGTCAGCGAGGAAAAGAAGCGGTTCAACCAGTGGACGATCAGTTCGTCGTTTCGCTGGCAGTTGCCGCCTCGCCTCGAAACTTTCGCGGAAGCGTACATGATGAGCCGTGAGGAAGCGGGCGGAAGCGCGCAAAAGTTCCTGGCCGCCGGACTGGTGTATTATCCCAGCTCGCGTGTCGCTTTGGACGCCCGTGTAGGCTCCGGCCTGAACAATTATACGAGCGGCCATGACCACTTCAGCAGTGCGGGCATTTCTTTCTTATTCTGAGGAGGTAGGTATTCGCTCTTGCATAACGCCCGCGCCGTAGCGCGAGCGCACGATAAAACAAAACGCGCCGATGCCGCCTTTATCCGTGGCGTCGGCGCGTTTTGTTTTGCCTTGCCGGTGAGGCGAACGGAAAGGCGGACATCGCGCAAAGAGGTACTCGCCGGGTATCGTCGCCCCTGCCGCTTCGTCAAGGTTAAGCGCCGCCGGTAACGTAGAAACCGCCGCGTCGCCATCCCCGCGCTACTTATCTTCACGGTAAACGCCGACGATAGTAGGAGAAGCCGAGAATATGTCGGGTTGTGACATGAAACAAGAAGATAGCGTTCCTGTTGGGGATCGGCCCCAAGAAGTGAGGCGGTTTCCTTATGAAGAAACGCCGCGAGGAATTGTCGAAAACATGCTCGCAATACCCAAAATCTTGGGGAAAGGTGGGCTTTGCGAATGCGGATACTTCCTGAATTAAACGGAAAACCTGTAAAGCGAAACGTTTTTCTACGGCTGGCGGCGCTGGTTTGGATAGCGTTACTAAGCGTGGGGATGTTCCGCATGATGGTTTACGAGAACACCCCCGCCGCCGTCGCCGTCGCTCCGCCATCGCAATGGCCGCGAAATAGCGCCGTCCCGCATGACCCGGCGCGGAACATCCTTGTTATGCTGGCGCACCCGCATTGCCCCTGCACCCGCGCCAGTATCGCCGAATTGGCCCGCGTGATGGCGGCGTGTTCCGACAAAACCGATGCGGTCGTGCTGTTCACAGTTCCCGCCGGTATGCCGCCGGGCTGGGAAAAGACCGATCTGTGGACATCCGCCGCCGCGATTCCGGGCGTGCGAGCGTTGCGCGACGCGGGCGGAAACGAGGCCGCGCGCTTTGGCCGCACATCGGGACAGTGCTTTGGCTTTTCGCCGTCGGGACGCCGCGTTTTTTCAGGCGGGATCACCGGTTCGCGCGGGCATGAGGGTGACAACGCCGGGGAAGAAGCCCTGATCAGCGCGCTTTCGGAAACCTCTGCATCGCCTGGCTCGATACGCATGCCGCCCCTCCGAAGCGCGCCTGTTTTTGGCTGCGCGCTTACCGCCCCCTGAGCGGGTCGCTTTTAATCTAACACTATGGCAATCGAAATACGAAAATCGGTCCTCTTTTCCGGCCCCTTTTCCCGGCCCGCCAAGATGACGGCGGACGCCAACTCTATCTTTGAAGCGCATCGTCTTGGAATCTTCGTTACCACCGACCGGGTATTCGGCGGGTTGCTGATCTTCGAGTGGCTTGCGGTCATTGTCGCGGCCCTGTGGCTGTCCCCCCGCACCTGGGCGGGAGCGACAAGCGCGGTTCATCCCCATGTTTGGGAGGCCCTGCTACTCGGCGGGGCGATTATCAGCCTGCCTTTGCTCCTGATTTTTCTCCGACCCGGCGCGGCGGTAACGCGCCACACCATCGCCCTTTCTCAGATGCTGATGTCCACCCTGCTCATCCATGTGAGCGGCGGACGCATCGAAACGCACTTTCACATCTTCGGCTCGCTCGCGTTTCTGGCGTTCTACCGGGATTGGCGCGTTTTGGTGACCGCGTCGGTTGTCACGGCTCTGGACCATATCCTGCGCGGCTTTTATGTGCCGTTGTCTATTTACGGGGTGGCGAACGGAGAGCCATGGCGCTGGGCGGAACATACGGGGTGGGTGGTCTTTGAAGACGTTTTCCTCGTATGGTCTTGCCGCCGTAGCGTCAAAGAAATGCAGTCCATCGCCGAGCGACAGGCGGCTTTGCAAGCGACCGAGCAAGCCCTCCTCCGGTCGCAGGACTGTCTGGAAGCGCGTGTCCGGGAACGCACCGCCGAGGTGGAACGTCAGTCGCGAGACCTGGTTGTGGCGCGCGATAAAGCCGAGTCCGCGAACCGCGCCAAATCCGAGTTTTTGGCGAATATGAGCCACGAGATCCGTACGCCGATGAACGGCGTTATCGGGATGACGGGTTTGCTTCTCGATACGGAATTGAATGTCGAGCAGCGCGACTACGCTCAGACGGTCAAGCACAGCGCCGAGGCCCTGCTCACGGTTCTCAACGACATCCTCGACTTTTCCAAACTGGAAGCGGGCAAGGTGGAGATAAACGAGGAAGATTTCAATCTGCGCGATCTTATCGAGGAGGTTCTCACCCTGCTCGCCCCAAAAGCCCATGAAAAAGGACTGGAAGCGTTGCTGATGATGCCGCCCCCGTTCCCCGAGTTTGTCAAGGGGGACCCGGATCGTTTTCGGCAGGCGCTGACCAACCTGATCGGCAACGCGATCAAGTTCACGGAAACCGGCGAGATCGCGGTACACTGCCATCTTCTCGAAGAAAAAGAAAACGACATCCGGGTGCGTGTCGAGGTCCGCGATACCGGTATCGGCATCACGGAGGAGGCGCAGGCCCGCTTATTCCAGAGTTTCTCGCAGGCGGATAACTCCACGACGCGGCGTTACGGGGGAACCGGTTTGGGACTTGCGATCAGCAAAAAGATTGTCGAACTGATGGGCGGAACTATCGGGGTCGAAAGCGCTCTCGGGGTCGGTAGCGTCTTCTTTTTTGAACTTCCGATGACAAAAAGCCTGCTGGAAAACCGTGGAAATGCGGCGACCGCGCGCGGGGAACGGTCCGCCTCCGGCTCCTTTTTGGAGGAGGCCCGTCTTCGGGACGCGTTGCGGGGCCTGCGGATCCTGGTTGTGGACGATAATGCAACCAATCGCCTGATCCTGCGTGAACAGCTTCGCGCTTGGGATTGTCAGGTGAAAGAGGTCGCGAGCGGTTACGAAGCGCTGTACGTACTGCGCCACGCTCCGGTTAATTCGTCCGCAACCGCAGGCGGTTCGCCGCAGGAGGCGCAAGAGGAATTCGACCTCGCCCTACTCGATATGCAAATGCCGGAAATGGACGGGGCGCAGACCGCCCGCTCCATCCGCGCGGATAGTCGGCGGGCGCACCTGCCCCTGATCCTGCTCACCTCGATGGGCCTTCCCAACGGAAAGGCGGGTCAGGAGACGTTTCAGAAGATCGGCTTCGCGGGCGCGCTGTCCAAGCCGGTGCGTCTCGGTCAGCTTCTTACATTGATTGCCGCAACCGTGCAGGACGCCCGAGGAAAACAGTCCGCCGCGCCGCCGCCTTCGGAGCCGCCCGCCGTGATAGCGGCGACTCCGCCCATCGTTCCGTCCGGGCCGCGCGTTCTTCTGGCGGAGGACAATCCGGTGAATCAGAAAGTGGCGCGGCGACTTCTGGAAAAATGGGGCTATGTGGTGGATTTGGCGGTAACCGGGACGGAAGCGGTCCAACGGATCGAGGAAGCGCGCGAGGCGGAAGCGAAAGGCGAAGCGGGCTACGCGGTCACGTTGATGGATGTGCAGATGCCGGAGATGGACGGCTTGACCGCTACCGCACAGGTCCGCTCTTATGAGCAGTCGCATCCCGGCGTTCGTCACATGCCCATTATTGCGATGACGGCCCATGCGTTGGAAGGGGACGAGGCGCGGTGTCTTGCGGCGGGCATGGACGGCTATATATCCAAGCCCATCGCGGCGGAAAAACTGCGGACGCTGATGCAGGACTGGTGCAGGACGCTTGACCCTGTCGCCGCAGATCCTTCTCCTTTTGAAGCGGTCACCTCGCCGCCGCCGCTGGCGGCTTCCGCCCTGATGTTTGATTAAAAGAAGGCGGCTGGGTTTCTGGCGGTTAGTTTCTGGTTAAGATGGCCCCCTATCCCCCAATAAGGGGGGGATAAGAGAGATAGCAGCTACACCTTCATTTTGTAGCCTAATGGTCGGCCTTCGGCAAAGGGCATTGTTCTGGTCCCCCCCTTATTGGGGGTTAGGGGGCCATCTTAACCAGAAACCAAACAGGAAAACCCGCGCGCGTTGCGGAACGCCTCGGTATGCAAAGACGCTTTATTATCTGTTTTGCAATAATGTCGCCCGCGCTGTTGGTCGTTTTCTCTCTCACGGCGCTCGGCATAGCGGCGGCGCCCGAATTGGTTCACGCGCAAAAAGCGAGACCGCTGTCCGCTCCGGCAAGCCTGCTGGACGCGGACAAAAAAGAAATCGCGATGCGGCTGGTGTCGAGCGCGGAAAACTCGTCGCTGGATTGGAAGGCGCAGTATGCGTATATCGAGGATATCGGCGATGGGCGCGGCTACACGGGCGGCATTATCGGCTTTTGCTCCGATACGGGCGACATGTTGGAGATGATCCAGCAATACATGAAAACCGCGCCCGGCAATGGTTTGGCGAAGTACCTTCCCGCGCTCCGAAAGGTGAACAGGACCGCGTCGCACGAGGGACTTGGCGCCGATTTTATCCAGGCGTGGAAAACGGCGGCGCGTGATCCGCTGTTTCAGCAGGCCCAAGATTGGGAGCGGGACACGGTGTATCTCGTTCCCGCCGTCACGCAGGCCCAGGCCGACGGCCTGCGGGTTTTGGGACAGTTCATCTATTACGATGCGATCGTCATGCACGGATCGGGACCGGGCGCGGTGAGTTTCGACGGTATCCGCAAGGCCGCGATGCGGCGCGCCAAAACGCCCGCGCAGGGCGGCGACGAGTCCGCGTATCTCAACGCGTTCCTGGATGCCCGCGCGGCGGCGATGCGTAGCGAGGCGGCGCATGGGGAGACGAGCCGGGTGGATACCGCCCAGCGCGTTCTCCTCAAAGCGGGCGCCTTCGATCTGCGCCCGCCGCTCGAATGGAGCGTTTACGGCGACCGTTACCGCATCCCGCGTTAACAATGCCGCCTCGACCGCGCGCTGGTTGGGTATCACGGTAGCAGTGATAGCAGGAAGCGCCGATACCGCCCCCCAAAACGCCGCGTTCACGGGCTTCGTCACGGTCGCGGACGGATGCCGTACCCATTACGCGCGCCGGGGCGAAACCGGCGCGGCGGCGGGCGGCGGCGACGCGCCGGTCGTTGCGCTTATCCACGGTAGCGACGGCTTTTTGCGGGACTTCGACGCGGTTCTCCAATCGTGGGACCGCGACGGTTCCGGCTTGCCCGTGGTGGCGTTCGACCGGCCCGGCCACGGGTTGAGCGACGCCCCGTCGAAGGACGGCGGCGCGCTTCCCGTTCAGGTCGCCCTGCTCCGCGACGCGTTGCAACAACTGTACGATTCTCATCGACCCGTGATACTTGTGGGGCATTCATGGGGAGCCGCGCTCGCGCTTTCCTGGGCGGTCGCCTACCCCGACGAGGTCGCGGGACTGGTTTTGCTCAGTCCGTGGGCGGCGCCGGGCGTGGACCCGCCGTCGTTTTTGCTCCGCTCGGCGCGTCGGATCGGCCCGCGCGTGTCCCATTTCCTGATGGCGGTCACGCCGCTTAAAGGCGCGCTTCTTCGCTGGCACTTGCGCGAGGCATGGCGGCCCGACCCGGTTCCGCGCGCGTTTGAGCGACAAGCGGCGGAGATCTGGCAACGAACCACGGCGCAGATCGCGGTTTTCCTCCAAGAGAACGCCGATACCTGGGCGCGACTGCCCGAGATCGCCAACGGTTGCGCCGGTATCACCGTTCCGGTCGCGGTTGTCACGGGCGGCCTGGACAGGGTTCTTCACGCCGACCGGCAGGCCGCGCACCTGGCGCGCGTTTTGCCCCACGCGGTCTTTCTTGTCGCGCCCGATGTGGGGCATGAAACGCCGCATTTGCGTCCCCATTTGGTCTGGGACGCGGTGCGAACCGTTCGCCACGGTTCGCGCCGCCGCGCCGCCGCTCCTCCCGCCGGGGGAACTGCGAAGCGCGAACCGTCCGCACGAACGCCCGAGATGGAACATGCGCGCTTTCTTGCGCTTCGCTACGGTTGGAATGTGACCGCGTACCAGATTTTGAACCCTGATATTTCCCTGTGGTTCAGCGACGACGGCGACGCCGTGGTGGGGTATGTCGAGCGGTTTCATCTGCGCGTGGCGGCGGGCGGGCCGGTGTGCGACCCGGCCCGTTTAGCGGAAATCGTGGAGGCGTTCGAGCGCGACGCCTGCGCGCGCGGTTTGGGCGTGTGCTGGTTCGCCGTCACCCCGCGCCTGCAAAACGTACTCGCGGACGCAAACCCGGCCCGGCCCCGGGCGGTTTTCACGGTCGGCGCACAGCCCGCATGGGACCCGCGCCGCTGGCCCGAACGCGCGCAAAGCGCGCGCTCGCTACGGACGCAACTAAACCGCGCCCGCAACAAGAACGTTCGCGTTTCCGAATGGCCCGTCGCTCGCGCCCAAACCGATACTGGGCTACGAAAATGCCGCGACGAATGGCTGGCCCATCACTCGCTTCCATCCCTGCGCTTTTTGACCGAGCCGGTCGCGCTCGACAATTTGGGCGACCGGCGCATCTTTGTCGCGGAAACCGGTGACTTGTCAAACGCCGACGCCGCTACGGTGGTCGGATTTTTGCTCGCCGCGCCGGTTCCGACACGCCGGGGCTGGCTGGTCGAGCAAATCACCCGAACGGAAAACGCCCCGAACGGCACGGCGGAACTCCTGGTGGACACCGCTTTTCGCGCGTTTGGAACCGAGAACTTCGAGTATGTCACACTTGGTCTGGTTCCCTTGTCGCGCCGCGCCGTTATCGGCGTGGGGGAAAACAGCCCTCCTCTTTCCACGGAGGCGGCAAGCGCGTTTACGACGTTTTCCGTTGCGCCCGTGGTCGCCGCGCCGCCGACCCGCCCGTGGCTACGGGCCGCGCTTTCGTGGATTCGCCTGCACGGACGCCGGTTCTACAACTTCGAGGGCCTGGACGCGTTCAAGTCGAAGTTCAAGCCCGAAATGTGGGAGCCGATCCTCGTGGTTTTCGATACCGAACGCGTCCCGGCGCGCGCCCTGCTCGCGATCGCCGCCGCGTTCACCGAAGGCCCGCTTCCCGTCACGCTCGCCCGCGCCGCTCTTTCCGCCGTTCGCGAAGAAACCCGCCTCCTCCGCCGCCGCCTGGCTTCGTAGTTGCTGGTTGCCTCTAATCTCACCCCCTATCCATTAGCCCCTATCCATTAGCCCCCTAACCGCCGTTCCTTCGGACTCTCACCCCCTACCCCCCTCTCTCGCAAGCGAACGAGGGGGAACCAGAACAAGACGATTTACTTAACTGCTTGTCGTCACAGGCATTTCTCCGGTTCCCCCTCGTTCGCTTGCGAGAGAGGGGGGTAGGGGGTGAGAGTCCGAAGGAACGGCGGTTAGGGGGCTAATGGATAGGGGCTAATGGATAGGGGGTGAGAGGTCTCAGCCCTTTCTTTCCTCTTCCTCAAACCCCAGCGCCGCCACGGAAACGTCGTCGTTGTGGAACACGCCGCGCCGGGCGTAGTCTTTGGCGAACGCCTGCATCCGGCGCTGGACAAACGCGCCTTTGACGCTCTTGAACGCGGTTAATTCCCGCACCGCATCGAGGTAGCCGACGCGAACGCTCGCGTCGCCCGCCTCCGCCGACGTGTGGAACGATTCGATGCCGTCCGATAACACCGCCGCGAAAACGAGGTTTGTCGCGGGGCGATAAAGCCATTCGGGGGGCGCGTCGGGCGGCAGATCGCTGAATGATTCCGCCGCGCCGTCCGGCGATAAAACTGTCTTGGTGACGCGCCGGGCGTTGCCCGCGACGCCGCGCCATTGTTGCAAACGCCCCGTGTCGGCAAGGTACGCGGGGTAAAAGGGGTACCCAGCGGGATACGAGAAACGGTAGATAACCCGCGCGCCTCCCGTTAAACCCAGCACAAGCGCGCCATCACCGTAGATTACGCTATGCAAAACGGCGCCGCCGTTCGGCGCGGACATGGCGGTAAGGCCGAACAACGTCGCGTCCACGCACTCCGCAGGTAGCCCAAGACTTCGCGCGCCTCGGGCCGCGACCGCAACCGCCTTGCGGGCGGCGTTATCACGAACCGCCTGCGCGGCTTGCATATTTTCCGACCCGCCCGCGCATGCGAACAATCCTTCGTGTTTCCGCGCGGCGTGCGCCAAAAGCCGCGCGCCCACATCAGTATGCGGGCTGGACGAGCAACCATCGCACAGCCACACGGACGCCGTTTCCGCGCCGCCGTCGCCGCCCGTTACGGCGTAGTCTTCGCAAACTTTGTGGGTTTTGCCGATAGTGAAAGCGGCGTCCGCGTGGATCATGGTTTTGGCTTCGTTTCTTGCGCGCGGGTGTGCGATGCGTCTGTAATAGGTTAACTGTTTGGTCGTGTTCAAGGAGATAAATCTCCTCGCTACGGGGCGCTTCGCGCCAGTCGTCCTACGGACGGAATGGCGGAATAATTGAACGGGGGGTGTAATCGAATGGTTGGCTGGATGAACCGCACCACCTCACCAACTTACGCCACTGCCTCACCCTGTTAATAATTTTGTCCATTCCGTCCGTAGGACGACCGGCGCAAAGCGCCCCGTAGCGAGGAGATTTATCTCCTTGAACACGACCAAACGGTATTCTCAATAACACCCAACACCCAACACCCAACGCCCGGCCCTCTCAAATCGTCAGCGATTGGCTCGGGCCGCCCGTGCCAAGCGACTGGCTTTGCGCGCTGATCGAGCGGCTGACGAAATCGGCGAGCTTGGCGAGGCTTTTGGCGTCGGCGTTTGCGAGTTCGACATAATGCGTGAAGCCGACATCGTTTTTGAAGTCCTGTAATCTGCCGCCCGTGTACGGGTCCGTGATATTGACGCCGATAAGAACCGTCACCAGCGATTCCAACGCCTCGTCCTTGACCAGTCGGGCGAGAGCGTCCCGGACCGAGCGCGGCGTCAGCGTGGATGCGTTGTCGTCGCCGTCCGTAATCACGATCACAATGCCGTTTGCGGAAAAGTCGTTTTGCGCCAGGCTCGCGCCGTACAAAGCGGTCGCCCCAACGCCGTTCACGGTCGCGTCGTACAAACGGGTCGAGCCGCCGACCCGGAACGCCCGGTCGTAATCGCTTTCGTTGCAGTTTTCCAGCAGTTTGAAGCCGTGGATTTCATCTAAGCCCGTCGCGAACTGCGTGACGCGAAGCATCAGATTATCCGCCCGGGGGCTGTACCGGCACGCCCGCACCACTTCTTTGACCGCGCGGACCAACTCTTTCTCGAAGCTCGCCACACTGCTACTGACATCCACGATCACCGAGGCGAGCGTGTACTCGCTCGCGCCCAGATTGTCGATCCGGGTCGCGGAAAAACCGTAGTGGCCGTTCAGGTCGCTATGTTGTTGCAGTGTCGCGTCATTTAGTTTGGGCATCGTTTTTCTCCGCCGGGACTAGACATTCGCCCCGGCTCGCTCGCACGTTGCGCTTTCGGGTCAGCGCAGAAAATCCGTCGTGGTCGCGGTTTGCATGCCGCGCGCCGTCATCTCCTTGACAAAATCGGCTCCGAGCGTCTCGAAGCCGGTCACCGAACTCGATGCGTCCGTGATCAAAACCAGCTTCTTGACATACGAATCGTCGCCGAACTCGTTGGCGATGTCACGGACCGTGTTCGCGACACAGTGCGATAAGGCTTCCCCGGCGATAAAAACCAGATCGGCCTCCATCAGCGTTTTGATCAAACTCTTGTTGATCTGCGTGGATGGGTCCTCGGGGTCCGGCACATCGGCCTTGACGGCGGAATAGTGTTCGGTCCAGATATTCGAGCCTTTGGTGACGAAATCCAGCAACCCGTACACTTGTCGCTCCCAGCGGTTCAGCGCGGCGAGCAGTTCGGGCGCGACATTGTGGCCCGCGCTTCCGATCAAGCAGTGTTCCGGCCAGATGCACAGCGGGTACCGCCCGCCCGCCTCCAGGGCCTTGACATACTCGCGGCTACGTCGGAAAAAGCCGGGATTCGCTGTGGTCCAGCGTCCCGCATCCAGATCCGCGAGCGTGATAATCGTGAACGGTTGCGGGTTCTCGCCCGCGCTGTTCTTCCACCAGATCGGGTGCGCGATGTCCACGATGCGGTGACTGTCGAGCGTGACGTGGTAATCGTCCACGCGGTCGCCCAAACGGTCCACCATTCGGGCCAATCGCCGCATATCGTCGTCCGCGCCGGACACGAACAACGCCCCGTTCGGCGATGCGAAATCCTGTTGCGGGTCAATAATCAGTCCATGCACTTTCATCTTGTTTGTCTTTCCGAGCGGCGGCGCTTGCGCCTTTTTGTTGCGAGCGCCGCTGTCTGCGAGCGGCTTTGTTCTTTTATGTCTTGCCTACACCAAGATGATAATGTATTAAATACAATAAGTCAAGGGCTAAATAAGGCCGCCGCGAATTTTTTGTAAATCTTTCGCGGCTGCCTTTACGTGACTCTGTCAAAACGTTGCGGTGTTTTCCGAGTGGCTCAAGCCCGCTCACTATCGGGCTAAGAAGCCGTGATCCCGCTGAAGCGGGAAGGTTAAAAGGCCCCCTAACCCCCAATAAGGGGGGACAAGAACAATGCCAGTCGTCAAAGTCCAAAGTTTGGCCCCGCAATGGAAAGGCGTCGCCGCCATGTCTTTCTTGTTCCCCCATTATTGGGGGTTAGGGGGCCTCTTAATCTTCCCGCTTCAGCGGGATCACGGCTTCTTAGCCCGATAGTGAGCGGGCTTGAGCCACTCGGAAAACACCGCAACGGCGTAGCCTGTAGATGCGCCTCAGTGGACACCGCGCCGCCCTAATGAGAAAATGAAAGTAGGAGGCGCGAATGTTTCCTGACCGCCTCGCAAACCCTATGACGCAAACCAAATTTTACATCTCCGCGATGGACTGCCCGACCGAGGAGCAGATCATCCGCAACGGTCTCAAAAATCAACCCGGCGTCGAAACGCTGGAGTTCGATCTGATGAACCGCATCTTGTCGGTCACGCTCGCGCCGACCGGCGACAGCGTCGCGGTCAAGAAAACGCTCGACGGTCTGGGAATGGCGGCGAAACCGCTGGACGGCGACGACGTACGCCAAGCCGTGCAGGACGCCGACGCGGGACCCGGCCCGTCACGGCGACGCTGGGTGATGATGGGAATCGCGGGCGCGCTTGCGGCGGGCGCGGAGATACTGGCATGGGCGACCGGCAAGGAAACCAGCCCGCTCGTGATCGGTCTGGTTCTCGCATCGCTCGCCCTCGGCGGCGGCGGAACGTTCCGCAAAGGCTGGACCGCGCTTCGGACGCTAACGCTGAACATCAATTTCCTGATGACGCTCGCCGTGGTCGGGGCTATCGCTATCGGACAATGGCCGGAAGCCGCGATGGTGACCGTGTTATTCGGAATTGCGGAGATGATCGAGGGCTATTCGCTCGACCGCGCCCGGAACGCGGTCCGCTCGCTGATGGAAACCGTGCCGGATACCGCCCGCGTTTGGCACACGCACGACGGCGACGACCACGGAAGCGCGCATTGGCACGAAACCCCGGCGGAAAATGCGCTTGTCGGCGCGCGCGTTCAGGTGCGACCGGGCGAGCGTATCGCGCTTGACGGCAAAATTATCGAGGGACAATCGGCGGTCAATCAAGCCCCGATCACGGGCGAGAGTTTGCCGGTCGAGAAGCAAGTAGGCGATGCGGTTTTCGCCGGAACTATCAACGGGCGCGGCGTTCTCGTTTTCGAGGTAACGGCGGCGACCGGAACCACGACGCTTGACCGCATCGTGCGCGCTATTCAGGAGGCGCAAGGGCAACGCGCCCCGACCCAGCGGTTCGTGGACACGTTCGCCAAATACTACACGCCCGCCGTGGTCGCGCTCGCGGTTCTGGTCGCGGTCGCGCCGCCGCTTTTAGGGCTGGGGACATGGGGCGCGTGGCTGTACAAAGCCCTCGTCCTCCTCGTTATCGCCTGCCCGTGCGCGCTGGTGATCTCGACCCCGGTCGCGGTCGTGAGTGGGCTTGCCGCCGCCGCGCGCTTGGGCATTCTGATAAAAGGCGGGACGTATCTGGAGGCCGGGCGCAAACTTCGCGTGGTCGCGCTGGATAAAACCGGGACGCTGACTGAGGGCAAGCCGGTCGTCACCGATATTGTTCCCCTGCAAGGCCACACGCCCGGCGATATGCTCCACCTTGCGGCAAGCCTCGACGCCCTCTCCGAGCATCCCTTAGCGAGCGCCCTTGTCGCCGCGTGCGCGGAAGGGCATTCGTGCAAGCCGCTCCCAGTCATGGAGTTCGAGGCGCTGGTAGGACGCGGCGTGACCGGCAAACTGGATGGGCGCCGCTACTATGTCGGAAATCACCGCCTGACCCACGAAAACGAGGTATGCGGCCCGCATGTCGAGGCGATTGTGGACCGCCTGGAGGCCGAGGGCAAAACGCCGGTTATCCTGATGAATGATACCGAAGCCCTCGCCGTTCTCGGGGTCGCGGACACGCTCCGCAACGACAGCCGCGAGGCGATAGGCCAATTACATGCGCTGGGCGTCCGCACCGTAATGCTGACCGGCGACAATCAGCGCACCGCCGACGCCGTCGCGCGCCAGGCGGGCGTTTCCGATGCGCGCGGCGATCTGCTCCCCCAGGACAAACTCGCGGCTATAGAAACCTTGCTCGGCCAACACCCGGGCGGCGTCGGTATGGTCGGCGACGGTATCAACGACGCCCCCGCGCTCGCGCGCGCATCGGTCGGCTTCGCGATGGGCGCGGCAGGCACGGACACAGCCATCGAAACCGCCGATGTGGCTTTAATGCAGGATGACCTGCGCAAACTCCCCCTTTTCCTGCGCCTGTCCCGCGCGACCGGACAAATCCTGACCCAAAATATCGCGCTCGCCATCGGCATCAAGGCGGTTTTCTTCGCCCTCGCCCTGACCGGACGCGCGACCCTCTGGATGGCGGTCTTCGCCGACATGGGAACCAGTCTCTTGGTGGTCTTCAACGGCCTCCGCCTCCTCCGCTTCAAGGCATAGTCGCTGTTATTCGTTTGGTTTAGTGGTTGCCGTTTTGCAAGCGCTCATGCCG
>CAXUMS010000123.1:0-68 GCA_964252165.1 uncultured Armatimonadaceae bacterium
TGTTGGGTGTTCTGAGAATACCGCTTGGTTGGTGCGTTTCGTCTGGTAAAGCCAGTAACACCTAACAC
>CAXUMS010000123.1:168-15293 GCA_964252165.1 uncultured Armatimonadaceae bacterium
CTAACATCTAACACCTAACATCTAACACCTAACATCTAACACCTAACATCTAACACCTAACATCTAACATCTAACACCTAACTGACAACCGCGCCGTCCCGCTCAATCGTGCGAATAAAATAATCTTCCAAAGCGGACGTGGTGTCCGCGCGCAGGCTGTCATCCATCACGCGAGAGTCCACCAATTTACCGTTGTAGATCAAGATAATGCGGTCGCAAAGTTGGGCGACCTCGTTTAGCTCGTGCGACGAGAAAAAGATCGTGGTTCCGGTTTGCTTAACCTCGTACAGCAACTCGCGCAGGTGACGCCGTCCGATCGGGTCCACGCCGCTGGTCACCTCATCGAGAACCAGCAGGTCAGGACTGCCGAGCAGGGCTTGCGCGATACCGAGACGCTGTTGCATTCCTTTGGAGAACGTTTTGAGCTGGTGTTTTTCGCGTCC
The DNA here is from genome assembly GCA_964252165.1 of uncultured Armatimonadaceae bacterium. GTDB lineage: Bacteria > Armatimonadota > Armatimonadia > Armatimonadales > Armatimonadaceae > CAXUMS01. Next base: position 612 of record CAXUMS010000123.1, read on the forward strand.
TTCCAAACCCACGCGCCGCAGTAGTTCGAGCGACTCGCGCTCTAACTCCTTGCCGCCCAATCCCTGGAGCCGTCCGTACAGGCGCAGGGTCTCCATCGGCGTCAGGAACGGATAATACAGAGCGACCTCGGGCAGATAACCGATTTTCGCTTTGGCGAGCGTGGAGCCGGACGGATGCCCGAAGATGGCGATATCGCCCCCATCCTGCTTGACAAAGCCCATGATGGCTTTGATCGTGGACGATTTCCCCGCCCCGTTCGGCCCTAAAAACCCGACAACCTCGCCGGGACGTACCGACAGCGATAAGCCGCGCACGGCGGGCTTGGGTTTGCCGAACAGCCCTTTTTTGTACGACACCGTCAGGTTCTCGACCAAGAGCGCGGGCGGTCCCCCGCTCGCTTCCGGCCCGGCGACGCTTTCGTTTTCGCGATGAACCGCTTTTACCGTTTTCATTCTTGCGACGTACCTTGACCCCGAAAATAACAGTTGTATCTTCGGCGTAAACCGGCGCTAAATGCAGGGTTTGAAACGAAAATGCGGCTGTGGAACCGTATTGCGACGAAAGCGAGTACAATAAAGGAAGATGTTTTTGAAAGGAATCTAAGGTAGTTTTTATGTTCGAGAAAAAGACGAAATTTGGGCGCGCCGGTTTGTGGACAGTTCTTGCGGGAGCCGGAGCGGTCGCTATCGCCGGAACGCTTCTGGGTGGTGCGGACCGCTCCGCGCCGCTTCTTATGCCCGCCGCGCAGGCGCAGGGAACCGCCGCTGGCCCCGCTATCGGCAAGAAGGCCCCGGCGTTTACGGTCGCGACAATGGGCGGCGGAAAACTCGACCCGACAAAGCAAACCGGCAAGGTAGTGGTCATGGACTTTTGGGCGACGTGGTGTCCACCGTGCCGCATGGCGATTCCCGTGCTTCAGGAAATGCACAAGAAATACGGCAAGCAAGGCGTGGTTGTGGTTGGCATCTCCGATGAAGACAAAGCGACCGTCAACCCGTTTGTCAAGAAGCAAAACATGACGTACACGGTGATCGCGGACCCAAAAGGGGCGCAAGAAGGTATGAGGCGTTATCGCGCTGATAGTATTCCGACGCTCGCCGTGATTGACAAAAAGGGTACGCTTCGCATGATAGAAGTTGGTTTCAACGACGATCCCAAAGAAGGAACCCGCGCCAAACTGAACCAGATTCTGCCAAAGCTTCTCGCCGAAAAATAGTTTTTTCGGCAAGGATGCCAAAGGCAAGGGTACCAAACGAAAAAGCCCCATATCTCGCGCGAGATACGGGGCTTTTTCGTTTACCGGCTTCGGGTTAGAATTTACCGGCTTTGACGCCGAGTTTAGCCAATGCCTTCTCGATTCGGGTATCGTCCTCGCCGCCGTAGCCGACGATGGCGTCCGCGACCTTGCCGTCCTTGCCAATGATGTATGTCGTGGGGATGCCGCTGACGTTAAACTTCGCGCCGATGCGTTCCGCGCTTTTCGTTTTGTCGCGTCCCGCCGGGTCGAAGGCGAAGTTAAACGAGTACTTGCTTTTATTCTCGGGAATCCACTTTTCGTACGCTTCTTTGGTATCAGAAACGCACACGGCAAGCACAACCACATCCTGGCCTTTGACGCTCTGAGAAACTTTTTCCAGATGCGGCATGGATGCGCGGCACGGCGGACACCAGGTCGCCCAAAAATCAAGGACCACAATCTTGCCCTTGTAATCGGCGACGCTGACCGGCTTCTCGGTTCCGTACGCGAGCGCGGCGAATGCGGGCGTGTCGGTTCCCGCAGCGAGCAATTCGGGACGGGCGGGCGCGGCAGGGGCCGCCGTTTTGGGAGCGTCTGCGGTTGTGGGCGGGCCGGATGCGACCACGCGGCTGAGCGATGCGACCGACAAAAGGGCGGCGCAGACCAGCCCACCCGCCGTTATCACGGCGCGGCGATGGTTCATTTCAAATGGCATAGGTAAAAAACCCTTTCCGAACGAGACAGCAATGCGCCCCAAAGCGGACGCGAATTTTCTCCATTATACCTGTATACCTGAGTCAAACAGCAAGCGAGAAGCCTTGTCCCGTTAGATAAATGGACAGGGTAAATATATCGGCGGGCGTGACGCCCGGAACGCGCGCGGCCTGTCCGAGCGATGCGGGACGAATACGGGCGAGTTTCTCACGGGCCTCCGAGGAAAGCGACAGCACAGCGGCGTAGTCCATGTCGGCGGGCAAAAGAACATGATCGCGGCGGCGCGCGGTTTCGACCTGCGCGGCCTCGCGCCCGATATAACCGTCATAGCGGGCATTGATCGCGCATTGCTCCAGCGCGTCGGCGTCCGCAACCGGGTCCAGATTGGCAAGGGTCGCGATATGCGCCGTTGTGGTGTGGGTGCGGCGAAGCAGGTCAGACAGCGAAACGCGCGTTAAAACGGGCGGCAGGCCGAGAGCCGCAAGCCGGGCGTTGTCCACGCCGGACACGGACAAAGCCCCCAGCGTTTCCTGCACACGTCCCAGTCGCGCTTTGCGATCCGAGAAAAGGCGCCACTGGTCATCGCCGACAAGGCCCACATCACGGCCTATTTCGGTCAAGCGCAGATCGGCGTTGTCCTGCCGGAGCGACAAGCGAAACTCGGCCCGCGACGTGAGCAGGCGGTACGGGTCGGTGACGCCTTTGGTCACCAGATCGTCAATCATCACGCCAATGTAAGCGTCGCTCCGGGTAAGCGTCCAGGCGGGGCGGTTCTGCGTCCAGAGCGCGGCGTTCGCGCCCGCCATCAAACCCTGCGCGGCGGCCTCTTCGTAGCCCGATGTGCCGTTGATTTGCCCGGCGAGGAACAAACCCGCGACGCGCTTGGTCATCAGCCCGGCGGTGAGTTCGGTTGGCTGAACGAAATCGTACTCCACCGCGTAACCGGGCCGGATCATGCGGCAGTCTTCCAAACCGGGAAGCGTATGGAGGAACGCGAGCTGCACGTCGGCGGGCAGGCTCGTACTCATACCCTGCACGTACATCTCGTCCGTATTCCAGCCCTCGTGTTCCAGAAAAACCTGATGGCTGTTCTTGTCCGCGAACCGAACCACTTTGTCCTCGATAGACGGGCAGTAGCGCGGCCCGACGCCCTCGATAAAGCCGCCGTACATCGCGGAAAGGTGCAGGTTTTCGCGGATAACGTTGTGCGTTCGGTCGTTCGTGTATGTCAGCCACGACGGAAGAAGATCGCGGCGCAAATCCTCCGGCTTGGTGCGGAACGAGAGCGGCGGCGCGTCCCCATCGGACGGCTGAATTTCGGTTCGCGCGAAGTCTACGGTGTTTTTGTCGATGCGCGGGGTGGTTCCGGTTTTGAGCCGTCCGAGCGGGAAACCAAGCGCGGACAAACTCGCGGATAAACCGTAGGCGGCGGTTTCCCCACGCCGTCCAGCTTCCCAATTGGTCGCTCCCAGATGACACAACCCGCGCAAAAACGTCCCGGTTGTAACCACGACCGACCGGGCGGAAATCTCGGTTCCATCGGCAAGGCGAACGCCCGCGATACGCGCGTTGTCCACGACCAACTCCTCGACCATCGCCTCGCGCAGGGAAAGATTCGGCGCGGCTTCCAGCGTCGCCCGCATCGTTGTGGGGTACGTTTCGACATCCACTTGGGCGCGCAGGGCGCGAACAGCCGGGCCTTTGCTCGTGTTCAGCATTCGGAGGTGCGTCAGCGTCGCGTCCGCGACAACCGCCATCGCGCCGCCCAGTGCGTCTATTTCGCGAACCAGATGTCCCTTTGCCGGTCCGCCGATGGAGCAGTTGCACGGCAGCCAGCCCACCCGCGCCAAGTCGCCGGTGACCAGAAGCGTGTCACAGCCCATGCGCGCCGCAACGAGCGCGGCCTCACATCCGGCGTGACCGCCGCCGATCACGAGAACATCCCATTGTTTTTTTAGCGACATGGTTTCCATAACGGATTTAGTATATCGAAACCCGGCGCCGTGTGCGCGAACGCTTCCTTGCTTGCCGATTTGAATTGTTATCAGTCGGGTAAGGAAGAAATGTCACAGGTTGCATGTAACGTGGCGTTACCTAAAATACGATGGAACGGTCAAGAAGAGCGACGCTTCGTTACGAAAGCGCGCGGAAATGGAACTTGAAAAACAATGATTAAGAAAAACAATGCGGCGTTGGTCGCGGCGTCGGTGTTAGGCGGAATTGCCGTGGGGCAGGCGCTCCCGGCGCGTGCGCAACTCGGCGATATTCTGGTTGGCGGCGGTATCGCTTTGCTAGTAAACAAATTTTCCGGTCAATTGGACCGATATATCAACACGGCGACAGGGAACAAGCCGGACGGCTTGCGGGAAACCACGCGGGTCGTGCCGATCATCTCGGCAGGCAAAGGCGTTTATGTGGGCGCGGCGCAGATTAGCGGACCGAAGAACAAGGTGGACGAGGTCAAGGCTTTGGCGCAAGGCGAGTTTTCGACCAAAATCGGAAACGAGGTGCGTATCCGCGCCCTGATCCCCGTGGACACGACCAAGCCCGGCGATATTACGTCGGTCTCCCGAATCAAAGGCGTGGGCGTATCCGCGATTATCGATTACCGCTTGTAGAAGGCGAACGCGCAAAGAAAAAAGCCCGGCGCAATATTCGCGCCGGGCTTGTTTGATTTAGAACGTCCCGTTGATTATCGGGTGGTATCGGCGGGGTTGTTGTACGGGTCCCATGCACGAAGGTTCTCGAGTTTTTTCGTGGCGTCGGTTACGCTCGTGCCATCTTCGTTGACATTGGCGGCGGTGGTAAAACGAACCGCTTTTGAGTGACCATCCGCGAATGACACATTCACAAACCCGGTATGACGCGATGCGCCGAGGCGCGCGGCTTCAGCGTCGTTTGCGACGGCGGTAGGCTTGCGGTTGTTATAGGAGCCGCCCAAGTTGTACCAGTACGTTGGACGTGACGCTGTTGTGACGTTCTGGCGCACAAAGGGATCTTTCGGGAGCGAACCGTAGTAGCGGCCCTCGATCACAACATACATGTTTGCCGGAGCCACAATATCGGCAAGCGGACGCCCTTGCTCGATGTTGGCGCCGCCACCTGCGGGCGGGTTTGTGGGGAACACGTAGTTGTTGACGCAGTACGAGTCCTGACCGCCGTAGCCGAGGAAAAGGTCTTCCGTCTCGCCGACTTTGTCCTTATCGTTGTACACCCAGGCGTACGGGTTGGAAGGGCATTTCCAGATACCTTCCGCCTTCACATAAGGATCGAGTAGCTGGTTCCAGAACGTCAATCCTTCCGCCATTCCCCCAACGCCATCCGCCGGACCGCTTACCGTGTTTGCCGGATTCGGCACACTGGTGCGATACATAAACAGGGTATCGTCGTAGTCCTGCGCGTACATCTGAATGGCGAGGCTGATTTGCTTGGTATTGGACAGGCAGGCGGTTTGGCGGGCTTTGTCGCGGGCTTTGGCGAAAACCGGAAACAAAATCGCGGCGAGGATCGCGATGATGGCGATAACAACCAGTAGTTCGATGAGGGTAAACCCATTGCGGGTCCGGCGGGCGGTCTGCGTCATTCAAAACTCCTTAATTCACGGGCGTCCGTAAATCCAAACGGGATAAGGGGTAAAGGGAGCGCAACTCTGCGCCGCCGATTAGGGCGATTTCATTCCATAACCGATAATTGCAACCTTTCTATTTTAACGGTCCCACAGCGTGGACGCCATGAAAAACAGTAGACGCGATGTTAAGGTTTGATTAAATCTTGGGGAGATTCGGTCAAAGAGCGATTCGACTACAGCAAATTTGCCGGTTATTTTGCGCCTTTCAACATTGTCACATGATAAAAACGCTTTATGTCTACACCGACCGAACCGACAGAGTTTTCTGCAATCTACGCGTATGTGCGCACCCTTCCTCCGGGGCGCGTCACCTCCTACGGCGAGGTGGGAACGGCGGTCGGGGCGAGTGCGCGCACGGTGGGCTGGGCGATGAGCGCGGCGCCCGAGGGCGTTCCGTGGCACCGTGTGGTCGGAGCGGACGGCTACCTGCGGATCGCGCGGCGCTCGCCGCACCTCGCCGCGTTGCAAACCGAACTTTTGCGCGCCGAGGGCGTCGTGGTCAGCGAGAAACGGTATGTTGAACAACGCTTCTTCGTGGGCTGTGAGGAGAATGCCGGGAAAATTTGAACGGAACGGCGCAACGAAAACGTCAAGCAAAACGCGAGCGCGACGGTTGTTTGCCGCTATTTTGCGCGGCGCGGACGCATTCGGCGAGAGTATCCACGGTGCGAACGAGATCGTCGTTTGTGGTCGAGCGACCCAACGAGAACCGCACGGCGGAACCGGCGCGCTCGTCCCCCAAACCGAGCGCGAGCAAAACGTGCGACGGGTCGAGCGAGCCGGACGCGCAGGCGGATCCGGACGAGGCGGCGACACCCCGCAAATCCAAAGCGAGAAGCAGCGTTTCCCCGTTCGCGCCTGGGAAGGACAGGTTGACGTTGTTCGGCAACCGTCGCGCTGGATGTCCATTAAGAGCCGCGCCCGGTATACGCTCCTGCGCCTCGGCGATAAACCGGTCACGCAAACCGGTTAAGCGCTCGGCTTCGGCATCGCGCCATTCGCTTAACAGTTCGACCGCTTTACCAAACCCGACAATGGCGGGCGCGTTTTCGGTTCCCGCCCGCTTTTCGCGCTCCTGCTGACCGCCGTGCAGCCACGGCGTCCACTTGGTTCCTTTGCGAACGTAAAGCGCGCCCACGCCCTTCGGACCGTAGATTTTATGTGCCGAAATCGTGACCAGATCCGCGCCCAGTTCGTTCACGTCAAGCGGCAGTTGCCCAAGCGTTTGCACGGCGTCGGTGTGAAAGTACGCGCCTGCGTAGTGCGCAACCTCGGCGATTTCGCGCACGGGTTGAATTGTCCCGATCTCGTTGTTGGCGTGCATGACGGACACAAGCGCGGTTCGCTCCGTTACCGCGTCGGCGACCGCGTCCGGGCTGACCTGCCCGTATTGATCCACGAGCAAATACGTCACGCGGAAACCGAGCGTGTTTTCGGCGAACCGAGCGCAATCCAGAACAGCGTGATGCTCGGTGACCACAGTTACCAGATGGTCCCGCCCCCGCTCGCGCCCCGAGAGTAGAACGCCAAGCAAAGCGGTATTGTCGGCTTCGGTCCCGCCCGACGTAAAGTAAATCTCGCCCGCGTCCGCGCCGATGGCGTTCGCCACCGTGTCGCGGGCCGTATCGAGAGCGCGGCGCACCCGTTGCCCGAACTGATGCACGGACGAGGCGTTCCCGAACCAGTCGCCATCGCCCGCGCCCAGGAACGGCGCCATCGCCTCGCGAACGCGCGCGTCTACGGGCGTGGTTGCGGCGTAGTCGAGGTAGATAGACGGGCGGGCGGCGGTGAACATAGCGCTTTTATTTTATCGCTCCGGTTTCCCACATGGGTACAATGAACCGAACTTAAGAAACGGAAAGATAAGAACGAATTTATGTTGGAAACAAACGGAGATTCAAGGGATGTGCGGCGGTACGACGCCATCGTGATCGGGGCGGGAAGCGCGGGCGATCCGCTCGCCCGCGCGCTTGCCGGGGCGGGCCGGAAAACGCTTTTGATCGAGCGCGGCGCGGTCGGCGGCTCTTGCACCAATGTCGGCTGTACGCCCACCAAAGCATACGAGGCGTCCGCGCGCATGGCGCATCTGGCGCGACGCATGGGCGAGTTTGGCGTTGCGGTTACGCCCCCAAAAGTGGATTTGGCGAAGGTCAAGGCGCGCAAAGACGCGATCATCGCGAATATGAACCGCGACACGCAAGCCGCATTCGACGACACCCCAAACCTGACGCTCGCGCACGGCGAAGCGCGCTTTGTCAGCCCGCATACGCTTGCCGTAACGCCGACGCTGGGCGAGGAAGGCGCGGATGTTTACACGGTTGAAGCCGATACGATTGTTATCAATGTCGGCGCGCGACCCCTCATTCCGCCCGTGGACGGTTTAACCGAGGTTCCGTTTTTAACGTCGGACACCATTTTCGAGTTGACCGAGTTGCCGGAGCGACTGATCGTAATGGGCGGCAATTATATCGGGCTTGAGATCGCGCAAACGTTCCAACGGTTTGGGAGCGAGGTGACGATCATCCACGATCAGCCGCGCATTCTGGACCGGGAAGACGACGATGTTAGCCGCTTGATCGAGGAGTTGTTGAACGACGAAGGCGTGACCAGCCACACCGGGCATCGGGCGATCCTGACGCGTCAAAACGCCGAGGGAGAAATCATTGTCACCGCCCAGAACCTCCAAACTGATGAGACGATCACCCTGACCGGTACACACCTTTTGATCGCCACAGGCCGTACGCCGAACACGGACCGCCTGGATTTACGCGCGGCGGAAATCGAAACCGACGAGCGCGGCGCGGTGAAAGTGGATGAGCGTTTGCAAACCAACGCTTCAGGCGTTTGGGCGGCGGGCGATGCGGCGGGCAGTCCGCAATTTACGCATATCGCCTACGACGATTTTTGCATTTTGCAATCGCAAATTCTGGGGGACGGCGCACGAACCACAAAGGACCGGCAGATCCCTTACGCGGTTTACACGGACCCGCCGCTCGGTCGTATCGGCTTGAACGAGGGCGATGCGATTGAACAAAAAATCCCGTACCGCGTCGCGCGCCTGCCCATGACCGAAGTCGCGTTCGCCCTTGAGACCGGCGAGACGCGGGGCTTATGGAAGGCGATAATTGCGAAGGACAGCGACGAAATACTGGGCGCATCCACGTTCGGACTTCAAGGCGGCGAGGTGATGGCGATTATCCAAACCGCAATGATGGGCGACTTACCATACACGGCCCTCCGAGACGGCGTCTTCGCCCACCCCACCCTCGCCGACCAGTTGAACGAACTGTTCAAGGAAGTCGGCGAGCCAGAGAAGAGGATTTAACCGCAAAGGCGCAAAGGACTCAAAGTTCAGAAAAGAAAACAGATTCTTTATGTTTCATCTTTCTTATCTTTTCTGAACTTTGAGTCCTTTGCGCCTTTGCGGTTAAATCTCGGGTGTCTTCAGGGGCGGTAAGGCGGCTTCCAAGCGCGCGCGGTCTTTTTCCAGCCACTCCGGGAGGCGCAGGGTGGCGCCCAAACGGTCGAGCGGCTCGTCGGCGGTGAAGCCGGGCGGGTCGGTCGCGATCTCGAAGAGAACGCCGCCCGGCTCGTGGAAATAGATCGAATGGAAGTATTGTCGGTCCATAACCGGACTGACGCCGACGCCCTCGCTGGTCAGCGTTTCGCGCCAGTGCATTTCGGTTTCATCGGACGGCGTACGCCACGCGACATGATGCACGACGCCCGCGCCCAAACTGCCGTGCGGGAAGGTCGCATCGTGTTCGATAAGCAGGTCGGCGTGCGCGCCGTGACCGTGCGAGCCGTGCGCCCGATAGCGGACACGGTTCGCCTCGTCTCCGACATGGGTGAAGCCCAATGTTTGCAACATTTGCTCGGACGCTTTCCGGTCACGAACGGTCAGGGTGACGCCGTCCATTCCGAGTATCGCATGACCTGCGGACACCCCGCCGCCCGTCCACGCTTTTCCGTTCGGCGCGAGACCGGGGCGCGTGACGAGTTCGAGACCCAAGCCGTCCGGGTCCATGAACGGTAGGGCTTGCTCGCCGAAGCGGTTCACAATCTCGCCGGTTTGTACGCTGTGGGCATGGAATCGCTCGCGCCAAAACCCGAGCGAGCCTTCCGGTATGGCGAGCGAGGTCACGGTCGCCTGACCGGTCCCTTTGCGTCCGGCGTGCGCGCCCGGCCACGGGAAAAACGTTAGAATCGTGCCGGGACTGCCTTCAGCGTCGCCGTAGTACAAATGGTACGTGCCGGGATCATCGTAGTTGATGGTTTTTTTGACAAGGCGCAAGCCGAGAACGCCCGCATAGAAGTTGACATTCGCCTGAGCGTCGCTGGCGATAGCGGTGAGATGATGTAAACCCGGCAAAACAGCGTTTGACATAGTTAAAGCCTTTATATTTCCTAATCAACGCCGCGCGGCGGCGATTTATCTACGGTTCCGGCGCGGCGAAGTGCGACACGAGCGCGGATACGAGGCCGTCAATCGTGTACTCCGAAGCCTGTATGTCGGGCGGGCGGAAGAGTTCCCGGCACGTTTCCGACGTGACCGGGCCGATAGCCGCGATCACCACGGACGGCGGAAGAGCCGCGCCGTTCAGCGCTTCTGCGAAATTGCGGACCGTGGACGACGACGTAAACGTGACCGCATCCAATTCATTTGCAAAGAGGAGCGCGCGCACGTCGTCCGCGCCCTCGGCGGACAAAGCCGTTTGGTACGCGGAGACAATGTCCACCGTCGCGCCTGATGCGCGCCACGTCTCCGGCAGAACATCGCGGGCTTCTGTTGCGCGCGGCAGTAAGATGCGCTTGCCCGTCAAGTTCTTGTCCGGGAACTGGGCCGCAACCGCCTCGGCGACGTACTCGGACGGCGTCCAGTCGGCGCGAATACCGAGCGCTTGCAGGGCGTCGGCGGTTGCCGGACCGATAGCGGCGACTTGTGCGCTACGGAACGCGCGGGCGTCCAAACCGGCTTGCGAGAGACGGTCAAACGTGTACGCGACGGCGTTCGCCGAGGTGAAAATAACCCAATCGTAAGCGGCGAGTTGGGGCAGGACGGCGTCCAGCGCGGCGAAGTTATCGGCGGGCGGCGCGATCTCGATAGTTGGAAACTCAACCGGTTCCGCGCCCAGGGCGCGCAATTGATCGGATAGTGCGGACGCCTGCCCGCGCGCCCGGGTCACCAGAATGCGCTTGCCGAAAAGCGGCCCGACATCGAACCAGCGGAGCGCGTCGCGGAACCGCACGACCTCGCCGATAATCGTCACGGCGGGGGCGGTAATGCCCGCCGCGCGTACGGTTTCCACAATATCGGCGAGCGTCCCGGTCACAACCCGCTGGCGGGTCCATGTCCCCCACTGCACCAGCGCGACCGGGGTGGCGGCGTCGCGTCCGTTCTCGATAAGCCGGGCGGAAATTTCGCCCAGCGCCTCGACGCCCATCAGGAAGACCAGCGTATCGGCGGCCCAGGCGATCCGGTCCCAGCGACGGCGTCCCTCAGCCGCGCCGCCCGCGCGCGTCCCGGATTCTTTGGCGTCGTCGCGCTCATGCCCGGTAATCACGGCAAAACTCGAAGCCGCATCGCGGTGCGTGACCGGGATACCGGCGTAGGCCGGGGCCGCGATCGCCGATGTCACGCCCGGCACGATCACGAACGGCACGCCGCGCGCGCGCAGAAACTCCGCCTCCTCGCCGCCCCTCCCGAACACGAACGGGTCGCCGCCCTTCAATCGAACCACGGTTTTCCCGGCAAGCGCACGGTCCGCCATCAGGTCGTTGGTGTCTTCCTGCTTGACGAAGTGCCGCGCGCTCGCCTTACCCACAAAGAGCCGCTCGGCGTTTGGGGGTGCGTAGGACAGCAAAGCCGGATGCGCCAGCCGGTCGTACACAACCACATCGGCGCGGGCTAAAGCGTCGCGCCCCGCGATGGTTAGAAGGCCCGGATCGCCCGGCCCCGCCCCAACGAGGTACACAGTTCCCGGCGCGCTCAGGACGGCGTTCGCGTCAGCGACGCTGTTAGAAGAAGATATATCGGTCACGCGGTTATTGTACCGCCGCCCCATGTTGTCGCCGGTTTTGCATCGCGCGCCCACGTTTGCACCGCCCGCATCCAAGCGACGCGGCGCACGGTCAGGCTTTGGGCAAGGAAATCCTCGACCACGGCGCGGGTGAGCGGCGGCAGGGCGACGCTTTCCTCACGCTCTTCGTACTGACCGTTTTGAAGCCCGAAGAACGTAACACCGCTTGCAGTCGCGATCCATACCTCGGGAACGCCCAGCGCGGCAAGAATGGGCATCTTTGCAAGTGAGGGGCTTGTTTCGTCCACTTCAATGACAAGGTCGGGCGGCGGGTCAACGCCGTCTTCAAGGTCGAGCGTATCCTTGCCGAAAACAGCGTCGTAGTTTTGTATGTAGTAGCAGGTGTCCGGTTCCAGACCTTTAAGCAAGTCACTGCGCCTGAGCGTTACAGAGCCAGCGCTTTCTATGTCAATATTCCAAATATCCGCTATCTCTTCAAAAATGGTAACGATCAGGCGATTTTTTCGTTCGTGGCGGCGGAGCGGCCCCATAACTTCCAGTGTTCCATTGTCGTAGGCTATGCGCGGCGCGCTTCGGCTCGGCTCGGCGTCGGCGAGGGCCTCGTACGTTTCCCACGGTATGTTTTTGAGCAAAACCACATGCGCCGCCGTAGTCGCAGCGGCGGACGGTTCCGCGTTTACCGCCGCATCGGCGTCAGGCGTGGCCACAACGGGCGGCGGCGCGGCGTCAGCGGTCAAAACGCTCATAAAGTAGCGCCCTCCTTTGGGGCGTCGGGGAAGACGATTTCGGGCGGCAAAAGCGGCTGCGGGATAAAGGCCATGCCGGGACGCAAGCCCATGCGTTTTTCTTTGAGCAAGACTGTGTCGCGCCGCTCGGCATCGCGCTCGCCCGGATAATCGGTGTTGAAGTGCAAACCGCGCGATTCCTTACGGGCCTGCGCGGAGCGAACGATCAACTGGGCGCACAAGCACAGGTTGCGAAGTTCGAGCAGATCGGCGGTCGGGCGGCAGGTCGCGTACAACATCTCGATTTCATCGGCGAGTACCGACAGGGCGGCCTCGGCCTGCGCCAAGCGCTCATCGGTGCGAACAATGCCGACGAACTTCGTCATCGCGGTTTGAATGCGCCCCTTCAGCGCCTCGGTTTCCGCGACCTTGACGCGTCCCTTGTACGGGCGGAACGGCGCGACATCGGCGCACTCGGTATCCTGGACGGGGTCCGCGTGCGATTTGAGGTACTCGGCGGCGCGGTGGCTCCATACCAGACCTTCGACAAGCGAATTGGACGCCAACCGGTTCGCGCCGTGCAAGCCGGTGGACGCGACCTCGCCGGACGCGAACAAGCCGGGCAAGGTGGTCTGCCCGTGCAAGTCAACGACCACGCCGCCGCACGAATAATGCGCGGCGGGAACGACGGGAATGAATTCGTGCGTCATATCCACGCCGTAGGATAAGCACCGGGCGTAGATGTTGGGGAAACGGTGCTTGATCTCGTCGGCGGGAACATGGGTCACATCGAGGAACATGCACGGCTGATTGCGCTTTTTCATCTCGGCGTCAATCGCACGGGCGACAATATCGCGCGGGGCGAGGTTGTTGCGCTCGTCGTAGTCGAGCATGAACGCGCGCCCGGTTTCATCGCGCAAAATGCCGCCCTCGCCCCGGACGGCCTCGGAAATTAGGAACGAGCGCGCGCCGGGATGATACAGCGTGGTCGGGTGGAACTGGATAAACTCCATGTCCGCAACCGTCGCCCCAGCCCGAAATGCGAGCGCGACGCCGTCGCCGGTCGCGATAGTGGGGTTGGTCGTGTGCGTGTAAACGTTGCCGCAACCGCCGGTCGCGAGCATCACCGCCCGCCGCGCCAGAAACGTACCGATATTGCCCTCGGCCTCGTCCAGAACATATACGCCGCAAATCGTCGTATCGCTGTTCGGCGACTTGGCGAAGTCAATCGCGGTATGGTGTTCGTAGACGGCGATGTCGGGGTGGGCCGCGATCTGCGCTACCAGGGCGCGCTCGATCTCGCGCCCGGTCAGGTCCGCATTGTACGCAATTCGCCGCCGCGAATGACCGCCTTCCATTGTGAGCGCGATTTGCTCGGTTCCGTCGGACGTTTTTTCCGTGTTGAACCGCGTTCCGAATTCGATGAGTTCGCGGATACGCTGCGGCCCTTCCTCGACCAGAACCCGCACGGCGTCGTAGTGGCACAGGCCCGCGCCCGCGATCAGCGTATCCTTGATATGCAGGTCGAAGCTGTCATCCGGCGCCATCACGCCCGCGATGCCGCCCTGCGCCCAGTTGGTGTTGCTGTCGGTTCGGTCCTTTTTGGTCACGACCGCGACCGTGCCGAAGTTCGCGACCTTGAGCGCGAACGTCAGTCCGGCGATACCGGACCCTAAAACCACAAAATCAAACGTTTGCGCGGTTGCCCCGCTTGTCATTTCCGCCATAGTGACTTATTGTACCTTTGCCGGAAACGTCCAAACGCCGAAAAGGAGGCCGCGCTCCTATCGGCGTTATTAAATATTGTCGCAAAAGGAATCAGTTATGCCGCTTACCCAGCACGCCACCGCGCCTGTGATGAATGTCAAAGGGCCGTTCGAGGGATTGACGCACCAAACGCTCGCCGGGGCCGCACTCGGCGACCACGACGCCGCCTTGTGGCAACACCATATGACCGAGCCGCTGTCGGTTCCGCCGCACTACCACGAGCGCGAAGAAACCGTGGTAGTGCTATCCGGGACGCTTCGCTTTTATGTCGGCATTGATGCGAACGAATGGTGCGAAGGCGTGAACCCGCTCCTAAACGCCGTGACCACCGATGTCGGCCCGGAGGCGACGTTTGTGGTTCCGGCCCGCGCCATCCACGCCTACGACATCGTGGGCGTCCCAGCGCGCGTTCTCATTTTCCTGCCCGACCCCGACGCCCAAACGCGATTGCCGAACGGCGATACGCTCCCGCTCCCGTGGCAACCGTAAAAAACTTTTTATTTTCCTACGGAATCGCATTGTTTCCGTAGTTTTCCGTCAGGTTGCTTCTTTGCTCTTTTTTATTTTAC
>CAXUMS010000124.1:0-15249 GCA_964252165.1 uncultured Armatimonadaceae bacterium
CGACCAAGTAGACGGCATCGCCAAGACAACAACACCCAAACGGTTAGAGGCGGTTGGTTTCGGTGGGTAGTCGGCGTAGGGCGTCTATGCGGTGGGCGAGGGACGGATGGTATTGCAGGGCCTCGTCTGATTTTCGTAGATGGTGCGGCTGGCCGGACAGCGTGTGAATTTTCCGCAGGGCTTGGATGACCAATTCGGGGTCGCCCAGTATCTCGGCGGCGAAGCGGTCCGCCTCCTCCTCGCGCTTGCGCCGTCCGCGCCCGAACAGGAGCGGCCCTAAAAGGCTGGGCAGGAAAAAAGCGGGGAATGGTGATCGTATCAAAGCGTACGCTTCGGGAGAAAGATGGCTTTTCAGGGAAGGGATCGCCCACGCGGAAAGCGCAACCCACGCGACGCCGAACAGCAACGCGTAGAGGAGGTTGGCGCGCGCGTGACCGGCTTTGAGATGGCCGATCTCGTGCGCCGCTATCGCCCGCACCTCGTTTGGCTCCAGGCGGCGCAGGAGGGCCGACGTGAACCCGACCGTCCCCCACGGCGTCGCGAACGCATTCAGGTCCGGCGAGCGTGTGACGGTCACGCGCCCAACGCGCACCCCGGCTTTTTGCGCCATTGTTTGCGTCATGTCGTGCCACGGGTCATCAGGCAGGAGACGGGTCCGATTTTTGTTTGCGGCCCACAAATTGACCACGATTGCGGAAACGAACGCGACGCCCATAAATCCGAAAACGAGCGCGAGGCGCACGGGCCTGCCCATCGTTGGCGGAAGGGAGAGGAGGAGCGGCATCAACGCCATCGCCCCGAACAGGACGTACAAAGAAACCATCTGCGTCCATTGGGGCGGCGTGTCCTCATCGGCGGGCTTGGGGGGAAGCGGGGAAGGCGCAAGACGCGCGCGTTTTCGCTCCGTCCATTTGCACAACCCCGCCGACAACGCCCCGATGCCGAGAAGCAAAGGGAGAGCAAGCAGCGTCACGCGCGGCGACAAGTCGCGTATCGGCAGGAGGTACATCGCGTCATCCAGACCGCGCTTCATCGCGCCGCTGACCATTAAAGGCAAAAGTAAAAGAGCCGGGGCGAAGACCATCGCCTGTATCAGCCACAGCGGCTTTTGCTTGTTGTATTTTTCCTGCACTTCGGTGGGGTCCGGCGGCGCGTCGTCTTCTCCCTTCGCGCGTTTTTCGCGCTCCTCGGCTTCACGCTTTCGCTTTGCCCGCGCCATTGTCCACGGCATCGTGACCACGGTTGCGAACGTGAACGCAATCATCGCGCCCAGACCGACCGCGAAAATCGGGGCGTACCAGACCATCGTCGCGGTGAACTGAAGGCGCGCGTCCGGCTCGATGTCGGACAGGGCGAGGAACGTGTTATCGGCGATGGTTCGCGTTGCACCGTCGGCGTTTACCAGGGTCACGCGGTCGCACTCGTCGCCTTCCACGAGCAGGACGATGGGACGCGGCAGTTTGGACTTGCCCATTGCCTGCGCGAGCTTGCCCAGCGGCAGTTCAAAGTCCGTGCGGCGGTCGCCGTGCGGCTGAAGGTAGTCATTGAACTCCAAATCCACGCCGGTTATCTTGGTCGCGTCGCGGTATATATAGTCCGTTTTGGGAAGATGGAGCGCGGCGGCGATACCCCGCGCCTCGTTCATCACGGCGTCCAGCGGGGAGTCCGACGAGGTAATAAGAATAACGTCGGCGTTCCGCAGGTCGAAGGAAAGATAAATCTGCGTTCCCGTTTCGCCCTCGTCCACCACGGGCCAATCCGGGCGGCTCTGGTTTTCGGCGGCATTATTCCCGGCCCGTGTTATACGACCAAACGACGTGTCGGAGCGACGAACCGACTGCGCCCAAGCGGCGGGCGGCGGCGCCCACGCGAAAAGCGACAAAAAGGCGAACAACACGACCAGCGAGCGGCAAAGGCGGGAAAACATGGCGATTCTCCTTTGAAGCGTTCTTACAATTTCCTATCGGACACGCGCCCGCTTGCTTTGGTTGCGCGGGGTTAACGTTTTGTTAGTTTCGCCAAATCGCACGCCGCTCCTCCGCTTCGCGCGGTACAATTTTTCCGTGGACCTTTTCAACGATGCCGAGGGCGACGCTTCAGCCTTTTCTAACCGCTACCGATAAGAGTAGGACAATCTTGTATATTCAAAAACTCACCATTAATAACTTTCGGAGTTTCAAAGCAGTGGAAGTTGAGTTGAATTATCCGGGACGCCCTGACACCAAGAAACGCACCGGCCCAAAGACCAACGCAAACGTCAACTTATTCCTCGGCGGCAACGGAACCGGTAAATCCAGTGTGTTCAAGGCGGCAATCCTGGGTGTGTTGGCACCGGTTCTTTCTTCCAGCGGTTTTCAGGCGGACTATCTTGTTCGTCGCGCACCCAATGAATCGCTTAATCTGGCGGATCTGCCAATTCGAGAAAACGCCGATATTCGGGCCACTTTGCAACTCGACGATGGGGACGCCGATCTTAGCGGAGCAAGCGGTCGCGTCACCGGGCAAGCGTTAATACAACGCGTGGCGGACGTAGAAACCATCGCCAGCACGGCAGTAGTAAACAAACCTTTGTGGGAGCGAATTTTCTTTCATGACTCCCCGGCTTTTTTCATCGTGGCGTATGGCGCGAACCGGCGTACCGAAAGGCCCGAAGGGTTCAGCGAGCAAAGCCGAAGCCCGCGCTACCAACGCGTGTCGAGCCTTTTCGAGGACCATGTCGGAATGGTTCCATTCACCTACGGCTATTTGCAACTGCGGAACTTGTCGTATTTGGGGCAGGCGCGATATATTCTCAACCAACTTCTGCCCGATCAGGTTTCTCTGACGGAGCAACTCGACAGTCAGCAACGTCCTTTGTTTGACCGCAGGGGAACCTTGCTCCCCTTCGATGCGCTTTCCGATGGTTTTCGCGCATTCACCGGTTGGGTTTGGGACTTGCTCTACCAAATCGCTCTTGTCCAGGCGTCCGGTTCCAGAAACCCAAATATATCGGAAATGGCGCAAGCGGACGGGGATTTTCAAGCGAAAGCGCGCATCGTGAACCCTAACACGAGAAAGTTGTCGGATATGCGCGGCGTCGTGATTATAGACGAGATAGACCTGTTCCTTCACCCCGAATGGCAGTTGATCGTGGTCGAACAAGTTGCGCAGGCGTTTCCTCATCTTCAATTCTTTTTTTCCACCCACAGCCCGCTGGTCGCCGGGACCCTGGAACAAGAAAACATCTTCGTTTTGGAGCAGGACGCCGATGGCTCCGCACGTGTCGCGCAGTATCGGGAACGCATTCACGGGTTGACCGCGAACCAAATTCTGACCAGTTCGTTTTTCCGTTTGCAGGCTACGCGCGCTCCGGGAACGGGAACGCTCAACGATCTCGCGCGTCGTGAAACCGCTGACCGCCAACCCGAAGAAACGGGTAGCGTAAGTCCTCTGCCGGAAGAGCAAAAGGCGATGCTGGAGCGGCTAATAAAGAAGGCGGGTGAACATGAGGCCGCGCTCGTGAGAGGGAGCGAATGATACGCTATTCAATTTCTTCTTCCGACATTCTCGCCACGGTTGCTACGCGAAAGCCGGAATGGGAGGCGAAGGCGCGTGAGCGCACCCAAGTATTCGTCCAAGCGGGAGGATACGTCAAACAGTCCGACTTTTGGGGTGATGTTAAATCCGTGTTCATCGATTTGCAGTACGGGAAATGCATCTACTGCGAGACGTTTGGAGAAGATGGAGAAAATAGTTCTATCCAGTGGGATTTAGAACATTTTCGTCCCAAGAGTAATGTGCGCGCGTGGAGATCAAGGAGTTTCACATTCCCGTTAGGCGACCCGCTTCCAAGCGGATATTACCTTCTGGCCTACCATTTGGGTAATTACGCCGCATCCTGCAAAACGTGCAATTCGCCTTTCAAAAGCGACTACTTCCCCATTGAGGGTGACCGAGTTATCGGAGGAGCGACCCCGGACGCGCATACGTCCGAGAAAGCGTTCCTTGTTTATCCGATAGGAGAAAAAGCGGAAAACCCGGAAGAGTTCATCACGTTTCGCGGCGCGCAAGCGGAGCCGGTGAACGGTTCGCGGCGCGGTGAGGTGATGATTGACTTTTTGGGCTTGAATCGGGACGGGCTTCAAGCCGCGCGGGCGCGGTGGTTGATGATGACAGTTTAGCCCAACATCAAATTGACCTTGATCCATGACCCGGAAGCCGCCAAATATTTGGAGTATCTTCTTTCCCCAGCCGCTCAATTCACCAACTGCACCCGCCGCTTCGTCGAATTGTGCTTGACGGACATAGATGAGGCTCGAAACTTAATTCTCGTATTCGACGCGATGGTAAAAAAGTTTCCAACCCCGCCGTCACCATAATCGTGTCTATGCGCGCCGGTAAAGCGCGCGTGGCCTGATGGTAGCTCGCGCTTCTCCCCGCAGTCTCTCTCGTCGCTTCCCCCAACCTGAATAGGAAGAGCGCTACAATAAGCGCGTGGATCTTTTCAACGACGCCGAGGGCGACGCCCCCCCCAGTGTGGCTTCAACACCCAACACCCAACACCCAACACCTTCTTCCGCGCCGCTCGCGGCCCGGATGCGGCCCCGTACCCTGGATGAGATCGCGGGGCAGGCGCACCTGCTCGCGCCCGGCAAGCCGCTCCGGCGCGCGATTGAGCGCGACGATCTGCGGTCGGCGATCTTCTTCGGCCCGCCCGGTTGCGGCAAGTCCACGGTCGCATCGGTAATCGCGCGGACGACCAAAGCCCACTTCGAGGATTTTTCCGCCGTGACGGGCGGGGTCGCCGATGTTCGCAAGATTATCAAGGAGGCGAAGGAGCGCAAAGCCGCCTACGCGGGCAAGCGAACGCTTTTGTTCGTGGACGAGATCCACCGGTTCAACAAGGCGCAACAGGACGCGTTTTTGCCCCATGTCGAGGACGGAACCGTGATTCTGATCGGCGCGACGACCGAGAACCCGTACTTCGCCGTGAACGCCCCACTCCTGTCCCGCGCGCGCCCGTACCCGTTCCACGCCCTGACCGAGGAAGATATGGAAGGCGTGCTGTCGCGCGCCCTGACGGATGGGGAGCGCGGCCTTGCCAATACGGTCACGCTTGCGCCCGACGCCCACGCGTACCTTGTCGGCACGGCGAGCGGCGATGCGCGCGGCTTGCTGGGCGCGCTCGAACTTGCGGCAAGTCTTGCGGAAACCGGCGCGGACGGGACGCGTCAGGTGACGCTTGCGGATGCGGAAGAGGCGGTCGGGAAGCGCAGAATTCAGTACGACAAGGACGGCGACGCGCACTACGATATTACGTCCGCCTTTATCAAAAGCATCCGAGGGACCGACCCGAACGCCGCCGTGTATTATCTGGCACGGATGCTCGAAGCGGGCGAGGACCCGCGCTTTATCGCAAGGCGGCTGGTGATACTCGCGTCCGAGGATGTGGGTTGCGCGGACCCGCTCGCCCTCCCGCTCGCGGTCGCCGCCTTCCAGGCGACCGAGTCTATCGGGATGCCCGAATGCGCGCTGAACCTGTCCCACGCGACCATTTATCTTGCGTCCGCGCCCAAATCGAACGCCTGCACCATCGCGCTCGGTCGCGCCCGGGACGATGTGCAAAACGCCGCGTTTATCGGCGTCCCGCCCGCCCTGCGCGACGCGCACTACAAGGGCGCAAAGGCCCTCGGGAGCGGTGCGAACTACCAGTACCCGCATGACTTCCCAGGCGGTTTCGTCCGCCAACAATATTTGCCGGACGCGCTCCCCGCGAGCGACAAACCCTACTACGAACCGACCGAAAACGGCGTCGAGGCGAAAATCAAAGCCCGCCTCGCCAAACTATGGCAAGAGGACGAAGAAAGAGAAGATTTTTAACCACAAAGACACAAAGGACACAAAGTTAAGAGAAGAGAAACAAAAAGTAATCTTGCTTCATCTTTTTATCTCTTCTTTGTGTCCTTTGTGTCTTTGTGGTTAAAAATCTTCTTATTTAATCGCGCCCAAGCGGCCCATCGGCCAGAAGATGTAGACGGCGTGGCCGACCACGCGGCGGCGGTCGAGCGCGCCCCACGCGTGGGAGTCGGCGGAATGATTTCGGTTATCGCCCATCATGAACATATGACCGGGCGGGATCTGGTACGGGCCGGGCGCGTCCACATGGAACGTGCCGGGGGCGTTGTTGTTCGGGAACGTGTAGCCGGGGTCTTCGCGGGTGTACGGTTCGTTCTGCACGATACCGTTGATCAGCGTTTTGCCCGGCGTGATCTCGATCTCCGCACCCGGCTGCCCCAAACGCTCCCCAAGTTCGGCTTTGGCGATTTTGTCTTTTCCGCCAATTAAAACGTAATCGGGGAACAATTTGACAGCGGTTTCGCCGTCAACTCCCAATCGGTCGCGCAGGTAATCGTGGACATCGCCGCCATTCTCGCCGCCGATTTCCTCCCTGCCGATGCGGATTTTCGCGGCCTGCACCTCGACCGTTTCGCCCGCTTTGGCGATATAGCGCTTGATATAATCCACGCCCGGCCCGTTGCCCGCTTCAAGCGGCGCCTCGAAAACAATGACATCGTGGCGGTCGGGTTCGTGGAGCCGGTACGAGAACTTGTTGACGATCAGGCGGTCCTTAACCAGAAGGGTGTTCTGCATACTCTCGGACGGGATATAAAACGCCTGCGCGACAAACGGGCGGATCAGCAGAAACGCGAGGATCAACACAAAGTTAACCGTGTCGCAGGTTTCGGCGATAGTGCGCGCCCAGTTGTCCTTGCTTTTACTGAGCGCGATTCGCACCAGCGTGAGGGCAAGCACAATCGCGACCACCCAGAGCGGGCTGACATTGGCGAGTTGGTCGGAAAACGGGGTGGTTTGCATAGGGTGGGTGTTGGGTGTTGGGTGTTAGGTGTTGGGTGTTGGGTGTTAGGGAAGAAAAATTCCCGTAAGGTCTGTCCCGTCTGATCTCAACACCTAACACCTAACACCCAACACCTTTCTTACTTATCGGGGCAATGTTACGGTGAACCGGGAGCCTTGTCCCAGTTCGCTTTCCACGGTGACGATACCTCCGTGGGCTTCGACGATATGCTTTACGATGGAAAGACCCAGTCCGGTTCCCCCCGACCGCGCCGAGGCGTTTTCCTCGCTGCCCGCCCCGGCGAAACGACGCGCGCGGTCCGCGCGCCAGAACCGCTCGAAGATACGCGGCAAGTCCTGCGACAACATTCCGATACCGGTATCCGCAATCGTTACCGCGACGGCGGGACGCTCGGGGCGAGTTTCGTCATCGCCGCCCGGCGACGGCGGAAGCGTCGCGTTTCGGATAGCGGCGGACACCGCTCCGCCGCTCGGCGTGTACTTGAGGGCGTTGTCCAAAAGGTTGAACACGACCTGATCAATTTCCGAACGGTCCGCGCTGATCCAGATCGGCTCGGCGACGCCGTCTACGCCCAGAGCGACATGCCGCCGCTCGGCCTGCGACGCCAAGCGCGCGGCGACATCGGACAGGAGGCGGGCCAGATCGAAGCGGCTTTTTTCGCGTTCGGCGGCCTCGGCGCGCGACAACTCCAGGAGGTCGGCGGACAAACTCACCAACCGGTCGGCCTCGCGGATGATCGTCCGCAAAAATCGGCGCGCGGCCTCCGGCTCGTTCAGCGCGCCGTCCAAAAGCGTTTCCGCCGTGGCCCGAATGGACGCGAGCGGGGTACGTAGTTCGTGGGAAACGTTGGCGACAAACTCGGTTCGCACGGTTCGCAGGCGCGATAACTCGGTGGTATCGCACAAAAGCAAAACGGTCTCGCCGGTCGCCGCTCCTATGGCCCGCGCCAAAACCCGCCGCTCGACCGGCCCGGCAAGTCGCGCCTCGATTTCCGGCGCGGGACCCGCGCCGCCGCGCCGCGCCGCGTCCGCGCACAGTACGGACAAACTCCGTAGGTGCGTCGCTTCCAGAACGGTTTGCCCGATAATCTCGCCGGGCGGGGGCGGGAACGTTTCGGCCCCGAGAAGCGCGCACGCCGTTCGGTTCGCACGCATGATCACGCCGCTCGCATCGACGGCAAGCGCGCCCTCGAACGCGCTGTTAAACAACGCGTCGCCCACATCCGCGCCGCCCGAACCCTCGTCCTCGTCCGCGCTGTTCGGTTCATCGTTGGTATCGCTTGTCATAACGCCTCGCTGAAGAGAATACGGTTTTTTTGACGCGTTTTTCTAACCCGCGTCAAAAATCTTACGCTACTGTATCCCTGTTTGTTTGGGATTTCTCCTGCATAAAGCGCAAGGAAGGCGCGACGCTTCGGTTTACAACTGATGGCTTTCCGGTTGCAACGTCAACTCGCCTAAAACCAGATGGGCGGGCTGGGTGAGAGCGTACAAAATAGCGCTTGCGGCGTCGTCCACGGTCAGCATTTTGTCGCGTTGCACCTTCATCTCCACGGCGGGATTGTCGTAGAACGGCGTATCCACGCCGCCCAGGTACAGGCCGGTTACTTTGATGTTGTAGCGACGACTCACCTCGGCGCGCAGGGCGGCGAGAAAGCCAGTCAAACCGTACTTGGACGCGCAGTAAACGGACGCGTTCGCCATCGGGGCCTTGCCCAGAATGCCGACGACGTGAACGATATGCCCGGATTTCAGCGGGGCCATCTGGCGGACAGCGGCCTGCGACAACAAAATCGCGCCGTACAAGTTAGTGGACAGCACAGTCTGCAGATCATCCGGCGTCAAGGACTCGATTGACTTGATCGCGCCCACCCCGGACGCGTTGATGACAATATCGAGCGGCTTGCCAGTCACGCTTGCGGCCTGCTCCGCCAACCCCGCCGCTTGCGAGGCATCCGTTAGATCCGCCAGCAAAACCGACGGTTCGTGGCCAGTCACAAACGCGATCTGCCCGGCTATTGTTTCGAGCTTTTCCCGGTTGCGCCCGGAAAGAACCAACTCCGCCCCCGCCTGCGCGAGAAGGAGCGCGGTCGCCGCCCCAATCCCGCCGGACGCCCCCGCAATCAAAACTGTCTTGCCGCCGAGCGCGTCCGCGCCGGTCCCTGTTATTGCCGCCATTGTTATCCCCGCTCCCATCTCGTGTACATTCCCCCTACCGCAACGCACGAACGCCAAACGGGTTCCCAACTTCGGTTGTTGGTTTTTGGGTTTAAACCAACTGCCGCAGGCGGTCGGCGGCTTGTTCCGGGGTGAGATCGCGCTGGGCTTGGGCGAGCATTTCGTAGCCGACCAGGAACTTCTTCACGGTCGCCGAGCGGAGGAGCGGCGGGTAGAAATGGAGGTGCGTTTGCCACTCGGGGTGCGCTTCGTTGTCGAACGGGGCCTGGTGAACGCCCATCGAGTACGGGAACGACACACTAAAGAGGCGGTCGTAGCGGCGGGTCAGGGCCGACAGCGTTTGGGCCAAACCGGTGCGTTCCGCGTCGGTCAAATCTGCAAGGCGCGGCGCGTGACGCTTGGGAAGGACCAGGGTTTCAAACGGCCATGTCGCCCAGTACGGGACCACGACCGCCCATGTGTCGTTTTCAAACAAAAGCCGCTCGCCGTCTTTTCGCTCCGCATCGAGGTAGTCCGCCAAAAGCGGGACGCCCCGCTCGGCGAGGTAGCGGGTTTGCGTTTCGGTTTCTTTGGCGGGGATGGTTGGGATGTGGCCGCTCGCCCAAAGTTGCCCGTGCGGGTGCGGGTTGCTCGACCCCATCGCCGCGCCCTTGTTCTCGAACAATTGCACATAGGAAATATCGTCGCGCGCCCCCAGCTCGTCGCACTGCGCGACCCACGTATCCACCACGGCGCGCACCGCATCAAGGGGCAAATCGGGAAGGCTTAAATCGTGCCGGGGCGAGAAACAGATCACCCGGCACACGCCGTTTTCGGCTTGCCGGGTGAAAAGCGGATGCGCGGTCATCGCCGCGTTTTGCGGGTTGGCTTCGTCGCTTGCGCCGGGCGGCGGAAGCAGGGCGGGAAAGTCGTTGTCGAACACGTACGTCCCGGCGTACGCGGGGTTTGTCTTGTCGCCGCCCTGCGCCCGCGTGTTGCCGGGGCAAAGGTAGCAGGCGGGGTCGTACGGGGGCCGCGTATCGGGCGCGGCGGTTTCCTGCGCGCCCTGCCACGGGCGCGACGCGCGCTGGGGCGATACCAACACCCAATCGTCCATCAGCGGGTTGCGGCGACGATGGGGGCGCAAATTCAGCGGCAAAGGCGAATGGTCCGGCATGGTACCCGTTTTACCGCTTACGGCGCGCTTTTAATCGCCTTCCCTTTTTTCGCGGCGAGCGGCGGCGACGACGGAACCGCCGCCCCGCGAACCAACGTCAGCGTTCGCGACGGCGGCAAAGCGCGCGTTCCCCAGCGCGATGGGCTTGGCCCCATTTGAAGCGTGAAGTCGGCGCCGTGGGCAATATCGCTGTGCCGGAACCACGCCTGATCCCACGGACGACCATTCCTCGTCGCCGACTGCACATACCGATTTTTCTGTGACAAACCGCGCGCCGTTATCGTGACCGTACGCCCATTTTCCAGCGTCAAACGCGTTGAGCTGAAAAGCGGACTGCCTAAAAGATAAACATCCTGACCGGCAACCGGGTAAAAGCCCATCGCGCCAAAAACGTACCACGCCGACATCGCCCCACTGTCGTCGTCGCCGCTGTACGCGGCGGGCGCGAGTTGGTAGTCTTTAGATAACTGCGCGCGGACGCGGTCGGCGGATTTATCGGGGCGTCCGGCGTAGTGGTACAGCCACGGGGTAAGAAAGTTCGGCTCATTTCCCGCGTTGTGCTTACCGCCATCGAAGTACGCATCAAGCGCCGCGACAAACGGACTCGCCCCGCCGTGCCGTTCTATCAGCCCCGCCATATCGTGCGGCGCGTAAAAGCGGTATCCCCAAGCGGTTCCCTCGTGGAAAAAGCCGTCGCCGCCCGCGTAGCGGTTCGGGTCAAAGCCGCCCAGCCACTCGCCCCGGTCGTTCTTCGCCCAGAAAAACTTGGTGTCGGGCTGAAACAGTTTCCACACATTGTCCGACTGCGCGAGGAATTTTTGCGCATCGCCCGTTTTACCCAGAACCTGCGCGGCCTGGGCGACGCAAAAATCGTTGTACGTGTATTCCAGCGTGGTCGAAACGGGGCTGCGGTACTTGATCTCGGTCGCCGAAGCGGCGGGAAGATAGCCCAGCGAGAAATACGGTTCGTGGCGACCATAGAGTGTCCAGCCGCCCCCCGCCGGGTAGGGCGTTGTGGCGTCTTTGCGGATCGCCTGGTACGCGAGGGCGGCGTCGAACCCGCCCAGCCGTTTCACCAGCGCGTCGGCGATCACGACATCCATGTTCGTCCCGCCCTGAAGGATATTGAACCGTCGTCCGCGCCAGTAATCCGGTAGCCAGCCCTTGTGCTTGTAAATATCGAGTTGGCTTCGCAGAATGCGGCGCATCGTATCCGGCGCGACCAGGGTGTCAAGCGCGTACGTACACCGAAACGTATCCCAGACCGCGTGAATATCGTCGAAGTGCGGCTCCGTGGTTTTCCATTGCCCGTGATCGCCGGTCATATCGGTCGGCATCAACTGGGTGTGATACAGGGCGGAGTAGAATTGGCGACGCTCCTTATCCGTTCCGCCCCGCACCTCGATTTTGGCAAGGGCCTTTCGCCAAACCTGTTGGGATTCTTTGGTCAAGTCGTCGAACGAGCGGGCAAGCGTGGGCGCGAGGTGCGCGCGGGCGTTTTCCACGCTTTGGAACGAGATGCCCACGCGCGCTTCCACGGGCGCGCCGTTCGGCGCGAACGTGGCGATAAGCCCGCTCCGCTGTCCGCGCGCGGAGGCGACGCTGTCCGCGTCCTGTTCGATGTCGCTTTCGAGCCAAACCGCGCGTTTGGCGATAGGGCGGCTAAACTCGGCGGCGAAATAAACGGTGTGCGGGAACTTGCCGTAGTCGCTTTCAAAACTTGCCTGTCCCTTGATGCGCCGGTCGGAAACAAACGAACCCGTGGCCGCCGTGCAAACGCTGGACGGGTCGGACGCCGAGCGCGTGTTGACCACGGCAGCAAGGTCCACGAGAATGCGCGGCGTCGCGCCCGGCGGGTACGTGTACCGATGCACGCCTGCCCGCGCGGTCGAGGTCAGTTCCACGCCCACGTTGTAGCGTGTGAGGCGGACGCGGTACAGGCCGGGTTGGTTGAACTCGTCCGCTTTCGGGGACGCCATATCAACCACGTCAAGCGCGTCGGTTTGCGGCGTCAATCGGATATTGCCGTAGTACCCGATACCGCCCGTCCCGCTCGTATGCGTGTGGCTGAAACCCAGTATCGGTTGCTCAGAGTTGTAACCGGAGGTCGAGGGCTTAAGGGTATCCGGGCCAAGTCGAACCAGGGGGAAAGGCCGGGCCGCCCCCGCCGCCGTCGCCCCACGGTACGGGTTCGGCCCGACCAGCGGATTTGCCAGCGCGACGGGGTCCGGCTTCGGCGTTTGGGCGCAGGCGACGCCGTGGTGACACAGCGCGAACAAAAAGAACGCGGCGCTCGCAGGTTTCATGGTCTTCATAAAATGTTACCGGAATAAAAGAAGCCGGGGAGCTAACTGTCGTCCCGCTTGCCAAACGCGCTTTTAATCAGGTGTATTGTGTCATTTGGGACGCGTTATGGCAAGCAAGCGGGGCAAGTTGGGCCGCTCGTGGTTTGTTGTCGAGTGGCTCAAGCCCTCTCGCTACCGGGCGAGAGGGCTTGAGCCACTCGACAACAAACCACAAGAAATGCGCTCCTCGTGGTTCAACCACGCGCTAAAACAAACGTGCGATTTTGCAAGCGGTTTCAGGGAGCGGCGCCACCGTACTCGCCCCAAATATGATAGGCTGATCTGAGGGCGTTTCCCGCCGCATTTTTGCGGAGCGGATAAGCGCCCTTTGTTATGCCGCCCGTTTGCGTTCTGGTTGTTCGGAAAAAACTGCAACCTACCGGCGCGACCGGCGTCGTTGTTTGTTGTTAAAAGATCGAACAGGAAACCAGAAAATGCTGAAAAAATCCAGTAAAGCGCCCGGCGCATCAAAGCCCGAAAGCGACGCCCCGGACGCGCCCGCCACCGACGTAACCGCCCCGGACGCGCCCGCCACCGACGTAACCGCCACCGACGTAACCGCCACCGACGTAACCGCCGCCGATGTCTCCTCGACCGCCGCCGTTGCTGTCGCGGACGCGCCCAAGCCCAAGAAAAAGCGCGCGAAGGAAACCGCCTCGCCCAGCGAAACCGCCCAAACCGCCGGGGAAACCACGCGCCCATCCGCCGCCGAGCCGGAATCCGACGAAGCGACGATCACGTTCAACGATTTAGGCTTGCCGGAAGCGTTGCGGATCGCCGTGCAGGGCGCGGGCTGGGAAACGCCCACGCCGATTCAGGCCCGCTCGATCCCGATTTTGCTCACCGGAGCCGACCTTATCGGGCAGGCGCAAACCGGAACCGGCAAAACCGCCGCGTTCGCCCTGCCCCTCCTCGCCCGCACCGACCCGAGCGACCGCAAAACCCAGGCCCTCGTTATGGTCCCGACACGCGAACTCGCGATCCAGGTCGCCGGGCAGTTCCACCTCCTCGCCAAAGGCACCGGTCTTCGGATCGCGCCGGTCTACGGCGGTCAGCCGATTGACCGGCAGTTCCGCGCGCTTCAGCAAGGCGCGCATATCGTGGTCGGAACCCCGGGCCGCATTCAAGACCACCTCCGGCGCGGCTCGCTCGATCTGTCCAATGTCCGCTTTTGCGCGCTCGATGAGGCCGACGAGATGCTGGCCTTCGGCTTTATCGAGGACATCGAGGTGATTTTGGCGGAACTGCCGACCGAGCGACAGGTCGCCCTGTTCTCGGCGACCATGCCGCCGCGTATCGCCGCCCTGGTCAAGAAGTTCCTCCCGAACGCCCAGAACGTCAAGATCGAGTCGCGTCGCCGCACGCTTGACACCACCAACCAAACGTACTACGAGGTCGCGCCAGGCAAGAAACTGGACGCCCTCGCCCGCGTTCTGGATATGGAAACGCCCGGCCCGACCATTGTGTTTTGCCGCACGCGCCAAACCACGACCGATTTGGCCGATAATCTGCGACAGCGGGGCTACGATTCCGAAGCGCTGAACGGCGAAATGAACCAGAACGAGCGCGACCGGGTGTTAAAAGCGTTTCGCGAAGGTCGCGCGGATTTGCTTATCGCGACCGATGTCGCCGCGCGCGGCTTGGATATTGACACGGTTACCCATGTGGTCAACTACGATATGCCGTGGGATGTCGAGCAGTATATCCACCGCATCGGGCGCACCGGGCGCGCAGGGCGTACCGGCGATGCGATCACCCTTGTCGAGCCGCGTGAGCGGCGCAACCTGCGGATGATCGAGCAGATGACCGGCGCGCGGATCGCGCCCGCCCGTATCCCATCCGCCGCCGATATCGCCGCGCGCCGCCGCGAGATCTTCTTACACGCGCTTCGCGACCGATTGGATGCGGAAAAGTTCGACGGGCAGATGGCCCTTGTCGCCACGCTCGCCGAGGAATACGATCCCGCCGATATCGCCGCCGCCGCGCTTCAAATGCTGTGGGAAGAGCGGGGCCAGGGTTCGGAAACCGACGGCGACGCCGCCGCCCTCGCCGCCGACAGCGGCGAGCGCGCGGAAGCGGGCATGACGCGCTTGTTTATCGGCGCGGGCCGTATGGACGGCCTTCGCCCCGGCGACCTGGTCGGCGCGATCTACAACACGGTCGGCCTTGCCGCCAAAACCGTGGGCGCGATTGACATTCTGGACCGCAACGCGTTTGTCGAGGTGCCATCCGATAGCGCGAACGCGGTTATCGAGGCGCTGAGCAGCACGAAACTGCGGGGCAAGCGGGTCCGCGTCCAAATCGCCGGACCGAACGACAACCCCGGACCGGCCCGCGACAACGACCGTGACAACAACGGTCGTGACGGCGGCGGCTTCGACGGTCCGCGCGGCGGCAGACCGACGCGCCCGCACCCGCGTCAGCAACGGTAAACGGGAAATTACGTTCAAGAAACCGCCACGGCCCTTTGGGGCCGTGGCGGTTTTTGTTTGGTATAGGGGCGTAAACGCGGGTTGAAACCCACGTCTGGAGGCGTTTCACGCCGGGCGTCCTCACGGACGCGGAGAAACTGGAATTATCACGGCATTAAATTCTCTTGCTTAGATTGCTTCCGCGTCCGTGAGGACGCCCGGCGTGAAACGCCTCCAGACGTGGGTTTTAACAGTATGGCGCGCGGAATCCCCGGCCTTTAGGCCGGGTGAGGAAGCGCGATCC
>CAXUMS010000125.1:0-15060 GCA_964252165.1 uncultured Armatimonadaceae bacterium
AAACTGCGCGCGGCGGCGACAACCGAACAAGCGGCGGCGGCGCAAGCCGTGGCGTAATGGCGTAATGGCGTAATGGCGTTACAAGCGAAGCGCGGGGAAACACAAACAGCGAGCGTCATTTCAGGTCGGCTCGTCAACCGTTACACCACGCGACAAGCGCCGCAGAAACCGGGGAGGAACCGCGTCCGCGAGCCACACGCCGTTGTCGGAGCGGTAGAACAAATGCCCCGCGTCATGCATCGCGCGGGCGTCCACGACCAACATTTGCGGGCGACCGTGCCGCGCCCCGACCGCGCGGGCGGTTTTCACATCGTCGGACAAATGAACGTGGTGGCGATTCATTTTTTCGAGACCGGTTTGCAGGATAGCCTCGACGGATAGATGGCCCGTGCCGTGGTAGAGAATATCCGGGGGAACAACGGGTTCGAGTTGCAGATCCACGGGCGCGCTATGGCCCTGATTGGCGCGGATTTTCGCGCCGGTTTCATCGAACGAGAAACGTTGTTTGTTGTTTTCGGCGACCACTTCGCCCAGTTCCGCCCGCGTCAGCGGCATTTTGTTACGCGCAAGAGCGGCCAGCAGATCGTCCACGCGCACCCATCCGCCCGCTTCCAGCGTCAATCCCAGCCGTTCCGGTTGGTGACGCAAATGCTTCGCCAGATACTTGCTGGTTCGCACCAACTGGCTTTCCGTCATTGGTTCTATCTCCGTCGTTAATGTAAACAAAAGGCGCGCAGGCGTGCGTGACGCACAGCAACGCTGATCTCAGTATCGTCGCGCCCACGCGCGGCGCTAAACACAAGCGCAAGCAAGACGTTGTGACGCTTGACGTAATCCCATCGGCATTGGGTCGCGCTTTACTGGTCGGCGCCGAGCAAAAGGTCAACCCGGCGCACCGCTTGGATAAAGCGGCGCAGTTTGTCGTGGTCCTTGCGGCCCGGCTCGCACTCCACGCCCGACGACACATCTACCGCATACGGACGCACAAGGGCAATGGCGTCGGCGACATTCTCCGGCGTCAAACCGCCCGCGAGCATGAGGGGCGATCCCAACGGTTTGGCACGCTTCGCCAACTCCCAATTGAACGTGTGACCCGTCCCGCCGAGCGCGCCCTTCGCGTACGCGTCCAGATGGATAATCTCCTTCGGCCCTGCGTACGTCACGATTTCCCTCAGTGAGTCCTCGTCCTTGATGCGAAACGATTTGATCGGGAGCGGCGTGTGACGGTGCGGCGCGAATGTCCTGTTTTGGACCGCGCCGCCGTCCCGGTAGTATTGGAGAGCGTGGAGTTCGGGCGCGGTATCGCCTGCGGCGGGCGGCGCGTCGTACACGCCCACCCGCCATACGAGTGGCGCCGCCGCCCGCATCAAGCGCCGGGCTTCGGCAAGATCCGTCCCGATATACCGGGGCGTATTCGGCACAAAAATAAAGCCCAGCATATCCGCGCCGAAGCGGCATGCGGCCTCGACATCATCCGCATTGGTTAGTCCGCAAATCTTAATTCGGGTCACGGTCGCCTTCCTCCGAGTTGAGGCTACAAGTGGGTTGGTCGCGCGGTCACGTTTCTTAGTATACGGCGCGGTCAAGTCGCGATATACACTGGGGTAAATTGATAAATCGGCGGAATTTAGTCAAAACATGGCATACTATTTTGGACGTAGTTTCCGGATAAGGCATTGTTAAACAAGTGTTTGATCGTAGCGAAACGAACCACAGCCTATATACAGTAGTGAAGACGAGGTAGCAAGTGATGGCTACTTCTCCACACGAGTTCGCGCCGCTACTTGCGCCGGGTCTCCATCCAATGACACTTCTACAGGTCAAGGCAATGTGTGTAGACGCTTTTCCTCAATCGAAAACGCGAAAAGATATTTGGAACGGACTGCAATTCGTTTTGGGAAGACCAAACGAGCGGGGCGTTGAGGCCGAAGTATGGGTGGACGGCAGTTTTCTAACGGAAAAGCCCAACCCGGAAGATGTGGATTTTGTTTTGTGCGTGCGCGCTTCAGTATACGACGAAGGAACAGAGGCGGTGCGCGAGGCGCTGGAGTGGATAAAGGACGACCTGAAAAGCCTGCATAAATGCGACAGTCATTTGTTCTTCGTGTATGAAAGAGACGATTCTGTTTATGAAGTAGGAGAGAAGTCGCGACGCTACTGGCTAAAACAGTTTGGAGAAAGTCGCAAAGACGAACCCAAAGGTATAGCCGTTGTAACGTTGCCTTCCGTCAAAGATCGTCCATCCCGGAAAAAAGCATGAGCGCGTTCACTGACATAAGCGACAAAATTCAGCAAACCGAGGCGGAAATCCGCGACCTCGAAGCGGTTGTCGCACGCTATCCCGAACGCCGCACGCTGGCCATGACACTGGAATCAATGCAAAAGCGTCAAAAAGATCTGCAAGCCGACTACACCATACTTGCTAATCAGGCTTATTTGGACGTTTGCCGTTATCGCCTCTTCTCGTTGTTGGATGCAGACAAAGACGCGCACCCACCCATTGTAGGGCTTGCCAACGCTCTAGGACGTTTTCAGGACGCGGTGACACTGGTATATGCCGCTTTAAAAGATGGGGCAAAACAGCGTGCCGCTCCTTCTATAGAAGCCGCTGAAGCAACGCGCCTACGCTATGCCTACTCCTTTGCTGGTTCGGTAGGTTTTGGCATGACCCTTGCCAACGAGCGCGTTCTATTAGAAGAAACCCTCATCGAGGAATCTGTACGTATCGTGTTTCAGATCGCACGTGCGACAACCGCCGAGCAAATCGCTGAGTATGCTCAGACAATCGGTCCTGCTCCTATCCGCGTTATCTATGAATGGGCGCACGCGCACGCGCAGGCGGATCTGGGCGCAGATATTGACTGGCATCACGACGACAACGTTTTGCGACTGTTTATGAGCGCGAGCGAAATGCAAGATTTGCAGGAGGTTATTAGTCAAACCAGCGAGGAAAATGTAGAAGAGATGACATATACTGGCACGCTGGTCGCCGCGGATATAGAAAAGTTCAGATTCCGCTTGACGTTTCCAAATGGGGATAGTATTGGCGGTAAAGCGGAGCGGGCAACTCTAAAGCGGCGAGATGTAATTTTAGGTAGGAAGTACGTTGCGCGCCTTCGTAAAACAACTCGTGTGGATCTTGCGACGGGCGCAGAAAATATCTACTTTTTATTACTCGATTTATCCGACCCTCAAGAGGCTCTTCCCGGCCTGACAGATAACGATATAAAAACTGAGGTAATAGATTAAAAACAAACATAACTTCAAGTTTATGTATTCCCGAGTTGTATAGGTACGCGGGCATCAATTTAGGTTGCCACATTTTGTTGCGCCTCATTCAAATAGCCGCGTGCCAGGTCAGCGAATGCGCGTATCTCGTCGCCCGAGTTAAAGGCGTGGCGCGGGACGGTGTAAAGTTCTTGCGAGCCATTTTCCCCCAACTGACGCGTCAAAACATGAACCGCTTTTTCCGTTTCTGTAACGCTTGCAATCTCGCTCCAGTAGGTGAGACGATCCCCCGACGAACCCTGCTGAAATACGCCGCGCGGCTCGATGCGAAAAAGGCGAGGCGCAAATAAATGCGGCGCGGCGCCTGGCAGGCTTTGATAATTTTGCTTTCGCTGTTTGCTAACCAACCGAAAAAACGCGATAATCGTCAGCGCGAAACAAAAGTTCAAGCCTACGACAAATCCGAAGTAAACGCTGGACCCCTCGCTTTTGTAGAAAACGAGGTAGAACACGATGAACGCCGCCTGCGCTATGCTCCAAGCAATCCATTGACGGCGTTGTAACGGTCTATTTTGAAGGTCGGCGAAACGGTCTATCGCCATCACGTCTTCGATAGTAAGCGCGAACTCGATTTGTTCTTCCACTTGCATTTCTTTTTCGTCGTGTGAATCGGCGTCGCTCTGATGCACGCTGGCAACGTCCTACCCAGCGGCCTGCGCGGCGCTCAAATAGCCGTGCGCAAGGTCGGCGAACTGGTGCATCTCGGCATCGGAGGCAAAGGCATGACGTGGGGCGACATAGGCTTGTGGCGACGATGTATGCCTTCCCAAGTTTGGCAGCCAGAAGTAGACAGCGTGCGCGGTTTGCGTAATTCCGGCAAGCGCGCTCCAGTACGCCATACTTTCCCCGGCCCCGCTACGCTGAAAAACGCCGCCCGGCGTTATGCGGAGCAAGCGCGGCGTCAAAAGGTGCGGCGCGGTTTGCGGCAGGCGCCGGTAGGTTTGCGCGATTCGACGCCTTGTTATCAGCCAAAGCGTAACGATGGTCGCGACAACAACGCCGTCCACAAGAAGCGCGAGCGTAAGATAAAAAGGGGAGCCGAAAAACAAGCGGTACACGAAGTAGAACGTGAGACAAAACGCCTCGATATAAAGCGCCCACGAAACGTAGATCTGGGTCGGCGGGCCGTTTTGCGTGACGAAACGTTGCATCGCGGTTAAATCGTCCATCGTGTACGTGAACTCGACCTGCATTTCGGTTGGCATTGGTTTTCCTCTCCGCTTCGCCCGCGCCCTGCATTCGTTCATTGTAGCCGCTTATAGCGTTTATCGGCAAAAAACGCTTTACTTATAACAAGCGCGCCGGTACACTTTGGGGTAATAGCGCGACGTTTCGCTTCAAGAGCGAAGCGCGTTGTTTTTGTCGCCCGTTTTGGCGCGACGCATTTCAAGCGAGGATAGTAACGGTCGCAATGGCAACCTCCGTCGTAGTCAAAAAAGGGCAACAGGGCAGTAAAGCGTGGTTCAAGGACTCGTTCGTTCTTCATAAACTCCACTCGCTGTCCGGCGTGTTCCCCATCGGCTTTTTCATGATTCAGCACCTGGTCGCGAACTCGTACAGCCTGCGGGGCGAAAAAGAGTTCAACACCGTGGTGTCGGCGTTCGGCTACCTGCCGTTTGTCGCCGTGCTGGAATGGGGCATCGTGCTGTTGCCGATTATCTTCCACTCCATCTACGGTTTTATGATCACGGCGGAAATGCGCGCCAATACCGGCACCTATATGTACACGCGTAACTGGCTGTACTTGTTGCAACGCATTTCCGGTATTCTCGCGTTCTTTTACATCGCCATTCACACGTACTCGACCTGGGGCTTGAAGAAAATCTACGAGTCGTCGGGCGGGGCCGACGCCCATTTGCAGGGCTTCCGCGTGATCTCCTACGACGCGATGACGTGGCGCTTCGCGGACAACTGGTATGTCGCGCTGTACATCTTAGGTATTACGATGTGCGCGTTCCACCTGGGCAACGGCTTGTTCAACTTCGGTATTCGCTGGGGCATCACGGTCGGGGCGATGGCGCAGAAGATCAGCGCCGCGATCTGGATCGCCGCCGCCGTCGCGCTCACGATTATCGGTGTGTGGACCTCGATCAATTTTCATCAGGTCGCGGGCAACTTCGAGGGCAGGGGCGTCAATATCCGGTCGGTCTACCCCACGTTGGACGAGTTGGTCAAGCACGAGGACGCGCCCGCCGCGCCCGAGGTTGGGGCCAAGCCCGCGCCGGTCGAAGGCGGCGGCGCGCCCCTTCAGTAGACCCAATAACGGCGAAGAAGCCGCAAAGCGTTTTTTGCGTGCGTCGCGGTATTTTTAGAAACGGAACGGAAACGAGTATGGCAGCGCCAACAAAGGCAAAGGTAATTGTGGTCGGCGGCGGTCTCGCGGGCTTGATGACCACCGTGAAGATCGCCGAGGCGGGCGGGACCGTGCAGTTGTTCTCGCTCGTGCCGGTCAAGCGCTCGCACTCGGTGTGCGCGCAGGGCGGTATCAACGGGGCCGTGAACACCAAAGGCGAGGGCGATTCGCCCGCGATCCATCTGGACGACACCTGCTACGGCGGCGACTTTTTGGCGAACCAAACGCTTGTCAAGAGCATGGCCGATTCCGCGCCGGGCATTATCAATCTGCTCGACCGCATGGGCGTGATGTTCAACCGCACCCCGGAAGGCCTGCTCGATTTCCGGCGCTTCGGCGGAACCCTGATGCACCGCACCGCCTATGCGGGCGCGACCACAGGCCAGCAACTCTTGTACGCCCTCGACGAGCAGGTGCGCCGCTACGAGGTCGCAAAGCAGGTCGAAAAGTTCGAGCATTGGGAGTTCCTGGGCATCGTGCGCGACGAGGGCGGGTCCGGCAAGTGCGTCGGTATCGTCGCGCAGGATTTGCACTCGATGGAAATTCGCGCGTTCCCCGCCGATGCCGTCACGCTCGCGACGGGCGGGCCGGGAATTGTGTACGGCAAAAGCACCAACTCCACGATCAACACCGGAACGGCGGCGGGGGCGGTCCATCAGCAGGGCGCGTGGTACGCGAACGGCGAGTTCGTCCAGGTTCACCCGACCGCCGTACCCGGCGAGGACAAACTGCGCCTGATCTCCGAGTCCGTGCGCGGCGAGGGCGGGCGCGTTTGGGTGCCGAAAAACCCCGCTGATCTGCGGCAAGGGCAGGACATTCCCGAGAACGAGCGCGATTATTTTTTAGAGGAGAAATACCCCAAGTACGGCAACCTCGTCCCGCGTGACATCGCTACCCGCGAAATTTTCGCCAAGTGCGTGGACGAGAAACGCGGCGTGTTCGGGCAAAATCAGGTGTACCTCGATGTCACCCATATTGACCGGCGTCAGTTGGACCTGAAACTGCGCGGCGTGCTGGAAATCTACGAGAAGTTCGTGGGCGATGACCCGCGCGATGTGCCGATGCGGATTTTCCCCGCCGTTCACTACTCAATGGGCGGTTTGTGGATCAACAACGGCTTGGATGAGTCGCTCCCGAAGCACATGACCAACGTCGCAGGCTTGTTCGCGGTAGGCGAGTGCGACTACCAGTACCACGGCGCGAACCGTTTGGGCGCGAACTCGCTCTTGTCGTGCCTGACATCCGGTCAGCTCGCCGGGCCGGATATTTGCAAGTACGCGGACAGTCTGGAAAAAAAGCCGGACGGAACCGATCCCGAATTCGGCGCGCAGACCCGGGCGCGCGAGGCGCAGTACGACCGTCTTCAGAATATGCGCGGGCCGGAAAACCCGTTCAAGTTGTGGAACGAGATGGGCGACGTGATGACCGAAAACATGACGGTCGTCCGCTACAATAAGCGTTTGGAAAACACGCTCGCCAAGCTCGACGAATTAGACGAGCGCTACGAGAACATCGGTACGTCGGATGCGGCGGGTTGGACCAATCAGGTGGTTCCGTTCACGCGCCAACTGAAGAATATGCTGGTCCTCGCCCGCGTGATGACAACCGGCGCGCTTCTGCGCGACGAGTCGCGCGGCGCGCACTACAAGCCGGATTTCCCCGAGCGCGACGACGACAACTTCCTGAAGACCACGGTAGCCGAGTACACGGAAAACGGACCGAAAATCATGTACGAGGCCGTGGACACGTCGCAGGTCACGCCGCGCAAGCGCAATTACACCGCCGACGCCCCCAAAGCCCCGGCAAGCAAAACGCCCGTGGCGATGATGGGACAAGGCGCGGTTCCGGCGGGCGCCCATGCGATGAACAGCCACGCGAGCGGCTACGCCAAAGACGGTGAATCCGTCCGGGGCGTCACCAACGGCGCGAACGGCTACGCGCAAGGATCGCAAAATTCCCACGCCGCGAGCCACACGGTCAAGTACGCAAATGGCGGCGAGCCATCGGCGGGCGGACTGGGCGCGCCGGGCCGCACGGTTCCCGCCGATTTGCCGGGCGAGGAAGTCGCGACCGGCGGTTTGGGTCCGAACGATCCGCTCGGCACCACGCCCGCAGGACAGATGCCCACGGTTCAGGGCGGCGGCACGGAAGCCAGCGAAACGTCCCCGAACATGGCGCATATCAAGCCCGGTATGGGCGGCGCGAACTGACGCCCCGCTCTCAGCGCAATAGTTTAAGAACAACTTCGATTTAGAAAGTTTGAACCAGCTATGTTTACGCTTCCCATGATTACCGGCGCGACGGCGGGGACGGAGCCATCGGAACTTACGGAAAAAGATGTCGCCGCGAGCGGGCTTTCCCCGCAGGGCGCGAAGTCGGCGGCGCAGCAGGGCGTTATCGAGGTAACCGTGGTGCGGCAGGCCGGGCCGGAGGAAACGCCGTACAACGAGACGTTCCATATCCCGTACCGCCCGCGCATGAACGTTATCTCGGTTTTGATGGAGATTCAAAAGAACCCTACTACCAAAGACGGCAAGAGCGTCGCGCCGGTCGTATGGGATCATGCGTGCCTCGAAGAGGTCTGCGGGTCGTGTACGATGCGCATCAATGGCAAGGTGCGACAGTCCTGCTCGGCCCTGATTGACCGCGTCGCGCCGCTTGTCAATGGAACGTCGCGTCTTCACCTTGCGCCGATGAGCAAGTTTCCCACGATCCGCGATTTGTCCGTGGACCGTTCGCGGATGTTCGAGAACCTGAAGAAAATTCAGGGCTGGATTCCGATTGACGGCACATACGATCTCGGACCCGGCCCGCGCTTGTCTCAGCGCGAGCAACAGTTAGCGTATGACTTTTCGCGCTGTATGACGTGCGGCTCGTGCCTCGAAGCCTGCCCGCAGGTGAATGAGCATAGCAACTTTATCGGTCCCGCCGCTATCGGACAAGTGCGCTTGTTCAACTCGCATCCGACCGGCAAACTAAACTCCGATGAGCGCTTGGAAGCCCTGACCGGGGCGGACGGGATCGCGTCGTGCGGCAATTCGCAAAACTGCGTCCAGGTTTGCCCCAAAGAAATCCCGCTCACCCGCGCGATCGCCGAACTGCACCGCGACACCACGGTGTACCGCATCAAAAAGTGGTTGGGCCGGTAGTCTCCTTCCCCTTGATGACAAAAATCCCGCGCTTCTGGATAAGAAGCGCGGGATTTTTTCTTTTGTCTTGACCTGACTAAGGCCGCCACGCACAAAGCGGGCGGCCTTAGTCAGGTCAAGTCCACACAGAAGGTAGGAAAGCCAGCGTTACTTTGCGGCGCGGCGGCGACGAACAAGGCCGAGAAGCGGGAGCGCGCCGATTCCGGCGAGAGCGAGCGTGCCGGGTTCGGGAATGGCGGTGACCGGGTTGTTGTTGTACGACACCGAGAACTTGATCCCGTTGTTCCAGAAGTGGCAATCCGGGTCGAAGCCGAACGCGATGTCGTTGTTCGAGGCAAGATAGGTTTGCAGCGACGAGATTTGGGCGGCGTTGAAGTTATAGGTGAAGTCGGAGGCCGTGGTTCCAAATTCTTTGTCAAAAAGGTACGTGTTGCCGGTTCCCGCGGCGAGTAGCGGATTTGTCGCCCCGGACGCGAACGCGTCGCTGATCGTGACTGCGCCGCCGTTATCATCGGTGAACGACGCAACGCCGTTGTTCTTGGCGGTGTCCAAAAGGTGAACGAACAGGCGGTTCTGGTTGGAATCCCAGTTGCGGATATTGGAGAATGTGATGGACGCGCCGGTGATGGTTTTGTTGGTGTAATCGAGACCGCCCAGTTTCCACGTGTATGCTTTGTAGTGATCCAAGTCAAACTGCTTCGCGCCGCCCTCGCCTTGATTCGCGGCTGTCGCAGGCGCCTGGTAGCTCATGGTTTGGGCATGGGCCGCGCCGCCGATGCTAAACAAGGTTGCGAGGCCGAGAAAAGCCGCGCCTGCCGCGATGGTCGCTTGGTTGTTTTTGAGGTTAATCATGGCTGTGGTTGGAGTTCCTTTAAAAGTATAGCGGTGTCGTAAACGCCGTGTTGTATTCTTGCTAAGGGCAGAAGTCGTGCCAGCCATCGCGCCGCAAGGCGACGATGTCGCTTTTGCCGACAAACTGGTAGAAATGCGGATACGGCATCGCGGATGGAGACCGAGGAGAACGCCGGGCAGGTGAACCACGCAAACCGCAATTCCTTTCCCGTTGGCTCGTCCCGGTCGGCGGAACAAGGCGTGAGCGCGGCGCGCCGACGAAAAAATACACGACCCATTCCGCATTAAAAACGGGAATAGCGCACCCACAAATGGCGTCTTTACCTGCGGGAATATCATGAGATTACGCTGGGAACAATTGGAGCCGGTGATGGCAAGCCGTTTGCGCGCCGCCGCTATAATCGCGGACGGGGCGAACACGGAAACCGAGAACAAAACCGGACAAGCGACCCGCGCGCGGGATGGCGTATTGAACGGCCCCTTTGACGCCGCCGCAATCGCCGCCGAGTACGGCATGACGGGGATGACCGCCGCGCGAATCGAGCAGGCGCAGGGCGCAGGGCGCGGGGCGGGAAGCGCGGAGGATCGGTTCGAGGTCGCGTGGTCAGCGTTTGCGTTGTTTGTCGCGGTTCTACTGGTCGGGCTGTACCTCAATGTGTGCTTCGCCGCGACCGGCCCCGCCGCGCTTTTGGTCTTTACAATGGTTCCGCTCGCGCTACTCGCCGCGCTGTGTACGCCGGAGTTTTCGCCCCGGTCGCGAGCGGGAGCGCGGCGCGGGCCGGTCGCCGATTTGCGCGGATTGCTTCGCGACCGCAAACTCGCCGATGTCGCCCAAACGCGCGCGGAGTCGCTGTACGCCGAGATTGTCACCCTGATCGCCGAAACCGATAGCGCCGCCTTACCGCCGCGTCGCCGACGCTTTGCCGCGCGCCGAGTGGGTGACGACGCCCCAACGACAACGCCCGCGCTCGATGCGCGCGCCGCCCGCGATCTGCTTGCCCAAACCGGGGCTGTGGTGCGAACATCGCGCCGCGTGGACGCCGAGCGTGCGCGCGTAGAGCGCGAACTTGCCGGAGCGGGCGGCGTGTCCGCCCTCCAAGCCATCGAAACCGAGAAAACCGGTCTGCTTACGCGCTTGTATGAGGAAACCGACCCGCTCGCCCGTCAGTCACTCCGGGACGCCTTATCGCTGTGCGATGAGCGTGTCGAAACCGTGCGCGCCCTGTCCCCGCAACTCGCGCGTTTATCCGCCCACGCGGACGCCCTGTGCCAGTCGCTCGCACTCACCCGCGCGTCGCTTGTCGCGAACCTCGCCGCCCCGGTCGCCGCCCATTCCCCGCAGGGCGAGATAACGGCCTTGCGTCAAACCGTGCAATCGCTCGCCGCGCAAACCCGCGCGGTCGAGGAACTTTTATAAAATAAAAATATTGTTGACAAAATAGCGCGACCTATGTAATAGTTTGGTATGAACCGCGCGGACATAAAATTCTTCGGTTTTACGTTCCTGATAGGCGCCGTGGGCGCGGGTATCGGAACGTATTTTGTTTCCCGCTCTTCCGCCCCCGCAGTTAGTCTACGCACCGCCGGAGCGAGCCGTGGGTTCCCCGGTTTACCGCAAGGATGCGTGGACGCTGGTTGAATTTTTAGATTACCAGTGTCCGCCGTGCCGCGTGCGTAGCGGCAAAGTGCGCGACGCCGTCAACTTTTACCACGGCAAAGTGCAGTCCGTGGTTCGCAATTACCCCTTGCCAATGCACCCGAACGCTACCGCCGCCGCTGTTGCGGTAGAGGCGGCGCGCGAGCAAGGAAAGTTCTGGCCCATGCACGACGCCCTGCTTCCAGGCGGCGCGTTAACCCCCAAAGAAGTTCGGCGAATAGTACAAAAGATTGGCCTCGATCAAGCGCGTTTCAACGTCGCCCTGAACGCCCGCGCCAAAGCGCGCGTCGCCTTAGACCTAAAGCAAGCGGAACAACTCGGCGTCAACGCGACGCCGAGTTTTTTGTTGTGTTCGCCAAGCGGGCAGGTTTGGAAACTCGACCGCTTGGACCAAATGAACGGAATGGTGCAATAAAGATGACGCCTTTGCCCCCCGCGCCGCCCGCTCTTGTTTGCGCGGCTTTCGCGCCATCTATGGTTTCGTCACGCGTTCAATCGTCGCAGGAGAGTTATGAGGATTGGACCGATGAAAGGTTGTACCAGGACGCAACGGAATCGCTCAAGAAAGGACACCGTTACAACAAGGCTATAACGGCTCTTGAAGTGGCTGTTCGCCGTAACCCGGCTAACGCAGAATATCGACTCGCGCTTGGTTGCGCTTACGCCGCCCGGTTCACGTCAATTGCGCAGGCGGTTCAACAGGCGGAAGCGGCCCGCGACGAATACAAGGACAAAAAGGAGCGTTGGAACTACGCGCAAACCGATGCCCAAAGCCCGCGTTTTGGCGTCGCCCCGCCCGCCCCGCCTTTGGCGGGAATTACCTCAGATGACGGGGCTTCCCTCACGTTGACGCAGGCTGAGGTCACTCAGGAACTGGCGCGATTAGGGAACAAGTCCGTCGCCGCGTTCGATGAGGCGTCCAAACGCGCCGCCCGGGAGTCACCGGAGCGTCTCGCAGAGTTGGAATATACCCGTGGATGGGGGCTGTTTTTACTGCGGCTCTTCGGGAAAAGCGTTGTTAAGGACGCTTCTACCTCGCCTGTATCGGAAGAAAAAAGGGTCGTTCTAAGCGGCGACAAGAGCGAAAACGTTTACATCAGTCAAACGCAAATCACAGACTGTTTCCGAAACGCAGTTTCGTTGGCTCCGCAAAACCCGGTTTATTGGCATTCTTTTGGTTTGTCCTTTGCGCCAAAGTACTTGTACATGGATAAAAGCGAGGGCAACGGTTACACTGCCTACGAGAAACGACGCCCCTTCCACGGCACGGAGGAAATGGCGTCGGCGACAAACGCACTAAAACGCGCCCTTGACCTGGAGCCAAACCGTTTCGATCTTCTATACCAACTCTCGCTACTTTACTCGTTCAACGATTCCTCAAAATCCGTGGCGTATCTGGAAAAGGCGGCGACGCGGCGCGGCGGCAACGCGCTTCTCTGGTATTTACTTGCCGAACAAAAATGCCGTCAAGCAAGAAAAGAAAGCGGCGCTCCGGCGAAGTCTGCGGTTCGCGCCGAAGCGCTTCAAGCCATCCGACGCGGCAATCGGGCCGCGCAATTTGAGGCGATTCTTTTTGTTCCCCCCTTGCCCGCTTTGCTAAAAAGAACGTGGGATGACGAAGCGGCTTTTAGTTACGGGGGTGAAACGCGCGTTTTGATGTATCTCGATGTCGCCTTGTTCGACCTTATCCCCGAGCAAACTAAGGA
Organism: uncultured Armatimonadaceae bacterium; assembly: GCA_964252165.1. GTDB lineage: Bacteria > Armatimonadota > Armatimonadia > Armatimonadales > Armatimonadaceae > CAXUMS01. The sequence goes on from CAXUMS010000125.1 coordinate 13,006, forward strand.
GGAAGACGATGGGGGGGCGCTCAGTAGCGCGCAGGCCCTGATGGACATGGGCGCAAAAGTGATAGCGTGGGGCGACGGTTGGCGAGAAACGTCTGGCCCGCAAGCGCGAGAGGTTTTGACGGGGCGCATCGAACTGGGTTCAATGGCTTGCTTTTGGGCTTCGATCGCCATTAAAGACTCCCAAACCGCCCGCCCCGACGAGCGTAAAGCGGCTTTTCTAACGCAAAACGCCGATTTCGTAGAGCGTTTGGCGGTTATCAACCAGGAAGTGAGAATGGCGCCGTAGCAAGTGACTACGACGGCAACGCGACTACGACCCTGGCTTTACCATGCGCTTGATTTACTGTCACGGCGGGACCAAAAATTGATCCCCTATAACGAATGACGGGAGACGCCTATTCATCTTTTTGCGTTCTTGTGGTTAGGGTTTCTTTCGGCCTTGCCGCCAAGCGGCCTGACGTGGCATACTGTAGCGTAGCATGAGCGACAAAAAAAAGGTTATCGTTTTGGGGAGCGGGCCGATCCGCATTGGGCAGGGGATCGAGTTCGATTATTGCTCGGTTCACTGCGTTTGGGCGTTGCGCGAGGCCGGATACGAGGCGGTCATTATCAACAATAACCCGGAAACCGTGTCCACCGACTTCGACACATCGGACCGGCTGTATTTCGAGCCGCTGACCACCGAGGACGTGCTGAACGTCATTGACCGCGAAGAGCCGATTGCGGGCGTGATCGTGCAGTTCGGCGGGCAAACCGCGATTAATTTGGCGCGTCCCCTCGCCGACGTGGGCGTGCCGATTTTGGGGTCATCGGCTGGGAGTATTGACCTTGCCGAAAACCGCGAGCAGTTCGAGGAACTGTTGCGCGGCTTGGGCATTCCGAAACCCGCAGGGCGCGCGGTGGTGTCGCCGGACGCCGCGGTCGCCGTCGCGGATGAGATTGGGTACCCATGCCTGGTGCGGCCCTCGTACGTGCTGGGCGGGCGCGCGATGGAGATTGTGTATGGCCCAGATGAGTTGCGCTCGTACATGCGCTACGCCGTGGATGTTTCCCCGCAGGCTCCGATCCTCGTGGACCGGTATATCGTGGGCAAAGAGGTCGAGGTGGATTGCATCTCGGATGGCGTGGACTGCCTGCTGCCTGGCGTGATGGAGCATATCGAGCGCGCGGGCGTTCACAGCGGCGACTCGATGGCGGTCTACCCGCCGCAAACCCTGAAACCCGTTACTATCGAACACATGACCGACTACGCGACCCGGCTCGCCCGCGCGATGAAGGTCGTCGGCCTGATGAACATTCAGTTCGTGGTCGAAAACGACATCCCGTACATTATTGAGGTCAACCCGCGCTCATCCCGCACCGTCCCGTACTTATCGAAAATCACCGGCGTTCCGATGGTCAAGGTCGCGACGCGGTGCATTTTAGGACAGTCCCTGCGCGAACAAGGCTATGAGCCGGGTTTGTGGCCGGTCCGCGCTAACCCCGCCGTTAAGGCCCCGGTTTTCTCGTTCCAGAAACTGTCCGGCGTAGATATTCCGCTCGGCCCGGAGATGAAATCCACCGGCGAAATCTTAGGCCAGGACCACGATTACCCTCGCGCTTTATACAAAGCCCTGGTCGCGTGCGGCTTCGATATGCCGTTGTCGGGCGCGCTCCTCGCCACGATCGCCGACGATGACAAGCCCGAGGCCCTGCCGCTCCTACGCGAGTTCGCCGCTTTAGGCTTCCAAATCTACGCCACCCACGGCACCGCCCAATTCCTCGAAAACGCGGGCGTTCCCGCCGACTCTGTCAGGAAAATCAGCGAGGGCGAGCCGAACCTTTTAGACCTGATTCACGGCGGAGGCGTGAGCCTGCTCATCAACACGATCAGTAAGGACAAGCGTATCGAACGCGAAGGGGCGCGCATCCGCCGCGCCTCGGTAGAGCGCGGTATCCCCTGCCTAACGTCCCTCGACACCGCCCGCGCCCTTCTACTCGCCCTGTCCGCCTCCCGAGACGGCGACACGTTCGGTGTGCAAACCGTGGACGAGTACCTGACAAACGCCGCTGTTT
>CAXUMS010000126.1:0-14950 GCA_964252165.1 uncultured Armatimonadaceae bacterium
TAGGGGGCCGTCTTCTCTGACTTTCCGGCTTCCTCGCTATTAATTATCTCGCTTGTTCCTACGGTTGCAGGGTATTGACGACGCGCTGGTACGAGAACAGCTTGTACTGGTTGTTGCTGGTCGGGAAGTATGGCGGCGGGGTCGCGGCGACGCGCGAATCGTAGTTGAGGGTTCGCGAAAAACCGTTCAGCATCGAGCCGTTGGCGCTGTCGAACTGACCGAACTTCCCGTTGTCCTTGGCGATATAGCCGCCAAGCAGCGTGAACGAACCCGCCGCCCGCGTGACCGGGTTGGAAACATCAAACGTATCGTACGCCATAACGGTCGCGTGAACCGTGATGTTGGTGATGTCGTTTCCGTTGGAGTCCTCGTCCACGATCTGAACATTTTTGGAAACCAGACCGAGAACGCCGGTCGCGTACATGGGCGCATCGTCCGTGGTGGACGGGGTCGAACCATTGATGTCTATGTTCTCGTACTTGATCGTGCCGTCAATGTTCATATTTTTGTCGGCGTCGGTGACAATGGTGAGCGCGTTCTGCTTGGAAACGCTCGCGCCGTTCATCACGTTGTTGGACACCACGCCGGACAAGCCGCCGGCTTTGGGATTGCCCTGCCCGCCGATATTGCCCGCCACATAGATAACGCCGTTGGTGTCGCCGCTATACGTATCAATCGAACCGGTCGCGTAGCCCCCCGTGCTTCCTTCGGCCCGCACATCTACCCGCTTGTACGTGACATTATTGATAGGGTCAATCAAAATGTACGTGCAGTATTCCTTGTTCGCCGCGTTATCGTGCTGGTAGATCGTGATAAGTTGTTGCGTTTTGGTGGAGTCGGCGGGGAAACCGGGGGCGCCGGGCATGGTGGAGAGTTGCATATCGTCCACATCCCCCTGGATATACACGCCGCCTTTGGCGACGCCGCTCGTGTTGGGGACGGTGACGCCGATAGTGGAATAGTTCGGGATGGTGTCGTCGTCGTCGAGACCGAGCGCGGCCCGCTCCTGCTGGGCGCTTTGCACGGGCAAGTCAACTTTGGGCGCATTGGTCCGCACCGCCGCGCTGGTTCCCATTGTCGCCACATGCCCCCATTCGGTCGTGGTGGACGGCGCTTTCACGTTGGGGATGCTGTTCACGTTCCAGTTGATGGTAGACGCGGCGGTGGTGAAAGCCGCCTCGCCCGGCGCGCTGTACGTGAAGATGCGGTTATTGGCCTGCGTACCGCTGTTTTTCCACATGATATTGATGGCTTTGCCGTTGGAGCCATTGATATGGACCGGCCCATTGAAGCGCGACAACCCGGCGACCCACCAGTTATCGGACGCGTTGTCGGTGAAAAAAGCGTATTTCGCGAGCGTGTCCTGGATCACGGCGGCGCGAATAATCTGCGTCCGCCCTTGATACGCGCCGACCGACTCGATAATGTAGCGCTTTTGGGCCGCCGTGCCGTTGTCCGAGTACGGGTACAAGCGCACCTTGAACGTGCCGGAGCCGAACGATACCGTGGTCCAGTTGTTCGCGGTCACGCCGCCAAAAAAGTTGGTCGGGCCAAAGGCCGATACGTTTCCGGGCGGCGTGGCTTGCTGGGACAGCCACTGCACCGTGGTCCAAACACCGCTTTCCGCAAGGTTCAGCGCGCTCATCGTGCGAATCCGGGTATCGGCGGATTGAATCACGTTACTGCTGACCTGGGCGATACCGCCTCCCCCGCCCACCGAGGCGACCGAGCCGTTCTGCCGAACGCTGACCGCGCCGACAAGCGCAATCGCGAGAATAAACATCAGCACCATCATGGTCGCGACAATCACCATGCCGCGACGACGGCGAAGGCGCACGGGGCGCGGCGCAAGGCGGGCGGAACGGAACGTTTTTTTTGTAGCGAGCGGCTTAAGCATAATAATTCTTTCGATTTTCTTAAACGCCTGCCGCAAACGAAATGATCAGCGCAGGCTTTTGGGGGATGTTTCACATGTCCCGTAACGAGATTGTCGGCGCTTTCCCGGTTCAAACAAGACCTTGAACAGCGCATTCCTCGTTCTAAACCGCAATTTTTATGCCGTAGAGGCGTTCAGGGACATCTTGGATAATGCCGTGTGGATAACGCGAAGGGGGTCCCGGCGCGGGAGAAAAGCCGTTATGGATGGCGATCCTCACCTTGCGGAGGGTAAACGGCGCGGACTTCACGTAGCGGCGAACAAAACTTCGTTTTCTTTACCGTTAAAATTACTGGTTTTTTTGCTTGGTAGAAAATAAACGGCCCAAATTAAGCGTTCCTTTGATATAATTCAGCCAGCAGATTGAATTGCACTACTTGTGGCGTTCGCCCAAAAAGGAAAAACATGGTCTCCACGCGCTTTACTACCCGTCCTTCCTCATCGGTCCTTGCGACCGTTGCGTTGACCGCGTCTCTTACCGCCCTTGCCTCTGGCGCGTTCACGCCCCAAGCCGCCCACGCACAGACCACCGTGTATTACGGCAATTTAGGAACCACCACCTTTACCGGAACCCTGTCAAGCGGCGGGATTACCGTCACCTCGCCGGGCGTGATTACGGTCACGCAGGGCGACGGGTTGGGCATTTCAGGCGGAGGGTCGAGTGGTGTGATTGACAACGGCGAGACGGCGACCTTCACCTTCACCGGCGCCGCCACCAACGTCGCCGTTTTACCCAGTAAAATTAACGGTAGCGCCGGCTCCGCGACCACGATCTCGGCCTTCGGGTTGGGCGGCGTGTTCCTGGACACTTTTACCTACTACGCCCCGGGCGACAACGGCTTCTTTTCTAACCCCGACCTGTCTGCGCGGGTGCAAAATCGCGCGATCACATCCTTCCGCATCACCGGCGGGAGTAACAGCGGCGCAAACGTTTCAAGCGTTACCTTCAACGGAGTCACCCCGACAGCCGTACCCGAACCATCCGAGTGGGCCGTGATCGGCATGACCGCAACCACATTGGGCGGCCTCATGGTGCGCGCCCGCCGCCGCAAAAACGGCGCGAACGCAAACGCGTAGTCCGCACGAACGCGCCGCGTCCGCAGTAATCGGCAAGAATTGAGAAGGCCTGGCATCCAAGGGATGCCGGGCCTTCGTTTTGCCCCAATTGCGAAGCGCCTACAATTCGTCGTTGGCGAAGAACTCCCATGTTTCGCCGTCCGGGCCTTCAAAAAAGCCGACGCGGATGGTTTTGGACGGGGCGCCGACCGGGACGCTTTTCGGCTCGACCGTGATCTTGCAACCCAGCGCGCGGACCTTTTCGATGTCGTGGTCCACATCAATGGAGCGGAGCGCGAGATGGAAGAACGGGTACGCGCGGGTTGCGTCCTCAGCGGGCAGTTGGTCGGGTTTGGACGCGAACAACTCCAAATAATTGCCGTCGCCCAGATCGAGGAGCGCGATACGACCGGATCCCTCGCCCCACGAATGGGCGACCGGGAAGCCCATCCCGTTGGTGTAGAACGCGAGCGATTTGTCGAAGTCGCGCGCCCGAAGCGCAACATGGTGAAAGCCGGAGCCGGAAAACGTTTGGTTAGTGGATGTTCGCATGGTTTTGAAGAAAGCCAGAAAGTTGATAGCAAGATAGCAAGATAGTCAGAGAAGAAGGCGGTGCGCACCGTCAGGTCTGGCTTTCTTGCTATCTTGCTACCAACTTTCTGGCTTAAATTAAACGACCGGTTTCATAAAGCCCAGGTCGGCGGGGGCGAAGCGGGCGAGGTTCGGGAGAAGGGCGTTGATCTCGGCGTCCTGCATTCCCATCCACCGGGCGAACGTTCCGGCGTACTGGTCCACCGATGTGGTCGGCAGAATACGTCCGCGCGAGTTGGTTCCGCTGTCCACATCGTTGGCGCCGCCCAGAACAAGCGACGGGTACTGGCCGTAGAAGTCGCCGCCCTTGACATCGCCGCCCATCACGAGCGAAAGCGATCCCCACGCATGGTCCGTCCCGGTGGTGGAGTTTTGCACCGTGCGCCCGAACTCGGACAGGGTGAACGACGTTACATTATTTTGAACGCCCATCTTCTCGGTCGCCTTGTAGAACGTGTACATGGCGTCGTTCAGTTGTTTCATCAGGTTCGCGTGGTTGGTCAACTGATTGTCATGGGTGTCGAAGCCGCCCAAAGACGCGAAGAAAACCTGGCGGCGGTTCGAGCCGAGTTCCACGCGCTTTTCGATGATCTTGGCGATCTGGAGCATTTGCCGCCCCAAGCCGGTGGTGGGAATGGGGTACGTGGGGTCCTGTCCAATCGCGGTTGCAAGCGCGTCGGATGCGGCTTTGCCGTCGTCAATGGCTTTCGAGGTGGAATCGCTGATCGCGTTCACGACCGGGTTGGTTCCCCGAATGTTGAGGATGTTTCGCAGGGCGTTGTAGCGGGCGTTCCCGGTGATGGGCGAGCCGAAGCCGGTCAGGTTCAGGTTGGAGCCGGAGGGGAGCGTGATGTACGGGTTGGTCCCGGCAAGGTACACGGACGAGCCGCCGGTGACATTGATCAGCATCGGGAGACGCGCGCCGCCGGTCGCTTGCGAGTTGAACGAGGCGAGGTAGGTGCTGAGGCCATTTCCCCAGCCGTCGAAGCCGCCCATGTCCTGCCATGTGTCGGTTTGGATTCCGTGGTCGAACAGCGACTTGGGCCGCTTGGTCGGGCTATTCGCGTACGTCGCTTTTGTGAGCGGGTACGACAGCGTGCCGACATTACACATCACGGCGACCTTTTGCAAGCCGAACAGTTGGCGCAGGTGCGGCAGGTTCGGGTTCATGGCAAAACTCGCCCCGCTTTGCGCGGGCGGCGCGATAACCGACGTTTGCCCGGTCGCGGCGTTCACGGCGTCGAACTGCGCGCGGGTCAGGGCGACGCCCTGACGGGCGTTGAAGTACGTGTTATAAGCCGCTGTATCGTAGGGCGTGACCATATTCCACGCGTCGTTGCCGCCGTTCAGGAAGATGCAGACCAGGGCTTTATAATCGGTTCCGTTGTCGGCGTACGCGGACATTTCCGGCAAGCGGGATAAAAGCGCCATCGCCCCCAACGCCTGCCCGCCGCGCACCAAAAGTTGCCGTCGAGTGAGATAAGTCATTGAACGTCTTTCTGCGAAAGAAGCGAGAAAGTTAATAGCGAGAAAGCAAGAAAGAAAGATTATGGCTCTGCGCCATCGTCAGGTCTGTATTTTGACTTTCTTGCTTTCTTACTCTTAACTTTCTCGCTTTCCAATTTATTGGAAATAGTTGTACTGGGTGGATCCGGCGACCAGGTAGATCGCGGCTTTGACGCGCAGGGTGGGGTCGGTGATGGCGGCCCCGGTTCCGCCGCCGCTCGCGCCATCGAGAACTTTGGTGATCTCGGTTCGCATCACGGCGGGCATGGTCCCATGCAGCATCCGGGCGTCCAGATCGTTCAGAAGCAAGGTAGTTTTGCCCGGCGCGGCGAGGGCGTTGGCTCCCCCGGTCGTCCACGGCGTGTAATTGAGCGTCACAGATGTTGCTTTGGGGGTGCCGGAACTAATACTGCCGTACAAAAAGGTGTCCAGTAAGTTGAGGCGACGCACCGCAGAATCGGTCGTGAGAAGTTGCACTTCAGGGGCGGAGTACGCTTGCCCATTGACCTGAATGGCGTACTCAGGCTTGTAATACGAGAAGACCGAACGGGGGTTGAGCGGTTCTTGCCCTAAGGCGGCGGCGGAAGTTTCGGCGCCAAAGCCGAAAAAGTCTCCGGTCGCGCCCAACTGACGGAATAGGTTCGTCATCCACAGAATCGGCTCTTTGTAATGGCCTTGTCCAGTGGGAAGCGCGATGTCGGCGCCGGTCTGCGGGTCGTAGCCGCGCGCTTCCTTGTGGATCAACATGGCCTTGATAACCGCCTTCATGTCGCCCTTGACACCCTGCCCGTTGTTGTTGAATATGGCGACAATATCGGCGACATACTGCGGCGAGGGGTTCGCGGTGACATGGTGCTGGATCAGGCGCGTGACCACGAACGGCGCAAGGTTCTGATGGGCGAAGATGTCATCAAGCGCGTCGTTCAAATCCTTGACCGGCGTTTGCGTGCCGGAGTTCACGGGAAGCGTCCGGGCGAAGAGGACTTTGGAGCCGGTGTCGTGATTCGCGGCGTACAACGCCATCGGGTACGACAAGTTTTGCGCGTTCGACGAGTTCAGCGGTTGTCCGAATTTGGGCGCATATACCCAGCCGGTGAAAACGCGCGCGAACTCTTTGACGTCGTCGTTGTCGTATGTCGGGATCAGGTTGTTCCCGGCGTCACGTTTTACCGAGCCGTCCTGATTGAGTTGCCAAACACCCAGCGTGAAGAGTTGCAACAGTTCGCGCGAGTAGTTTTCGTTGGGCAAACTGTTGGTGGCGGCGTTCGGCTTGACATTGTTGACCATGTTCAGATACGCGCCCATTGCGGGGTTCAGCGTAAAGTCTGACATGAACTGGCGGTAGTTTGAGAACGCCCCATTTAGCATCACCTCTTGGTACGAGCGCGCGGCGTTGTTGTAATACTCGGACGGAAACGCGCCATCGCGTGCGCCCACCACCACGAACTGCGAGAACGTGAACGCGACGCGCTGGCGCAATTGATCATTGGTGACGCCGGGCTTGCCAATCGCATTCTGGAAAAAGCGGGCCTGTGCGGGTTGCGAAGAAAAAGTAAGGTTGAGCAGATAGTTGTAATTGCTGACGGGCCTGGTGAACTGGTCATCAATCCACGCGGGAATGCCCATTTGCCGAACGCGCAACACCTCGGCGGGGGTGGGTCCGAAACTTGCTTGTTCGAGGAAACGAATCGCATCCGCTTCCGACGGCGCGCCAAGCGAGCCGCTGGTGGGAATGATGACGCGCGGCGCGCCGATACGCCCAATTGTCCCTTCACGGCCTCCGCCGACGTCGGCTTTGCTGTAGTGAACGGTGGGGCGAACGCCATCGGGCGTGGGATTGACGCTTTGGGCGTGCGCGGCGGGACCGGCGAAAACGAGCGACGCCGTTATCGCGGCGGCGAAAAAGATTCCCTGCGAGGGCGCGGACGCGACCCTATGCGGCGGGCGACGTCGGGGCGTACGGGACAGCGACGAGCGAACCATAAACGACCTCTTTCTACGAGCGGCCCTGCGATTTGAGCGCGGCATTGCGTCCAAACCAATCACGTGACAGGGCGCAACAACAGCGCGACTAGCGTGATCTCTCCCGCGAAGCGTGTCGCCGCCGCCGCCCGGCGCGCGCAGACTGTTCCGACTTCCGTAATTAGATAATAGAAATCAGAAACAAACGAAGAAACGTGCGCGTTATTGGCGATCCTGATCGTCGTTGAAAGGACGCCGTGAAGCGAGCAGTCAGCGCATTTTATCAGAAAACGAGCCTGAGCGGGAACAAAAGGCGCAGGGCGACGGTATGCCGGGCGGCTTGCTTCCCGGTTCTTTCTGATTGTCGGACGGCGCGGAATGTTCCCGCACACGTAATTTTGGCTGTTTTGAAGCGGGGCGGACGCACGGATCGGATTCGCGCAGGCGGGAAACCCCAATATAGCGCTGCGCTTTGGCGCTTTGGCGCTTTGGCGCTTTGGCGCGTTGGCGCGTTGGCGCGTTGGCGCGTTGGCGCGTTGGCGCGTTGGCGTCGCTTTAGCGAGCGGCGACGGTGTCTTGCGGGGTAGCGGAGACCACGCTGTAAGCGTACACCAAGCGCGCCCCGCCCGGCAGGTTTTCGATGGCGTGGGCGTAGATGTGGCCCGGCGCAACGCCGCTCCGGGCATCGCCGGTCCAGCGCACGGTGGCGCTTGCGGACGCGCCGGTATTGCCCACCGGCGATAAGCGGGTGAGCGCGCCGGTGCGGGTGACGCAAAGCAAAACGCCGGGCGCGGCGGGGTCGGGCGTGATGCGGACGCTGTCGGCAAGCGCGACGGTAAGCGGGGCTTGCTCCTCAGACGCGCCGGATACGGTGGCGTCGCCGCCGCCGACCGTGGAATCCGAGACGCCCGTCGCGAGAAGCCGGAACGTGTATGAAGGCGTTTGCGCGGCCAAATGCTGAACAAACGCGGTCGCGGACGACGTATCGCAAAGCGCATCGGCGTTACCGCCGTTGTCGAACGAAACGCCGTTTTTGAGTTCGCGCAAGGAATTGGGAAGCGGCGCGACGCCGCGCGGGTGCAGAAGCGACGCCTCACCGGCGGCGCGCTTTACCGTGGGCGTTGCGACAAAGCAAACGTAGCGCACGACATACGTGGCGAAAGCGGCGGCGGGGCGAACCGGAGCGGAAACCGGGGCTGAGGAGGACGCCGTTTCGCCGCTCGCAAGCGCGGGCGACGGTGCGAAGGCGAGCGACGCGACGGCAAGAAAAGCGGCCCCGGCCTGAACCGATACGTTACCTGACCGCTGTTTTTTGTCGCCCATTCGCCCCATCGCTCTGGTTAGCCGTTTCCCGCAGAGAAACCGTGAAAGTAACGCTATTATACCAGTATTTAGAACGCATCAAGCAAGGAGGCGGAGAAACTTCAGGGGTAAAACTGCCGGTTTTGCGTTTTTTGTCGCTTCGGCGATTAGTTTTTCACGGTTCCATGCCGCGAAACAAATGCCCGATACGCTCGGCGTCGTGGGATTCAATAATCGCATAAGACAAGTCAAACGCGACCGTCCAAAGAAGGCGTACGGCCTCACCCTCGGGGAGTTCGAGAACGCGCGCGAAAAAGGTTCGCATCACTTCCTCATAAGATTTGGCGGATTCGTTGATCTCGATCCGCCGCCCCGCCCCGCTATGCGTTTCAGCGAATGGCGACCCGGCCCCGTCTTCCAGCATCGGCCCCGCCGACGAGGCGGCGTCGAGTTGCAATTCGTCGAGGAATTCGCGCACGGTCGCAGGCGACGCCCGGTGCAAATCCTCGCCGAACGCCCGTGTCACCCGTTCCCGGAACTCCTCCACACCCATGCCGCTCCCCCGCCTCGCGCCATAACAAATAATGCTTCCATTGTACCACCGGGAGCAGTGGGTGTTGGGTGTTGGGTGTTGGGATTAGGAGACCCCCTGACCCCCAATAAGGGGGGGACAGGAAAGACCAAGCGGCGACGCCTTTCCATTGCGGACTACTCCATCAACCTTTGGCGGCAGGTTCTTGTCCCCCCCTTATTGGGGGTTAGGGGGCCTCCTAATCCCAACACCCAACATCTGGTCTCGCCGTCGGGTATACTATTTGGGCATTTCCCTTTAAGGAGTTATTTTAACTATGGAACATATCGCTGTTGAGGCGCAAGCGCGCCCCCTGAACATCACCAAAGGCGAGCGCGCCCGTTTGCGCCGCGCCGGACATATTCCCGCCGCGATTTTTGGCAAAGGCAAAGAAACCGTGTTGGTCACCGTGGAAGCGCGCGACCTCGCCAAGATTTTAGCGTCCGAGGGCGGAACCAATACGCTGGTCGACCTGACCATTGACGGCGCGCGTCATTTGGCCAAATTGACCGAGGTTGAGATTGACCCGATCAAGCGCGCATTCCTGCATGTCGGTCTTCACGCCATCAGCGCGACCGAAACGCAGAAATCGCAGATCCCGGTCGAGATTACGGGCGAGCCGGAGTCCGTGCATTTGGGCGATGCGGTGCTGGAGCATGGCACGCAGCATGTCGAGGTCCGCGCGATGCCCGAGGCCACTCCGGGACACTTCACCCTGGATGTTTCCAACATGCAGATCGGCGACGTGCTTCATGCGTCCGACCTCACGCTCCCGGCGGGCGTCGAGTTGCTGACGCCGCTTGACGCCGCTTTGGCGTCGCTCCACACGGCGCGTGTCGAGGTGACGGCGGACGACCTGGCGGATGCGGAAGCCGCCACCGGCCCGGCGAAGGATTCGTCGTCGTTCGAGGAAGATTTGCAGAACGTTTAATCCTCTCCGGCGATGCTTGCTAAAAGCCGCCTGTCGGTTTTCTGAAAGGCTAACGGGTTTTGTCGGATGGCGCGCTTTGCGCCCCGGCGTTTGCGACAGGGACAAAAATGAACTTTATCCCCATCGTAAGCGTCTGGGAGGAAAGCCGCAACCCGGCAAAACCCGTTAGTTTTTTAGCCTTTTGCCATTCCGCGCGGTAACGTCAAAAGCCGTCGCCCCTTTTGGAGAATATTGTGCCGCTTGTCGCCGTTCGGAATCTAACCAAAACGTACCGCATGGGACGCATGGAAGTGCGCGCGCTCCGCAACGTTTCCGTGTCCATCGAGAGGGGCGAGTTTGTCGCGATCATGGGACCGTCCGGGTCCGGCAAGTCCACGTTTATGAACCTGCTCGGCTGTCTGGACTCCCCGACCAGCGGCTCGTACCGCCTCGATGACATCGAGATCGCGCGACGCACCGATGACCAACTCGCCGCGATCCGCTCGCGCAAAATCGGCTTCGTGTTCCAAACATTCAACCTGCTCGCGCGCACATCCGCCCTGCAAAATGTCGAACTGCCGATGTTCTACGGCAGAGGCGGCGACGCGCCGACGCCCGCCGTGCGCGAGAAGATGGCCCGCCGCGCCCTGAAAGCGGTTGGTTTGCTGGAGCGCGCCGACCACAAACCCAACGAACTCTCCGGCGGTCAGCAGCAACGCGTCGCGATCGCCCGCGCCCTTGTCAATGACCCGGCCATCGTGATGGCGGATGAGCCGACCGGCGCGCTCGATACCCGAACCGGCGAGGAAATCATGGCGATCTTCCAAAAACTGAACCAGGCGGGGAAAACCGTGGTGATGGTGACCCACGAACTCGATATCGCCCAGCACGCAACCCGCCTGATCCGGTTCAAAGACGGTCAAATGGTAAGCGACGATGCCGTCCCAAACCCCATCAACGCCGAAGAAGCGCTCGCCGCCTTGCCCGTCGAAACCGGCGCGTGACCCATTTTCCGCTGTTGTCCTTTTGTTCCTTTATCGTCTGTGTCTTGTCGTAGCCGTCTGCGTCGCGGGAGACTAAATCGCTCAAGCCGCGCGGCTCCCCTTCAGGCCAGGGGCGGCCCCAACCTAACGTTAGATCGGTCATTTTAAGAAACGAAAGGTCTTGCTGTTTTTCCGCATCAGCGCGAAAAAACAGCAAGACCTTTCGTTTGCCTAATGCCCGGTCCAGCGTGTGGCTGGTCCCCCCTGGAAGAGGGAGCCGCGCGGCTTGAGCGATTTAGCCCTCCGCCACGTAGACGGCTACGACAAGACACACAGGTTAGCGTTCGCGGGTTTTGGGGGGGAGATCGGGGAGGGGGGCGGTTTCGAGGAGTTGGATGACCGGGTTTTTTTCGGCCATGTAGTTGAGGATCCACTCGCTTTCAAACAGGCAGACCAGGTTCCCGTAATCGTCCTCCACGCGGCGGACGCCGTTTACCCAGTGGATTGCGGGGAGATCGGCGGTCAGGGCGTGGACCCAGCGCGCGTAGTTGTACGGCGTCGTATCGAGCGTGGTTTCCACGCCGTACTCGGAATTGAGGCGGAACTGGATCACCTCGAACTGGAGGCGGCCCACCACGCCGAGGAGCGGCTCCGTGCGGCCCGCGTTCACCTCGTGGAACAGTTGGACCACGCCCTCTTCCGAGAGTTGCTGTATGCCTTTGACGAAACTCTTGTACTTTTCGATGCGCTTGTTGCGGAGAATCGCGAAATGCTCCGGCGCGAAGCGCGGGATGTCTAAAAAGCGGACGGCGGGGCCGGTGCAAACCGTGTCACCTAAGAGGAACGCCCCCGGATTGGTCAGGCCGATAATATCGCCGGGGAACGCTTCCTCGACCGTTTCTCGCTCGGACGCGAATAGTTTTTGCGGGCGCGACAAGCGGATACTTTTGCCAAGACGCGGGTTAAGCGCGGTCATATCGCGCTCGAACCGCCCGGACACGACCCGCATAAAGGCCACACGGTCACGGTGGTTCGGGTCCATATTGGCCTGAATTTTAAACACAAAGCCCCGGAACTCCGGCTCCTCGGGCATCACATCGCCTTTTTCCGTGCGGCGCGGGGTGGGGGCGGGGGCCATCGCGATAAACTTTTCGAGGAGCAGTTCCACGCCGAAATTCGACACCGCGCTGCCGAAGAACATCGGCGTCAGCAAGCCCCGCGCGATTTTCTCGGCATCGAGCGGTTCGCCCGCGCCTTCCAGAAGGTCAATATCGTCGCGCAGTCGGCCCGCCGCATCCGCTCCCAAGAGAGCGTCGAGGGTCGGGTCATCTAAGCGGGTCACCTTCACCGGCGCGCGTTCGCCCCGCTCGCCACGGTCGAACAGATGAATCTCGCCGGTTTGGCGGTCGTACACGCCCCGGAACAGGTCGCCGTCGCCGATAGGCCAGACGACCGGAACCGCGCGGATACCTAAAACATCCTCGATCTCGGTCATTAAATCGAGCGGGTCTTTACCGGCCCGGTCGAGTTTATTGATAAACGTGAAGATCGGGATGCCTCGCTGACGGCACACCTGAAAGAGTTTTTTGGTTTGCGGCTCCACGCCTTTGGCGTTGTCAATCAGCATCACGGCGCTGTCGGCGGCGACCAGGGTCCGGTACGTGTCCTCGGAAAAGTCCTCGTGGCCCGGCGTGTCGAGCAGATTGAGGACATGTCCCTGGTACGGGAACTGCAAAACGGTGGACGTGATCGAGATACCGCGTTGTCGCTCCAACTCCATCCAGTCCGAGGTCGCCTGACGCCGGTTCCGCTTCGCCGTGACCGATCCGGCGATTTGGATCGCGCCGCCGTAAAGGAGCAGTTTCTCGGTGAGCGTAGTTTTCCCGGCGTCCGGGTGCGAGATAATCGCGAACGTCCGCCGCCGCGCGATCTCGCGCTCCCGGTCCGCAAGCGGGGTGTCGGTGATAAGCGACGGCGCAGGAACGGGCGCAGGCGCGGTTATCTGCGGCGCCAAGTCGGACGAAAGCGGGGCGTCCGCCAATTCGGTTGGGTTCATACCTTGATTATACGGCGACGACAGCGGCTATGAGAGGCTATGAACGATGCGGTTGCGCCGCTTCGATAAATAAAGCCGGAACAAAATTTTGTCGCTCCGAAAAACGCTTGACACGAAGCGCGGCTTGATGTATTGTTTCGGCAAGGCTTGGTCGAAGACGACAAAGGCGATAAGCGGCTCTTGCGCCGCGCCCCCGTTTCCGACCACGGTTCACGTTGTGTGCGGCGCGCTTTGGAGGAAATTTCTATGGTTGATCTCCGGTCGCTTTTTGGGCGGGGCGAATAGTCCTGCTCGTCCCCCGTCTTTGGCTATCTAACAGCCGCGTAGCCCTTGTCCTTGCCGCGTTCGCGGCGTGTTTTCTTTTCGCCTCGCCCGCCGCGCTCGCCGGTCACTGGAACACCGTCTACGCGTACAATGGCTCGACCACGATAACGACCACCAACGAAGAAGATGGCGCCGGTTCGTGGTCATGGAGCGACCCGACCGGGCCGGGGATGAACGCGGACGCAAGGGCGGGCGATTTTCGTCCGGGAACCGTCACGATGAGCGGCACGATCACCGCGACGCTCACCTGGGTTCCCGACCCGGCCCTTTTCACGGACCCCGCCCCGGACAAGGTGATGGTGGACGAGCGGGCCAGCGCGAGTTGGCAATCAACGGCAAATCTTCCTACCGCGACTTCGGGGAGCCGGAGTGTCAGTTTGGGCGGCGAGGTTCTTTTCGATAACGCCAGCGGGGATGGGGGCGGAATCGGCAAAAGGCATTTGCACGAGGTAGGCGCGGGCGGAACAATAACGCTCACCTGTAGCCTGCAAGCGACGGCTTCCAACAACGGCGAGGCGTTCTTTGGGAACCCCGTTCCCAACATGTACGACACGACCCTGATGGTGCGCGGCGACTACACCGTCAGCATCCACGCCCACCCGTACAACTTCCGGCTCGCCCCCGACCTTCCCTCTCCTGACGAGAATCCGCATAATGACGGAGGTGGTGTGTTTGATTTTCAGTACGTTTGGGGTTCTACCGACGGCAACATGTCCAACTTGTCAAGAATTTTGGTTGATGAATTCGTGTCTTATCCTGGCAACGGACCAACCTATTTGTACCCATGCCCGCCATTTGTTGGGTGGGAATCAAGAAACCCTACAGAAGGACATACTGCAGACCCGCCTCGTACGAAATCTGGCGATTTGGGTTTTACATACGATTACCATTACTTAGGCGGTGGTTTTCAAGTACCTGATGCACCTTCAACAACGGAAATACCCGCCTCACAGTATTATCAATTTCACTGCCCCGATTGTATGCAACCAGGGGAGTGGAAACCTATCGAGGGACCAAACTCCGGGCCGCACTCAATTGTTTGGCGTTTCGCGCCTATCTCGTTACCGGGTTTTGAAGAAGGGGACCCAACTATGGACTGCTGGTATGATGTGGGCATTTGGCGTTACAGCGTCACCAAGCACGGGCGCACTGCATGGCTTAACATGACTCGTTACGGCTTACTGGGTAGCGGTATGTTTTAACATAATCAAGTCCTGTTAACTTAATTCGTATTCGGTCTAACGCAGGGGGATGAGCAAGCACTCATCCCCCGCATAGGAGTGTGGCTCAAAGTGGCAAATTTTTGTGCATCCGATGTTCGTGTTAACTTTATCGTACACGCTATTTCAGAACAAGAAGCGAGATCGAAATTGGACGCTTCTTTAGGTCCTTTAATCAATGTTTCTATAATCCCTTCACAGGCTGGAAAAATAGGCAGACGCATGATCATAAAGGAGGTAAAGCCGTCAGGCGAAATGAGAGCGTATCAAATCAAAGCTCTAATTGTGTTCGATGACGATGATCCGAGAAATGAAGCCCCTCCTCAGTGGTTGTTTGAAATTATAACGTCACATTTTGATCCGTCTGTGCAATTTGTGGATTTGTCGGAAAAATCGGTTGTTTTTGGGAACTAAGGAACGGTGTTTAAGATGCATAAATTATGACCAGCGGCGATCAATCTATTGAGATTTGTGGGAATTATAATCGCAATTTGGGTCGTGGCTCTTGTGATGTTGTCAGGGTAGATTAGGTT
>CAXUMS010000127.1:0-14822 GCA_964252165.1 uncultured Armatimonadaceae bacterium
GTTTATCCAGCGGGCATGGAACGACGCCAAAGTCGAGGTGCGGGTGGCGCCGGGCGTGGAGGAAGCGCGCCTGATTTATCTGGGCGTCGCGTCCGGGGTGGAACTGGGCGAACGCAAAGCCTTGTTTATCGACATCGGCGGCGGCTCCACGGAACTGATTGTGGGCGATCAAACCCGGCATTACCTGCTGGAAAGTTTGAAGTTAGGCGCAATCCGTTTGGGCAACCGCTTCCTCACCGGCGTTACCGGGCCGGTGTCTCCTGAACTCTACGACACGATGCGGCAGTACGCGCGCCGAGTCGCGACCCACGCCTACCGCAAGATCGAGGAGCAGAGTTTCGAGATCGCGGTCGCCTCGTCCGGGACCGCGATGAATCTGGCCCAAGTGGTCGCGCGCCGGGCCGGTCTTGACCTTGCAACCGTCCGCAACTACACCCTGCAAGTGTCCGACCTGCGCGAGGTCGCCGCTTACCTGTGCGGCTTGACGCTGGAAGAGCGTCGCAAGGCGCCGGGCCTGAACCCGGAGCGTGCGGATATTATCGTCTCCGGGGCCGCCGTTCTGGAAACGCTTGCGGACGATCTGGGGGCGGAAAGCCTGCTGATCTCGGACCGGTCTCTGCGCGAAGGCGTGTACATAGACGCCCTTTTGCGCCGCGTCACACGGTCGGATACGGACGACAGTGACGAAGGCGATAATGACACCCCCGACGCGCCGGTTCCGCTCGCGTACGAGGCGGGTGTCCGGCGCCGCTCTATCGAGAACCTTGCGCGCCTCAACGAGCGCGAACTGACGCACACGCGCCATGTCACGTTTCTGACCCTGCGTTTGTACGATGACCTAAACGCGCTCGGCCTGCTTCCCGGATGCGGGCCGCGCGAGCGTGAGCTTTTGGAATACGCCGCGCTCCTCCACGACATCGGTATCTTCGTGTCGCACAGCGGGCATCACCGCCATTCGTACTACCTGATTCGGCACTCGGAACTCGCGGGCTTTACCGATGTGGAGGTCGCCGTTATCGCGAATTTGGCCTACTTCCATCGTAAATCCGGCCCCAAAAAGCGGCACGCGCACTTTCAACTGTTGCCGCGCGACACGCAAAATCAGGTGCGGCGGTTGTCGCTTTTGTTGCGTCTCGCCGAGGGGCTGGATCGCTCGCACCTGTCGCTGGTTCGCGACATCCGCGCTACTCTCGCCCCGCTCCCCGCGCCCCATGTCGTTCTGACGCTTGACACGCGCGCTAACCCGCACCTGAACTGGAACGAGAACAACGAGGAAGTCTTGTTCGAGGAAGCGATCGGCGTTCCGCTCGCGCTCGCGTAGTTACGAAGAAAGCGAGAGGGCAAGAAAGTTGATAGCAAGAAAGTCAGAGGGGGGGGCGACGGTATTCGCTAAGTAACATGGACACCGTCAGGGTCTCCCTTTCTTGCCATCAACTTTCTTGCCCTCTCGCTTTCCTCCTACGGGTTTCCGTTGCCGCCCGATGCTCCATGCACCTGACCGGTGGCGTAACTGGTTTCCTGCGAGGCGAGGTTGACGTAAAGCGACGCGATCTCGGCAGGCTGACCGGGGCGGCCCATCGGGGTTTGCCACCCGAAGGCGGGGAGGGCGGCGGGGAGTTGTCCGCCGCTCGGCTGGAGCGGGGTCCAGAACGGGCCGGGCGCGACGGCGTTCACGCGGATTCCTTGCTTCGCCACCTGTTTTGACAACGCTTTGGTAAACGCGACAATGGACGCTTTGGTTTGCGCGTAGTCCAACAGGTTCGCGGAGGGATCGTACGCTTGCTCGGACGCGGTATTAATAATCGAAGCCCCCGCTTCGAGGTGCGGCATAGCGGCTTTGGTAATCCAGAACATGGCGTAGATGTTTGTTTTGAACGTCGAATCGAACTGCTCGGTGGTAATATCGAGAATGGACTCCTGCGCTTGCTGTTTGGCGGCGTTATTGACCAGAATGTCGAGGCCGCCCAATTCCCGGACGGCGTCGGCGACCAGCCGTTTGCAAAACGCCTCGTCGCGAATATCGCCGGGAATAGCGACCGCTTTGCGGCCTTCCGCGCGGATTAGTTGCACCACCTCTTTGGCGTCCGGCTCCTCAAACGGCAGGTAGTTGATCGCGACATCGGCCCCCTCACGCGCGAACGCGATAGCGGCGGCGCGCCCGATACCGGAATCCCCGCCGGTAATCAGGGCCTTGCGGCCTGTTAATCTGCCGGACCCCTTGTAGCTCGTTTCGCCGTGGTCGGGGCGCGGGATCATCTTACCGGCGAGACCCGGCCATTCTTGGGTTTGCTTGGGAAACGGCGGCTTGGGATACTGGGTGACCGGGTTCCGCTTAACGGACTGCGTGGGTTGCCGCGGCGCATCCGAGCCTTGCTGTGCGGCGAAAGCCGGAGCCGACGCAACGGCGGCGACAAAGCCGGTGGCAAGGCCGGCGACCACCTGTCGCCGCGAGGGAGTTTCGTTTTCTTTGTTATCTTCTGGGTTCATCTTGGAGTTTCTAATAAAGTCGTTTGAGATCGGGTCAAACCAATCGTGAAGCGATAAGTTTGACACACTTGCGTACCCTGTCTTTGTTCGCATTAAAACAAGCGCGCCAGTGCAAGCGAAAATGACCGGGCGCCGGGCGACAAGAAAGCGCGTCGCTTACGGGCGGGGCGGGGAAGAAGTTGCATTCGTTGAGGGAAGCGGCGATGGGTTATCCGCGCCCGCCTCTGAGGCGGTTTGGGGTTTGTCGCCGGGCGCGCCGCCGATAAACGAGAAAAACACGGCAAGCACGATCAAAACCATCGAGACGATGTTGTTCCACTTCACGCCCTGCTTGAACGCAACATACGCGTAAACCGTGAATACCAAAAGCGTGATGCACTCTTGCAAAACTTTGAGTTGGATGAGCGACAATCGGGTGGAACCGATACGGTTTGCGGGAACCTGAAACGCATACTCGGCGAGCGCGATGCCCCATGATAGCAAGATGGCGATCCACAATGCCGTGTCGCGGTGTTTAAGATGCCCGTACCAGGCGATCGTCATAAACGTGTTCGAGATAACAAGCAACAGCACGGTGAGCGAGATAGTCTTCATGTTCCTGTTCTTCCACGCCGACGGCCCCTTTGAACCGTCAAGGCGCTTGCGCGAAAACCGGCAACGTCACCGGGCGTAAACAAAGCGCGAACACGGCACAAGTAAAACATCTAATCGCTTCGTCCGCAATGTATCGTTTTCGTTTCTCGAAAGGGTCCGCCGATGCGCCGTTACTTGTTCTCCACGTCGCTTTTCATCACGCTCGCCGCCGCTACTTGTTGCGCCAGTGGCGCCGCAAACGCCCAGCAGGCGGCGTCGGCGCGCAGTGCGGCGAAAACGGGAAGCGTTGTTGTCGCTCCGAAACGCGCCGCGCTCGCGCTGGTTAAAACGCCCGCCGCCGTGTCGCTCGCTTCTTCCGCGCCCGCCCCGGCGCCGCTCCCAGCCGCCCCTACGCCGGTTATAGCCACGCCCGCCGACGGGGCGTTTCTTGCGCCGGAACCGGGGGCGTATACGGGCGTCATCATTGATGCGCGGCATCTGTCCGAGATTTCGCGCTCGCCCGCGCCCGCGCTATACGAAGCGCCTGCGCCCGATGCGAGCGGCGGCGGCGCGCTCCTTTATCCGGATCGCGCCCATGTTCCGACGCCGGACGAGGTGCAGGACGCAACCGTGGTTCGCTATTACTACGACGAAGCCGATGCAAAGGCGCGGCTTGTCGGGGCGAACCCGCTCATTTTGCGCGCGGTGGCCGTGGTCGGTCCCGCCCGCGACGCGGTGACGCTTACGCCCGCCGACGCTCGCCTGCTCGCGCAAGCCGATAAATCCACCCACTTCACCCGCAACTGGCGCGTCGGCTTTCTTCTGCCGTCCGGTAAGTAGGGTAGCCGTTTTCTGTTGCGCGCGATAAATCGCTTGCGCCGCGTGGGGGAGGGCATGCGGCGCAAGCGCTTACGAAACTGCATCGGTCCAACGTATTGGACTAACGAACAAAGAACGGCGCGTTCGCGGTGGACGCGCCGTGGCGGTTGTCGCGGACGTAAACAAACAGGCGGTAGGCTCCCGGCTGGGTGGGCGCGGTGAAAGTTTGTTCCTTGCCCGGCGCGCTTTCGGCGGGCGCGACGCCTGCGAGCGCGGCGACGCTTTGACCGGGTTCGTGGTTGTCGTGGTTGTTCATCTCGGGGCGGATCTCGTAGCGAACCGTCAGCGGACCGGCTCCTGACGCGGCGACCGTGATGGTGTGCGACGAGCCGGGGACGATTTCTTTCGAGGTCGCGCTACAGGTCACAGCCGTAATGATCGGCGCGGGGAAAGCGGGCGGTTTGCCGCTCCACGCGGTTGTCATCACGTCTACGGTCCCCAGCTTCTCGCCGCTTCCGGGCAGGAACATGCCGAACCATGTCGGCGTCGCCTCGACCTTGTCGCCCCACAGGAAAACGTAGGAGCCGAGACACCACCCCGCTTGCGATTTGATGCTCGATTGGTAACGGGCGGCGTAGTCGCGCGCTTTTTCGGAACTGCTGGGTTCGAGCGGCGCGCCCCACGACGTTTTGCCGACCTCCCATTGTCCGTTCGGGCCGAACTCGGTGACAAGGTATGGCTTGGTCCAGCCTGCGGCTTTGAGGCGAGTAGGGAGGGAAGATAACCCGCCGTACGAGTTGACGCCCAGAATATCTATGTCGGGGCAAAGGGCTTTGATCTGCTTCGCCTTGACGCCGTCCGCGCCGATCTCGGCGATAACGGTTACGGTAGGGTGGTTGGGGTCTTCTCGCTTGACCATCCGCGCGATCTCCTCGACCGCCTTCCAAACAAGCGGGTCGTTACCGTCGCCCTCCATCTCGTTTCCGATTCCCCAGGCGAGCAGGGCCGGGTGGTTTTTATGCTTGATTACCGCCTCGCGGGCCTTTGCTAATTGGTCGGCCACCATTTTGGGGTCATCGTAGCGAAACCCGCTTTCTTTGTGGCCCAGCCAAATCCCGATGGTCGCGGTCAAACCTCGCTTTTGCGCGGCGTCCAGGTCTCGTTGCGCCGACTCCACGCCCCACGTGCGGATGGAGTTGCCCCCGCTCGCCTTCAGCAAGTCCAATTTGTCGTGTCCGCCCGCGCCCTTGACGAAGTAGGGCTTGCCGCCGCGCAGAAGCCGCCAGCCGCCTGCGTCTTGCGTCACCTTAACGGGAACGGGACGCGCGCCCGGCGCTTTCGCTCCTTGAGCGAAGGTTGCGGGTTGCATTGATACGGCGAAACCGCCCGCGATCAAGGCGGTCGCAAAACGAAACTGGGAAGCGGAAAAAATTGCCATTTGTCAAAATCCTAAACGAAGAGTTTTAGAGCGTGTGATGAACTTTTGACAGCGAAAGTAGCGCTGTCGCTGACAGCAAGTATAGTCCGCTCATTGTCATCTACAATCCGATTGCTTGGCTCGGGGCGGCGAACATCCCGAATGGCTATTTTTCGCCGTCCAAGACCTGTTTATCATTTTTGCAGACTTTGTCACCCCGTTCACTACTCCGCGACGTTTGTTATCCAAGGGGGGGTGAAATCAATTTGTCCGCCCGCCCGTAAAATCGCATTGTAATTATCTATTCGCTTTATGTAGTTTGCCAACGAGGCGCGTTCTTCGTCGCCGATCGAGCGAGCGGAGTAAAGCGTTTTCAGTTCCTCTTTTAATCGTGGGTCGGTCGCGACGCGCATTACGTTTTCCCAAACGGCGCTTACGTTGCGGAGATTGTCTTTTCTTAGCAGTTTCAGCCACACCGGACGCGCTTCAAAATCAGGGAGCGCGAACAGCGCGTCTATGGCATTCCGCGGTGTCATTGCCTCACGTAAGTCAGAAGACAAGGGCGTCGCCGGGGCGATTGCCATTTGGTAGTACGCCTCGGCTTGTTTTTGTAAATAATCACCGTCGTAGGCGGCGACATGAAGCGCAAACTCCGCGCTTCGCTCCGCAACGGCATCGCCTTTGGGATCATTAACCGTAGGGGCATAGGGTAATTGGGATTCGACATGCACCGTGTATTCGCCGGGAACAATCAGTTTTTTACTTTTGGGAACAACGTACTCAAGGTGCAGTTCCGCGTTCGGCCTGTGCAATTCGTAATTGCTACTGCCTGCGTTTTTGAAGGCGACTTGTTTATAGGTTATGGCGGGAACCGCACGGCCCTTCGCATCCGTTATCTCAACGCTGATCCAAGACACTCTCCCCTGAGTTCGGGTGCGCGCCCAAAGATGAGAGGGCGGCATATGGGCGTCGGCGCACACGACGATCGGTTCACCCGCGACAACATTCGCCTTCTTCAGCGACAAGTTCACCTACAACTCCTGGGCGTAAACGCGCGGCGCAATGCCGATAAACGCGAACATAATCCAGAGGAACACGCCTCCGCTTACGTATAACCTATTCATCTTTTCTCCCAAATCCGGCGAACCAAGTTCGCCTCTACACAATGATATTCTGATCCGCGTCGGGCGGCAAAAGCGCGGCGACTTAATACCTCGATCAATATCGGCGCCCTCCGCAATTGAAAAAAGCGGGCCGTGAATGATTCACAGCCCGCCTTCGCGCTATTTCTTCTTGGAGGACTTCTTTTTGTCTTTCTTCTTGTCCTTCGCTTTATTCTTGGCCATTTTAACTCACCTCCTGTCTTTAACTTGTTTATCTGGTATTAATATACCGCATTTTTGCCTAACGCAACATAAAAATTAAACATTATTTTAATATCTTAGTTATGTTTATATAACCTATTTTTATTATAAGGAATATGTTTTGTTCGCGATACCGCAATCACTGTTGCGCGCTTTTGCCAAATCTGTTAACTATCAGACGTTTGGTGAAACTATTTCAGCGCGTTGCGGTTCAGCAAATACCTATCTCTACGTTGCGTTCGTCGGCAGTAGTGCGGCGAACTCGTCCTCGGTCAGAACCGGCACGCCCAGCGATTCGGCTTTGGCGAGTTTCGAGCCTGCCGCCTCGCCCGCGACCACGTACGACGTTTGCTTGGACACCGACCCGGACGCCCGCCCGCCCAAGCGCCGCACTAACGCTTCCGCATCCTCGCGCGTCCGCTGAATTAGGGCGCCCGTAAAAACAAATGTTTTGCCCGCGAAGTGATCCGAAACCGGTGCGCTGTCATCGCCCGCCGCTTGAACCCCCGCCGCGCGCAGTTTTTCGAGCAGTTCGCGCGTTTCGTCGCCGCTGAAGAACGCCGCCACCGATTCCGCCGTGGTGCGTCCGATTTCGTGGATCTTATCCATGTCATCCGCCGACGCCGCGCTGAGTTTTTCCAGCGTTCCGAAATGCCGCGCCAGCACCGAGGCGGCTCGCTCCCCGACATGACGCATCCCCAAAGCGAAGATCAGCCGTGCGAGCGTGGTGTTTTTGCGCTCCGCAATCGCCTTGATGATGTTGTCGGCCAGTTTGTCGCCCATGCGCTCCAGCGGCAACAGATCTTCTTTGGTAACAAAAAACAAATCCCCCGGGTTTTTCACCAGCCCGGCCCCAATCAGTTGCGCGATATGCCGCTCCCCCAAACCCGCAATATCAAGCGCGTTCCGGGAAACAAAATGCTCTAATCGCGTTTGCAACTGGGCGGGACAACCGCGCGCGTTCGGGCAACGCGTCACGGATTCGCCGTCCGGTCTTACCACCGGCGTTTGGCAGGACGGGCAATTCGTCGGTAGCAAGAACGGCCCCGGTCCGTTTTCCGCTCGCGCCTCGGTCACCACCCGCACGACCTCGGGGATCACCTCGCCCGCGCGCTGAATCACGACCGTGTCGCCGATTCGCACATCCTTGCGCGCGATCTCGTCCTGATTGTGAAGCGTCGCTCGCCCCACCATCACGCCCGCGACCGCGACCAGCGCCAGAATCGCGAGCGGCGTCAACGCCCCGGTCCGCCCGACCTGAATCACAATATCGTCGACTATGGTTTGCACCTGCAAAGCCGGATATTTATACGCAATCGCCCAGCGCGGCGCGCGCGCGACCTGCCCCAGTTCGCGTTGCAACGTGTAATCATTGACCTTGACGACGACGCCATCCGTGTCGTAGTCGAGCGTGTTCTTTTGGGTTTCCCACGCCGCCACAAAGGCGGCAACGGCCTCTATATCGTCGCACACAGTTCGGTACGGGTTGGTCGGCAAGCCCCAAGCCTTGTACTGGTCCAAAAGCGCGGCCTGCGATGCGGGCGCAAAGCCCTGCGACTCGCCCATGCCGTACAGGTAGATTTGCAGTTTGCGCTTGGCGGTAATGTTCGGGTCCAATTGCCGCAAACTCCCTGCGGCGGCGTTGCGCGGGTTCGCAAACGTCGCCGCGCCCTCGGTTTCACGCTCGCTGTTGATACGCTTAAACTCGCCGTGCGTCAAAAACACCTCGCCGCGCACCTCGATCAAAGCGGGCGGAGCGTCGGTCGCAAGCCGAAGCGGAATGCCCTTGATCGTTCGCAAATTGAGCGTGATGTCTTCGCCGGTTTGTCCGTCGCCGCGCGTCGCCCCTTTGGTGAAAACGCCGTTCTCGTACGTCAGCGAAACCCCCAACCCGTCCAGTTTCAACTCGCAAATATACTCAATGGCAATATCCGCGACTGCGCTTTCTGGGGGCTTGGCGCCTGCCTCCGCGCTCGCAACGTTTATCGCCGCGTCAGCGGTCATGTCGGTTGTCGCGCCATCGCTACCCGCCACGGCTACTACCGCTTCGGCTACCGTTTTCTTTGCCCGCTTCGGCTTGAGCGCGGTTTTCGCCGCCGCCACAGCCGCCCGCTCCGCCGCTTTTTGAACATCGTCCGCGACCGCAAGCCCCAACGCCCGCCGCGCTCGCGTGTCGAACTGCCGCAAATCCTCAGCCGAAAACGCGTTGCCCAGCGACAACATGGGACGCTTGTGAACAATCTGCCCGAATGCGGAGACGGGCGCGGCCCCAACCCGCTGTGTCGGCGAGTCCGGCGACACCAACGCCGGGAACGCCGTCTCCAATGCGAGCAATTCGTTCATCAACGCATCATATTCGGCGTCGCTCACGGTCGGGGCGTCGTGGACGTAGTACGCGACATTATGCCGCGCCAACTCGTCGCGCAAAAACCGCGCCCGCTCGCTTTGTTCGGGGGCGGGGGTCAAAGCGGGCGACGCCTCCTCGGGGGCGGGAGCGACAACAGGCGACGCATCAACGACGGACGATTCAGGGTTTTCATTCATAGTCATAGCGTAAAAAAGAACGCGCGTTTTCCCGGCGCGCGTCCCCTATGCTTGTTCGACAAGCGCCGCCGCCGCGCCTGCCCAAAGCGCGAAAACACAAAGTTTTCGTCGGCCTCACGCCTCGCTTAAAACGAAGCAACCATTTGCGCCAACCGGAAACGCGCCTTTCGCCCCAATGCCTTAATCCAGCGCAAGTCGGCGCTGATGAAGCGTTGCCAACCAGTCCCGCAGGTACGCGTCGACGCTTTCCCTACCTTGACGGCTGACGCGGCGGTCCAGGTCTATCCGCATCCCCCAAAAGTCCCCGGCGACTGTGAGGTAAGGGGCCGCCGCAAGATCCACGTCATTTATTGGTCGCGCCTCCGAATAACCGTTTAAGAACGCCTCCCGTTCCGCCTTGAACGCCGCGTCGCCAAACGCCCACCCTTGTAAGTCGGCGGCGCGCCAACCCGGTCCGCCTCCGTCGAAATCGTATAAAATCACCGATCCATCAGCGGTGACATGTAAGTTATCCAGGCTCGCATCGCCGTGTATCGGTCCCCAGTCCAACCCCTGCGCCGCCAAGTCCCCGATCCGGCTTTTTACCTGCTCCGCCAAACGTTCCACAAAATTCCGGTCGCTCGTCGCATCCAATAAAGGAAGAACCCGGCGTAGCGGCTCGTCTATCAAATACGCCACCTCCAACGGTTGCCGCGAGTACGAACAGGTAAATTCATCGGAGAGGGCATGAACCTGCGCTATCGCGCGACCGAACGCACGGTACAGGTTCGGCCCAAACGGCGGTTGCGGCTTTTCGCCCGCCGCAAACGGAAAAAGCGCGCCGTGCCGCCGTCGGCCGTCCAACACTAAATCCAGAACCAAATCACCCCCGCGCGCCCTGATCGGCGCGGCTACCGCCAGCCCTTTGCCCGCAATATGTTGAAGTAAAGCCATCTCATACTGGATTTCGCTTTTGCTTCTCCACGCGTTTCCATAAACTTTGAAGACAAATCGCCGGTTCGGCAAATCCACGCCATAAACCGCGTTCGTATAAGACCGCAAAAGGTAGCAGTCCGCCGGACGCGCAAAACCATAAACCGCGATAAGACGCTCGGAGAGTTCATCGAGATGCATAATAAAAAGACGAAGTTCGGCGGTGCGATAGCGTAGGCGGTGCGATAGCGTAGGCCGCGCGCCAAACGTATATAAAGCGACCGGGCAACATCCCTCAGGCGTGAGGACGCTCCGTTCAACCACGCCCGCTTATCACTCGCGCGTGACACAAAACGCATCACACCGGTATAATCAGAGGAATAACGTCACTAAGTTTCTGGTTGTTGGTCGCGTCGCTGGGTTGCTGGCGGAGAGGTTATCGGAACCGTTTTTGTCGCTCTTTCCGTTCTAACCAATAACCAACGATCAGAAACCCGATGCCGGAATAACGCCACGGTGTCGACAAGAGGCGGTAGAACCGAAAAGGCGGGAACCCTCGTTTTCTTTGCGGAGGTTGGCGCAACCTCTTCCCTATAGCTCTGGCGGTCAGGAATCACGGATGCCCTATCTTCCCTTACGAACCCGAGTTTTCTGGAAGCTACAGCAAACCCACGCCGACGGCGTTACGCACTTTCTGACACGCTGGGGTAGTCGTCCGTTCGTTCTTACTGATAAACCTGCTGTCGTTATTGCGCCGCATCAGGATGATGAATCCCTCGGTTGCGGCGGCTTGATCGCGCTGAAGCGGGAGCGAAACGTCCCCGTTTACCTCGTTTTCCTGACAAACGGCGGTAGCGCTCCCCTGCCGGAAACCGGTGTGGCAATCGAAGATCTCGTCGCGCTACGCAAAAGCGAGGCCCGGGTAGCGGCGGCGATTCTCGGTGTCGATCCGTCTTGCCTGTTTTTTCTGAACCGCCCCGATTCCGCCCTGGAAAGTCTTAGCGACGAGGACCGAAACCGTATGATCGGGGAGTTGGGGGAGATTTTTCGGCGACATCACATTGAGGAGGTTTTCGCGCCGCACCGACAAGACTGCCACCGCGACCACGAGGCGGCGTACCAACTCACTCGGCGGGCCACTTTGCAAGCGGGCGGAAACATCACGCTTTTTCAATACCCCATATGGATGCTGTGGTCCGCGCCCGTATTTTTTCGGTTACGCCGGGGGGACATAGCGGGAGCGCAACGCCTTTCTATCGCATCGGTTCAGCCGAAAAAGCGGCGCGCTATCGCGGCGCACCAGTCCCAATGCGCCACGTTGCCCAAAGGTTTTTTGAAGCGTTTCCACCGTTCCCACGAGATATTCTTCGCATCTTCGCTCGGTCAGCCGGAGTAGCCGCACTTGGACCCGCCGCATATTTTATTTCTGGATCACACCGGCTCGCTCGGCGGAGCGCAGTTATCTCTTCTCCGGCTCCTGCAACAGCTTGAGATGGGGGGGCGCTTTCATTTGAGCGTGTCGCTTTTCTCGGACGGCCCCCTGCGCGATAGAATCGCGGCGTCCGGCATCCCGGTCCATATACTGCCGCTATCTCCTCTTGTGCTTCAAACATCTCGTTATGACATCGGAAAAGCCCTGCTCCGCCTTCGCTCCGTCGGCGAGACCATGCGCTACATTCTCCTGCTGGCGCAATTTATTCGCCACAGCGACGCCGACGTGGTTCACACGAACTCGCTGAAATCAAATCTTATCGGCGGCGTCGCCGCCCGGCTTGCGAAAAAACGGGTTATCTGGCATATCCACGACCGCATCACCCGCGACTATATGCCCGCGTCCATCATGTATATCTTTCGGTATCTCGCTCTACGCATGCCAAGTTATGTCATCGCGAATTCGCAAACAACGCGCGAACTGTTGCTCGGAGACTCGCGTCGTCCCAACCGCGTCATCTACCCGGGAACAAGTCTTCGCGCCCATCCGATCCCAATTAGAGAAATGCGCTTGGAGAACGCCGTGATCGGGCTTGTTGGGAGGATTAGCCCGACCAAAGGCCACGCTGTGTTTCTCCAAGCGGTCCCGCATGTTTTGCAACGCTTTCCCACCGCCCGCTTTCGGATTATCGGCGGCGCGCTTTTTAATGACGCCGCCTACGAGAAACAGGTGCGCGGGCTTGTCGCGACGCTTGGCATTGACGTCCATGTGCAGTTCACCGGTTTCATAAACGATGTCGAAGAGCAAATAGCGGATTTGGACATTCTAACCGTTCCCTCGACCGTCCCGGAATCGTTCGGACAGGTTATCGCGGAAGGGATGGCTATGGGAAAACCGGTGATCGCAACCGGAGCCGGGGGCGCATTGGAGATTATCGCCGGAGGCGAAACCGGGATTTTGATACCGCCCGGCAATCCCGTAAAACTTGCCGACGCTATCTGCGCCCTGCTCGGTAACCCCGCCGCCGCACAGGAAATGGCGCAACGAGGACGCGTGTCGGTTGCGGAACGCTTTTCCATTGAGCGCACCGGTCGCGAGGTGGAACAGGTTTACCAGCATCTGCTGGGGCGGCCCGGCGCGGCGTAAAGCGGCCCCCTAACCCCCAATAAGGGGGGGATCAGAACAAACGACAGCGCCTCCAATGTATGGGCGGGAGGTTGACATTTGGCTCTTGTTCTGGTCCCCCCATTACTAGGGGTTAGGGGGCCACTCACTCCCCCTTGTGGAGGGACAACAGGCCACGCCTCCTAACCGTTACGGCTTCCGCGCCCATATCCACATACTGTTGCCGTGCGCGGGTTCCTTTTGCTTGTCCTGCCGGATATAAGCGTCCACTATGGGAAGAATCAAAATGCGGAGCGGTAGAAGCCGTTGCCACTTCTCATACAACTGAAAAGCCTTCGTGATAGGGGGGCCTTGAACCGGCTTGACGCGCTTCACCTCGAAGCCGCAACGCGCCAACTTCTCGGTTAGCTCGTCCGGCGTGTAGCCTTGCCGCACCGCTCCGGCGGTAACCTTCCACGACTCGGCGTCCGGCACGGAAACGACGCTGCCATTCAGTTGCAGGATATGGCGATGGGGCATATGAATGAGCAGGTCGCCCCCCGGGCGTAACGCGTTAAACAAGGCTTCCAACGCTTTTTGATCTTCCTCGATCTCCTCCAGAACATCCAGGGTGATTACAAAATCGAATGGCTCCGCGTACGCCATTTCTGTGATGTCGCCCTGCTCGAAGCGCAAGTTGGTTCGCTTTTCCTCGGCGGCGATCGTCTGGCAAACAGCGGCCTCGATCGCATTTAGCTCCAGCCCCGTCACCGACGCCTTCGGGTATCTGCGTGCCAGGTAAAAGCAAAACGCGCCATCGCCGCTCCCGGCTTCCAGCATCCGCGCGGTCGCTGAGATCCCTATCTCCGTCAACAAGTCGCCCAGATACGCGAACTTGACCCTGCGCCCGATATACAGGTCGCCGAAAACGCGGTTCAAACGACGCTTCACGCGCAGTTTCTTGTAAAAAGACGGCTTGCTCGCATGCCGATTCAAATATGCGGAGTGGTCAGCGGTCACCGGATTTTCTCCCTTCGCGACGGCGGAAGTCAGTGTAAAGGCGGAAAAAGACGAGTCGCGCCCTTGGACAAGCAAGAGCGCGCGCGTTCCTTATCTTTTCGACAAACCGCAACCGCGCGCCTGCCTCGCCCGCGACAAGGGGGCGGAAGAAGCGCCTGCATGAAAGAGATACGCCGCGCCGCGATCCCACCCGAAGGAACGCCGCGCCACAAAGCGACGCGGCTATTTGCCTTGCCGAGCGACAAACGTTCAGCCCGAACAGGTTGTTAAGGGACGGCTCGCAAAAGTTGTTCCACGATAGCCGCTTCCGCGTTTGTGATAGCGCGGGCCGACAGCGTGAAGTTCTTTTTTAACTTGCCTCGCTCCCATGCGATTTCGCGCCACAAAACCAGAACGCCCTCGCCCTGACTTGCCCACTCCGACCGGCGCACGAGTTCGCGCCCGTACGTTGCATAGGACACCGCGGGGGCGAGCGCGGGGTTTTCTAATACGGTGTTAGCGCGGGCGTGCGGATCGGGAACTTTCGCCACGTCCGCGAGCAACGCGTTCAGGTACAACTCCTTCATTTGCCGCACCGACGCCTGCGCCTTCTTGCCCGGCGTCCGCGCCCGTAGATAATTCGCCTGTGACAGGTACGAGCAGTACGAGCAGTAACAGCGGCTGGATGAAATCCGGCGCGCGCCCGGCTTCTCGATCAGTTCAAACGAGGTTGTCAGGTAGGACGCGAACAGCGACGCGAAGGCGGGAAGATCCGCTTTGTCGTCGGGGCGCGCCTCGCTCGGCAGGCTCGCATAATGCCGGGTGAGCCAGTCGCGCGCCGCCTCGGTCAGCCCCATCGCCTCGTGAACCGTGTTAAAGGTCAGCGTTCCGCCGTTTAGCGATTCGCCCACCCACCGGAGCAAACGGTAACTTTTGCCTTGAAGGTCCACGACCCTCTCCAACTCGTCCGCGTCAAACATTGTCTCTTAATTTCCTTCCGCGACCGTATCGCGCGGAAGGGGTGAGCCGCTTAATAATCAACCCAAGGGTACAACCATGAAAATAAATTACGCGTTTGATACACGCGTTGTAAACACATCTCGGCGTGTGGAACAAGGCAGTGCAACATTTCGTCTGTAAAATCTCGAACCCCGCAATGACTACTCGATTT
>CAXUMS010000128.1:0-14800 GCA_964252165.1 uncultured Armatimonadaceae bacterium
TACGCCGAGGCCGTTCGCGAGGGCTTTTTCGGCGGGGAAGCGTGCGCCCTTCTGCACCGCGTCAACGGGAAATGGCGCGTGGTCAACTACGCCATCGGGCCGACCGATGTCGCGTGGGATGGCTGGGACCGAAAATACAA
This sequence comes from uncultured Armatimonadaceae bacterium, assembly GCA_964252165.1. Classification (GTDB taxonomy): domain Bacteria; phylum Armatimonadota; class Armatimonadia; order Armatimonadales; family Armatimonadaceae; genus CAXUMS01. Next base: position 141 of record CAXUMS010000128.1, read on the forward strand.
CGCCCCGTCCGCCATTTTCGTGATGAACTAAGAAGAGTATATGAAAAATCGTCTAAACCGATTGCAACGGCGCGGCGCGCTTGTTCCGCTTCTGGCCTTGCTTGTCGCGCCGTGCGTTCTTGGCATCGCGCCCTTTTCGCCCTCCGTGCGAGCGCAACAACTCGGCGGCAAAAGCAAAACCGCCCTGTCGCCCGCGCCCGGCAGTGCGGAGCGCAAGCGCATCGTGGACGCCTTGCGCGTCCCGTTCGTCAAGTCCTTGAAACAGCCAGTTATCTTCGAGATAGACCATATCCGAACGCAGAACGGTTGGGCGTTCCTGACTGGCACGCCGCGCCAGCCGAACGGCAAGCCCATCAACTACGCCAAAACGTCCTACGCCGAACAACAACGCGAAGGGATGTTCGACGACGGCTTTTGCGCCTTACTGCATCGCAAGAACGGTAAGTGGAAAGTCGTAACGTATAATCTCGGCGCAACCGATGTCAACTGGATCGGCTGGGACGACACGTATAACGCCCCCAAAGCCATTTTTCCCTACCCGTAGATCGTGACGCCCCATTTTCATGCCGTTTAACCGCTTGCCTTTTACGCTGCGCCTACCGCGCCGTTGCCGCTTTGCCGTGTTCGCATCGCTCACGGTCGTGGTCGTCGTCGCCCTCACTGCCGCTATATTTTCGGTTCCGGCGCGGGCGCAGAACGACGGCGCGGTGGTGATCGGTTCCAAGAAGTTCACTGAATCGTACGTTCTGGGGGAAATCGCCAAAAAGCGGCTTGAAGATAGCGGCGTCGCTGCATCGCACCGGCAGGGGATCGGCGCGACAGGAATCGTGTGGAACGCGCTCCGCACCGGCGCGATTACCGCGTATCCCGAGTACACCGGCACCATCGGCGAGGAAATCTTAAAGTCCAAAACGCCGCTCGCCCCCGATGCGATGCGCCGCGAACTAGCTAAATTCGGCGTCGGCATGGGCGGCGATCTGGGCTTTGACGACACCTACGCTCTTGTGATGCGCCGCGACGAGGCCGCGAAGCTCGGCATCAAAACCATCAGCGACTTGCAAAACCATACCGATTTGCGGGTCAGCGCATCCAACGAGTTTTTAGAGCGCAAGGACGGCTGGAAGCCGCTCGCGCAAACGTACGGCTTAACCGCGCTTGCGCCCAAAGGCATCGAGCATGGCCTCGCGTACCGCGCGCTTGTCGCCCGTCAGATAGACATAACTGACGCCTACTCCACCGACGCCGGAATCGCCAAGAACGACCTGGTGGTTTTGACCGACGACAAGAAGTTTTTCCCCCAGTACCGGGCCGTGTTTCTGTACCGATTGAACGCCCCGCCGCGCGCTATCGCCGCGCTCAAAACACTGGAAGGCGCGATTGATGCGGGGCGCATGACGCGTCTTAACGCCGACGCCGAGCGCACCAAAAACTACGCGCTCGCCGCCGCCGGTTTTTTCGGCAAAGCCGAGGAAAAGGAGGCCGCTCAAAACGCACCGTCGTTGTGGTCGAAAATCGCGCCGCTTTTGGGTCAGCACCTCGCCCTGACCGGCGTTTCGCTCCTCGCCGCGATTCTCGTCGGCATCCCGCTCGGCGTTTGGGCGAGCCGGGGGGCGTGGGCGGGGCGCATTATTCTAACCGGCGCAGGCGTGATTCAAACCATTCCCTCGCTCGCGCTTCTCGCCGTGCTGGTATCGCTTCCCGGCTTCGGTATCGGGCGGCAAAGCGCGATTCTCGCCTTGTTCCTGTATGGCTTGCTTCCCATCGTTCGCAATACGGCGACCGGCTTGCAGGACATTCCGCAGTCGCTCCGCGAGTCCGCGCAGGCCCTGGGCTTGTCGCCGTTCAACCAGTTGCGTAAAATCTTCCTGCCGCTCGCGTCCCGCACCATTCTTGCCGGGATCAAAACCAGCGCTGTTATCAATGTCGGAACCGCGACCATCGCCGCCCTGATCGGGGCGGGCGGATTGGGCGAGTTGATCGTGAGCGGGCTATCGCTAAACGACAACGCCACCATCCTGCAAGGCGCGATTCCCGCCGCCCTTTTGGCGCTGTTGGTACAGGGCGGCTTCGATCTTCTGGACCGCGCTTTAATTCCCGAAGGGTTGCGCCTCGAAGCCGCAAACGAAAAAGGAGCCGCCGCCGGATGATTCCTGCGCCCTTGAAGCCTTCCCTGTCCGAACCCGTGACGCTTTTGCGGCGTGTTCCCATTCGTGAGAACGGGGAACCGCTCGCCGATTTCCTTGCGCTCTGCCCCGATCTGTTCTGGGGACCGCCCTATTTTATTTACCGGCGCGAAACTCTTTTGCGGCGCACGGTCGCCGAGAAACTTTGCGAGGCGAATCGCTTGCTGGTCGCGCAGGGGTTTCGTCTCACCATAACGGAAGGCTGGCGCGCGCCGCATATTCAAGCCCGTATGTACCGTTCGCAATGGGAATGGTGGAAGGAAAAGCGTCCGCTGTGGAGCGACGCGCAGTTGCGGCGCGTGGTCAACCGCTTTACGGCACCCGTTTCTCATCCCCGCGTCCCGCCGCCCCATTCCACCGGCGGGGCCGTGGATCTACTGCTCGCCCATCCCGATGGAACCCCATGCGATCATCATTCACCGTATGAGCCGCGCGACCCCAAAGCGTTCCCGGTCTCCGCGCCCGGCTTGTCACCTGAAGCGCGCGCGACAAGGGCGCGTTTAGCGGACGCCTTAACCTCGGTAGGTATCACCAACTATCCGAGCGAATACTGGCACTGGAGTTACGGCGATCAAGGCTGGGCGTACCGGGGCGGGGAAGCGGCGGCGTTGTACGGCCCTATCACCCCTGCCGATTGGTCGCCCGCGCCCGAAGATGTCACCGACGCCGCGCTGGAGTTTACGCCGTAAATAAACCCGTCGTGGTTCGCCCTTGTCACCTTCGGCGAACCGTGATATAACTTTTCCGTTCGCGTTCTCGGACCGCTTCGGTTCTGCATGACGCGGACGCTATAAAGCGGGGCGATGATGACCCCGTTGTGACTGCGGGCGGTTGGCTCAGGGGTAGAGCGCTTCCTTGACACGGAAGAGGTCACAGGTTCAAATCCTGTACTGCCCATTCAATTCTAATGAACGGCGCGGCGAGTCTTCTCGCTCGCGCCTTTTCTACTCGTGGAGTGGACGCTTCCTGTTAACGTGGGAAGATCCACCGACTAAAAGCGGCTATCACCCGGCTCCGGAAAATAACCATTCCGAGGCCAAAAATGGAAAATAGGACACTTCCTGTACCGACCGACACCGAAAATGTAGGACTGAAATACCCGCCCACACGTAAGAAACGCCCTGCTGTCCACGCACCCACGCCGATATTGCATCCGCCGCCGTTCCGGTCGCAGGCGCGCTTCCTTGTTGATTCAACAACTATCTTCGTCGCCCTCCCCCTTCTCGCCCTCCGCTGTCGCGGTTCATCAGTGCGCCGCCATAAGACTGACCCACATTAGGCGTCGGCGCACCGCTCCCACCTGTTTGTTGTTGACCGCCGCCTTGCTGACCGCCGCCTTGCTGACCGCCGTTTTGCGAATCACCCTTCTGCTGTTGTTCGTCGCCGCCTTGTTGCTGTCCGCCTGCGCCTTGCTGACCGTCGCCTTTGCCCGCTTTTTCTTGCTGTTTGCGCTTTTGCTCGTCCTCGCGACGTTTCTTTTCTTCCGGGGTAATCGGCTTGACCGAGACGCCCTCCTGCGTCGCATCCGATGGGTCAACGACCAGCCAGTCGGAGGCGCGTAATCCGTCCACAATCTCGATCTGTTGCCCGTAATCCCGGCCCACGCGCACCGAGACTAACTGTATTTTGTTGTCCGAACTGACGATCGCGACCTGCGTGCCGCGCCCGTTGTCAATCAGCGCGCCTGCGGGAACCACCAGCGGCGCGTTCCCGCGGCTCACGGAAAACTCGATCTGGGCGTACATCCCGGGCAATAAACGCTTGTCTCGGTTCGATATTTGGATTTCCGTGAGCATCGTGCGGGTTTGCGGGTCGAGCGAGCGCGATGTCCGCGTTACTTTCCCGATGAAATTTTCCCCTGCGAACTCGTTGACAAAAACTTTGGCGATATTGCCGACCTGGACGCGCGGTGCGAACGACTGGGGGACATTCACCTGAACGCGCAACACATCCACCCGCGCGATACGGTACAGACTGACGCCCGGTGAGATGGCGGCGCCGCCCACCCCGCTGGATTGGGATACGGCGGCCCCGGCGCCGTTCGCACGACCTGCGCCATTGCCGCCATTCGCGCCCGTTTGCGCGGGCGCTGACGACGCAATGCCGCCCCCGTCTGAACCGCCGCTCACCCCCGAGCCGCCCGCCGCTCCCACAGCCCCGCCGCCTGCGGCTTGACTATCGCCGCTCTCGCCAGTCATTGCGGCGCCTCCATTGCCACCGACCGTACCGCCGCCGACCCCGCCGTTATCTGCGCTTCCCGCCCCCCCAGCGGCGCCGGTACCGGGCGCGCTTCCGTACATTTGACCACGCGCGCTACTTGCCCCTTGCCCGCTGGACGGCGCGGCGGGCGACTGGCTATTGCTGTTCGCAAGGGATGATGCGCCCCCTGACGATGATCCGCCGCTCTCGGAACCGGCCCCGCCGCCCGAAAAGGCGCCGGCATCCACGCTTCGAGACGTGACCACGCCGCTGAACGGGGCGCGCACCTGGCGAAACGCATTCAACGCCTTGATGCGGCTTACATTGGCCTCGCTTGCCTGAACGCCCGCTTGGGCCGCACCGATGTTGGCCTCCGACGAGCGCAACGCGGCTTCAAAGGCGGCTATGTCGGAGCGGCTTGCGACCACGGCGGATTGAAGCGAGGCGACATTCGCCCGGTTGTTGCTGTACGCGGCGACCTTCTCGTCCGCCGCCTGCCGCGAAACCGCGCCTTCCTTGACCATAAACAGCCACCGATCGGAGGTGATTTTCGCAAGGTTCAGATCGGCTTGCGCCTGAACCAGTTGCGATTTTTGACGCTGAGAATTTTGGCGCGACTGCGCGAGATTGGCGAGCGCGCGAGCGTATTCGGCGCGCTGTTGGACCAGCGCGGCCCGCGCCTGCGAAAGGTTCGCCTCGGCTTCCCTGACCTGTTGTTCCACCTCGGGCGTATCAATAATGGCGAGAACCTGGCCCGCGCGCACCGAATCGCCGATGTCCACAAGCCACTGACTGACATAACCGGTGGCGCGTGCGGTGATGTCGGTTTCCTGCAACGCCTCGATATTGCCGGGAAGCGTCAAGTTCGTCGAAAGCGGCCCGCGCGTGGCATGAAGAACATCCACTTCGGGCGCTCCGCCCGCGTTTCGCTCCGCCGTTTTCTCCAGCGCGGGCCGCGCCCGCAGACGGGGAACCAGCCCGACAATAAATAACACGAGCAGAACCGCCGCGCCGATGCCGAGCGCAAGCGCAAAGCGTTTTTTGGCGCCCGCTTCGTCTTTGGGCTTGTCTTGCTCGCCGTCCTTTTTTTCCTCAGAGGCGTCGCCGTCGCGGTTGCGGCGCGTCGGTTCGGCGGTAGCGGCTTCGGGCGCAGAACGCTCGGGGCTATCGTACACACGCGCCTCGTTCACGGCGTTACGAGCGTCGGGGTTTTGGTCACGGTCGCGCGGACCGGGCGGCGTTTTTTCCTCGGTGGTGGACATAGATGTTAGGTGAAGCGGCTTTCTTACGCCGAATAAAAGTTTACGTCGTTACGATGCGCGCGGCGGCTCCGCGCCGTTCGTGGGAGGCGTCTCGGCGACACCGCGGCGGGGCGCGGAACCGTCACCGTTCCCGTCGCCATTTCGCGTCGCCACAGCGACCGGCCCGGGGGCGCCGCCGGGCTTTTGATAGTCGCCCACGTCGCCCCCATTGCGGCGATGATCTTCGTCGCCATTCCTCTGGTTGTCGCCGTTTCCGTTCGCGCCGTTACGATACGGCGCGGGCGGGGCGGCTTCTTTCCCCTTGTCCCTGGCGTCGCTCTGTCCGTCTTTTTCCGCTTGTTCGCGCATATCGGCGATCACGTTTTCCGGCAGACTTTCATCGAATGGTAGGTCATTGTCGCGCTCGTAGTTCGCCTCGTCGCGCTCTTCCTGATCGAAGGCGCTCTTCGGCTCGGTTTTTCGCATCCGGCTATACAATACGGGAATCACAAACAGCGTCGTCAGCGTGGCGAACAACAACCCGCCAATCACGGCTCGCCCCAGCGGCGCGTTTTGCTCACCGCCCTCGGCAAGCCCGAGAGACATGGGGAGCATTCCGAAAATCATCGCAAGCGCGGTCATCATCACGGGGCGGAGCCGCGTGTGACCCGCCTCGAGGGCCGCGTCGAAGGCGTTTTTGCCCAAAGCCCGCTGTTCGTTGGCGAATGTGATAACCAGGATAGAGTTCGCGGTCGCAACGCCAAGCCCCATGATCGCGCCCATCATCGCCGGAACGGACAGCGTGGTTTGTGTCGCGAAGAGCATCCATAACATCCCGGAAAGCGCGCCTGGTAGCCCCAGCACGATCACGAGCGGGTCGAGCCACGATTGAAAGTTGATGACCATCAAAAAGTACACGAGAAGGATGGCGGCCACTAAGCCAAGCGAGAGGGCGGTGAACGACGCGTTCATACTTTCGGCTTGGCCGCGCACGACAATCCGCGACCCGCGCGGCAACTTCACCTTTTCCGTGATCGCCGAAACCTGTGCGGCGACGGCTCCCAAGTCGCGGCCCGCGACGCTTGCGTTGATGTCGTAGGTGGGAAGCGCGTCATAGTGGTTAATGTTGGCGACCGAAACGTCGCGCCGAATAGTTGCAAGATTGCGGAGCAACTGCGTGTTCCCGGCGTTTTGGCGTACCAACGCCGAACCGCTCGAACCGGAGGTGGACGCGGCCTCAGCGGACAAAACCGGCGTTGCGAGAAGCGCGTCCACCGAGTCGATACGGTACTGCGGCGTTTGGACTGCGATCGAGTAACTATTGCCGTTTTTGGGGTCCAAAAAGAAGTTTGGCGCGGTTTGCCCCGACCCGGACAGGGAAACCAGCAGACTGTTGGCGACATCGCGCTCGGTCAAACCAATCTGCGCGGCGCGAATGCGGTCCACATCCACGCGAAGGTTGGGAGCGTCGGTTTCCTGCAACAAATGAACATCGGCGGCGCCGGGGATCGCCCGCATTTTGCGCGCGATGTCGCGGGCGATTTCCAGGTTCTGCGCCGCATTGCTGTTCGGTCCGGTTACCTGCACATCGAGCGGGGCGGGCAAGCCGAAGTTCAAGATTTGCCCGACAATGTCGGCGTTCTCGAAGTAGAACGTCAGATTGGGAAATCGGCGCGGCAGTTTTTCCCTTAGCGCTTCGACATACTTTTCGGTCGGGCCGTGTTTTTTCTCGTTCAGCGCGACCAGAATCTCGCCGTCGGACAAGCCAATCGTGGACGTGCTGGTGAACGCGAAGTTCACACCGCCGAACGATAAACCGATATTGTCCAGGAGCAGGTGCAACTCATCAGGCGGGATGGTTTCGCGGACCACACCCTCGACCTCGGCGAAAATACGCTCCGTATCTTCAATGCGCGTTCCCGCGGGGGCGCGGACATGAAGGCGAATCTGTCCGGCGTCCACGCGCGGGAAAAAGTCGCGGCCCAAAAACGGATACAAGCAACCGGAAAGGGCGACCGTGACGCCGAACGTCACCAGGACGGCGACGGGGTGGTCGAGCGACCAGCGCAAACCGTTCGCATAGCGGTCGCGCAGTTTTTCAAAGCGCTTGTTGAAGCCTTCGTGGAACCGCCACAGGAAATTCTCGCGCGGGTCTTTGGACTTCTTGTTTTTCTTTCGGGCCTCTTCCTCGCGGCGTTTTTTGGCCTGCTCCAGCGCGGGGCTGTCCTCGGGCAGGTGCAATTCGGCCTCGTTTCGGACCAGGTACATCACCATCGTCGGCACGATGGTGCGCGACAAAAGGTACGAGGCGAGCATGGCGAAAACGACGGCGAGCGCGAGCGGCAAAAACAGCGAACGGGCCGGGCCGACGATCAAGAAGACCGGCAAAAACACGATACAAATCGCAAGCGTTGACACGAACGCGGGCAGGGCGATCTCTTCGGCCCCGTCCAAAATCGCGCGCCGAATCGGTTTTCCCAGCGCAAGATTGCGGTGGATATTTTCGATCTCGACCGTCGCGTCATCCACCAAAATACCGACCGCAAGGGCCAAACCGCCCAGCGTCATGATGTTGATGGTCATGCCCAGCGCAGACAAAACAATCAGCGAAATCAGGATGGACAGCGGGATTGAGACCGCGACAATCAGCGTGGAGCGCCACGAGCCGAGAAACAGCAGAATCATCGCCGCCGTTAAGCACGCCGCGATACCGCCCTCGATCAGAACGCCCTTGATGGATTCGCGGACGAAAACGCTCTGGTCGAACAGCGTTTCAATGGTGAGCGAGCCAGGAACGGTGGCGCGAACGCCGGGAAGCGCGGCCTTGATACCATTGATAACCGACAGCGTGGATGCGCCGCCGTTTTTGAGAATGGTGAGCAAAACGGAGCGACGCCCGTTGGAGCGCACGATATTTTGCTGAACCGTGTAGCCGTCGCGCACCTGCGCGACATCTCGAACATACACCATGCGCCCGCCGACCGCCCGAATGGGAATGTCGTTCAGGGCGTCCACGACGCGCGGGGCGCCGTTCAAGCGAACATTGTACTGCACGTCGCCGATTTTGGTCGTGCCGCCGGGCAAAATCACGTTCTGCGCGTTGATCGCGTTGCTGACCTCGGACGGCGCGATACCGTAACCGTACAAAGCCTGCGGGTTGAGGTCCACAAGAATCGAGCGCGGTTTGCCGCCGTAGGGAAGCGGCAGTTGCGAGCCTTTGACTTTGGTCAGCGGCGTGCGGATAAAGTTCGTGGCGTAGTCGAATAATTGCTCTTCGGGAAGCGATTGGGAGCCGACGCTTACCTGCATGATCGGCACGTTCGATGCGCTGAAGCGCACGATTAACGGAGCGGTGATGCCCGCAGGCAACCGGCGCAGAACGCTTTGCGAACTCGACGTGATCTGCGCGATTGCGCCCTCGACATTGGTTCCGGGCTGGAAGAAGATACGGATAACCGCGACGCCGTTTAACGACTGCGATTCTTGATGCTCGATGTCGTTGACCGTGGTCGTAAACGTCCGCTCAGACGGCGTGACGATGCGTTGTTCCATTTCCTCGGCGGATAAGCCATCGTATTGCCAGATAACGGACACGATGGGGATGTCCACGTTGGGCAGAATATCTACCGGCATCCGCAAAATGGTAACGATGCCGAACAACAAAATGAGAAGCGCGCCCGCGACAAAAGTATAAGGGCGTTTGAGGGCCAGCCGAACAATCCACATAAAGCCGCCGCACCTACTAATTTCAAGCGGCGGTGGTGAGCGTCCGGGGCGCCGCGCGTGTTGATACCGTGGGTTCACGCCCACAACGCACAAGATTTTACCCACATCATTCGCCACCTCAATCTCGCGTGAGCCTTTCCACTGGTCCTAAATCAACACGAGTTCATAACAGGCTTTAGCGCGGTCCGCGTCGGGAGAAGCGGCGCCTATAAGCGGCGCGCGGTAAACTAAAAGGGTCGGGGCGTTTTTGTTTACCCCGTGCTTCCCCTTGTTTTTCCGCCCCGAAAGGATTCTTTTATGGACGACCCCGCAATAAGCAAACTTTGGTATGAGATCGCAAACTGCTCCCCCTCCGACATTCTGCCCGGCGTCAAGGCCCGGCGTATCGAGGACCCGGAACCCCATCCCGGCTTTGTCGGGCGCCAGTATCAGCGGAGCGGTACGCTTCTTCTGGGAGCGGCCCCGACCAAGGACGAAACCGGCGCGCGCGACCAGATGATCGCTGAAGCCCTTGCGGGTTTGGATGGCGGGGTCGCCACGTTCCACGCGTTGTCGGAGGCGACTGAGGAGGCGATGCAGGACTGGCCGTACTACAACAACGTGGTCGGGCCGCTGATTGAGCGATTGGGCCTTAATCGTAGCGATGTCGCGCTCATCAATTTGCTTCCGTGGAAAAAAGGCGACGAAAAACCGTTCTCCGATATTTACGAGGAATGCTGGAATAAAATCACGCGCCATCAGATCGAATTATTGTCACCGTCGCGCATTATCGCTCTGGGAGATGAGGCGTACACCAATATTGAAAAATTGCGCCGGTGGCGGACGCCGTTGTACAAAGTGCGGATCACGCGCGGCAGTAAAACCACGGGTCGCTCGACGCGCGAGGATATTGAGCGTTTAGCAGGCGATTTGAACCCGCAGAACGTACGCCCGTCCGATGCGTTGGACGCCGACGCCCGCGCCGCCGAAGCGCTGATCGCGTCCGCGACGCCGGTCGGCGAACTTGTCGCCGCCGAGTAAGCAAGGCGGCTTTTTAACCCGTTCATAAAGGCCGAGACGTATGATAAAGCGTCCCGGCCTTTCCCGTATCTCCCTGTGCTACAATAACGTGCAATGCCCGCCCTTGACCGTTTTCATACCGCCATTCGCAATGCGCTTATCCAGGACGGCTGGATTGTGACGCATGATCCTATCCATTTGGTTTTAGGGCGGCGGAGAAAGGCATTGTCAAAACTGCGGTTGAGGTCAAGTCTTTCTTAGGGCGGTCCGACCTGAATGATTTGGAAAACGCCGTGGGGCAGTTTGTTGTGTACCGGTCTGCATTAGCGCGCCTGGAACCGGAACGGACGCTTTATCTGGCCGCGCCGCAGGAAATAGTCGAAGGTATTTTGTCCGAAGAGGTTGGCGAGCTAACGATACAAAATGTTGATCTGAAAGTAGTTGGATACGACGCGCTTTCCGAGAAGATTATAAAATGGCTTCCACAACCCCGATAGAAGAACAAGATAAACAACAACGCTTGTTGGAAACCGTGTTGATCGAATATACCCGCGTTCCTTACACCCACGGCGACATTGGGGCGCGGCCCGTTTTCGACCGCGCAAACGACCGCTACCTTGTTCTTATAGAGGGATGGAGCGGGTACAAACGCATTCATGGCGTCATCGCCCATGTTGATATAATTGATGGTAAGTATTGGATTCAATATGATGGCGCCGAAGAAGGAGTGGCGACAAAACTTCTCGATGCGGGCGTGCCGAAGGACAAAATCGTGCTTGGCTTTAAGTCCGAAGAGCGCCGCAAGATGACCGAGTTCGCTGTCGCCTGATTATAGTCCCGCGCGCCCGTAAGGAGCCTGTTGCCATGTCCGCCTACGATCACAAACCTAATCCCGCCGACGCTCTATTGACCCGCCGCGAACTGTTGTCCCGGATGGGGAATGGCTTCGCGTTGCTGGGCCTTGCGGGGGCGTTGGGCGCGGAAGGGTTGCTTGGCGCATCGCCCGTCGAGGCGGCGCCTCCGCCCGGCATGGGCGGCGGTTTAAACCCGCTCGCGCCGCGCCTGCCGCAGTTCCCGGCAAAAGCCAAGCGGGTTATCTTTTTGTTTATGAACGGCGGCCCGTCCCATGTGGACACGTTCGACCCCAAGCCCGCGCTTCTCAAATACGCGGGGCAGGCGCTTCCGTCCGGCAACCTATCCACCGAACGGAAAACTGGGGCCGCGCTTCCGTCTCCGTTCACGTTTAAAAAGTACGGGCAAAGCGGCATTGAGGTGAGTTCGATCTTTCCGCATATCGCCGAACATGTGGACGATATGGCCGTAATTCGCTCGATGTACGCGGATGTGCCGAACCACGAACCGTCGCTTTTGCTGATGAACTGCGGCGATGCGCGCCAGATTCGTCCCTCCGTTGGCTCGTGGGTGACGTACGGTCTGGGAACCGAAAATCAGAATCTGCCCGGTTATATCGCGCTTTGTCCGGGCGGTTTTCCTATTCAGGAAACGCAAAACTGGCAAAGCGGATTTTTACCCGGCGTGTTTGCGGGAACGTATGTGGACCCGGCGCAAACCGATGCGGAGAAAATAATCGAGCATATCCGAAATCATTACGAGGGAACCGAACAACAGCGCGAACAGTTAGATCTGGTGCAGGCCCTGAACCGACGGCACGCGCACACGCGTGCGGGCGACGCGCAATTAGAATCTCGTATTCAGTCTTTTGAACTCGCGTTTCGGATGCAAAAAGAAGCGACCGACGCCTTTGACGCCGAAGCCGAGCCGCAATCGATCCGCGATTTGTACGGGCCGGGTGTTTACGCGCGCCAGTGCATTATCGCGCGGCGGCTCGCCGAGCGTGGCGTCCGGTTTATCCAGCTGTATCACGGGGCCGGACAACCGTGGGATAGTCATGCGGACATCGAAACGGGGCATGGAAACCTCGCCAAGCAGTGCGATCAGGCGATTGGCGCGCTTCTTACCGATTTGAAGCAACGCGGTATGCTGGACGAGACATTGGTCATCTGGGGCGGCGAGTTCGGCAGGACGCCCACAATGGAGTTTCCGTCGGCGGTCAACCCGAACGGCAAGAACGGGCGCGATCATAACCACTACGGCTTTTCGATGTGGATGGCGGGCGGCGGCGTTAAAGGCGGAACGATCCACGGTTCGACCGATGAATTTGGCTTCAAGGCGGAAAAAGACCCGGTGCATGTCCATGATCTGCACGCAACAATCTTGCGACTGTTAGGCTTTGACCATACGCGCTTGACCTACCGCTACGCGGGCCGTGATTTCCGCCTGACCGATGTCTACGGCGAAGTGGTCCGCGACATCATTGCGTGAACTATGCACGTCAAAAGTGCGTTCTGTCGCGCGGCAAAACGTTGATCAACGAAAGGCGGCTCTGTGACGGCCCCTAAACATACCGATGAGGAAGCGCGCCTTGACGCGCTTCATCGTTACCATATCTTGGACACCGGCTCGGACGAGGTTTTCGACGACCTGACGCAACTAATCGCCGATATTTGCGAAGTCCCGATTGCCGTTATTAACCTTATTGACCGAGATCGGCAATGGTTCAAGTCCGAGATAGGTCTGGGCGTTCGTGAAACGCCGCTGGATATTTCTATCTGCGCCCACGCCATTCTGGAACCCGGTCTTTTTGTCGTGCCGGATACCCTTGGCGACGACCGCTTTGTGGATAACCCGCTCGTGACCGGAGATCCCCGCTTGCGGTTCTATGCGGGCGCCCTTTTGGAGTCGCCGGAAGGCTACCCGCTGGGAACGCTATGCGTGCTGGATTACACGCCGCGCGAACTAAACGAGCGCCAAAAACGCGCCCTGCGAACGCTTGCGCACGAGGTGATGACACAGATGGAGCTACGCGCCGTGGTCGCACGACAGGCGGGCGTAATCGCCGAAAAGGAAAAAGCGCAGGCCGAACTCGCCATGACCGCGTTAAAGCAACAGCGAATCGCGGAAACGCTACAACGCTCGCTTTTGGTCGCGCCGCCGCCGGAATCGTTTCCCGGCTTGCTGGTTCATACCGAGTACGCGGCGGCATGGGAAGAAGCGCAGGTCGGCGGCGATTTCGTGGACGCGTTCGCGCTTGAAAACGGCAAAGTGGCCCTCGTGGTCGGCGATGTCACCGGTAAGGGCTTGCAGGCCGCCGCGCACACGGCCCAGATAAAGTACGCATTGCGCGCCCTTTTGAGCGAGGAACCGGACGCCGACCCCGCCCGCGCGCTCGCCCGCCTGAACCGCTACTTAATTTGCGCGCAGATTATGGGCGCGCTCAACGACAGCGCTACCTCCGGTTTCCCCTCGATGGTGGCGCTCTCTCTGGTTATTGTCACGCCTAAAACCGGCGAAGCGCTGTGCGCGGCGGGGGGCGCGGAGCCTCCGCTGATACTGCGGGCCGCAAGCGGCGACACCGAGGAGATTGCCGCGAGCGGACCGCTCCTCGGCGCGTACCGGGAAGCGGAATATGAGAACACGCAAGCGTCGCTTGCGTGTGGCGACGTTCTGATTTTGGTAACCGATGGGGTTACCGAGGCGCGCAATTCCACTCGGCGCGGCCCGCTGTTCGGTTACAATGGCCTGATGGATACAACCCGCGCTCTCGCCGCGCTCGCAAACGACGCCCCCGGTGATTTGGCCCGAGAAATTGTCGCCGCCGCCCGCCGGTTCGCGCAGGGGCGATTGCAAGACGATACCTGCATTCTGACGGCCCGGCGTTTATAAGCGCCGATAGAACCACGATGCCACGGCGAGAAAGCGAGTCATGAGCGATAACGGAAACGACAATGTAAAACGCCTCAGCCCAGAGGAGGTAGCGGCCCGCGTCGAAGCGCGCACGGACGCTTTCCTGGTGGATGTACGAGACCCGCGCGACTACCGCAAAGGCAAGCTCCCCGAGGCGCTGCTTATCCCCGCCGATGATTTTGCGGATCGCTACGAGCGCGAGCTGGACCTCGACGATGAAATCATCCTGGTGTGCGAAAAAGGCATGACCAGCGAAGCCGCCGCCCGCTTCCTCCTTTCTCAAGGTTTCACCAATGTCGCCACCATGACCGGCGGCATGGCCGCCTACCACGGCCCCCTCAAAACCGATTAGCGGTGTTGTGTTGTCGTTTGCGTCTGCGTTGTCGTGAGACTAAATCGCTCAAGCCGCGCGGCTCCCTCTTCCAGGGGGGACCAACCTTACGTTGGATCGGTGATTATAAAAACGCAAAGTGGCTCGGTTAAACCGCCTGAGCGGTTTAACCGAGCCACTTTGCGTTTTTATAATCACCGATCCAACGTAAGGTTG
>CAXUMS010000129.1:0-14732 GCA_964252165.1 uncultured Armatimonadaceae bacterium
CGCCCCTGCGCCGCGACCGCGTCCGCGCGCCGGTTGTCAATTTCCACATTGCGCCGCGCTTGAACCAGACCCGAACTACTATCCTGCGCGGCCTGAATGGTCCGCGCCAGATCGAAGATCGGCGATTCATTTTCGCTGCCCGGTCGCTTGATACCGCCTTGGGTGTTGACGGGGCGAACCGAAAACCCATTTTGCCCGCTACTCCCGCTATTCTGACCAGACGGCGGCGCGGGGGCGGGCGGCGAACCCGGCGCGGTCGGTCCGGCGGGGTTGGACGATGGTCCCTGAGGCGCATTTGTCGTGCCGGGCGATGTCGGCGAAGTCGTTTGACCGGGGCCGGTTTGACCAGGCGCGCCCTGACCGGGAGCGGACTGTTGCGCTCGCGCCGTTGGGGCGACCGTTAGAGCAATCGCAAACGCGGCGAAGGCTATTTTCTTGTTTTTGTTTTTCTGCATGGGTAAGAAGTAAATAAAAGATAAGGTATAGGAACCGCTAACGAGGCCGTATCCCGTTGATAAATGTGGTGGAAAGCGTAAAAGCGACCTCGTCGGCGCGGCGGGCGTCGCCCGCGACAATTTCTTCAAAATCGGTATCCCGGAGCAGGCTGAACACCATCTGCACCAAAGCGCGCGACGATAAAAGCGGAGCCACGTCGCCCGCCGCCTGCGCCTCATCCATCCAAAGCGTCAATGTTTCCACAAGGCGCTTTTGATGCGTGATGTATTCGGGATTGGTCCGAACCATCGCCTTGAGCGGCCCGGCGGATAAGCCAAGCATCGGATGATCGGGTGCGAACCGTAACTCCAGCACACGTCGCACCACGCGCTCAAGCCGCGCGATTGCGGGCAACCGCACATCCACGGCGTCCATACACACGCCGATTCGCTTGACCATCCGCACCACGGTTTGGACCGCGACCGCCTCCTTAGAGGGGAAATACTGGTACAGAGTGGGCTTCGATACCCCGGCCCGCTCCGCCAGTTCATCCATCGTCATTGCGTCCAGTCCGCGCGCCGCCATCAGTTCGCGCGCGGCTTCTAAAATGTCATCCTCGCGCGCCTGTCGTCGCCGTTCGCGCCGCAGATCGCCGTGGACGCTACCGCCGCCGATCGGCGCGGCGGTAGCGTCATCGGCTTCTGTGTCGCTTTTCACTGGCATCAAATTCGCTTTTTCCTTACGACATCGTAAGATTTCCTTACTTGTCAGTAAACCTATTCGCAATTTATAACCCGAACCGGGCGGTGCGGTTCCCAAAAAACGACAGAAATTTCACCGTGTTTGTCACGCGAGGCGGCTTTTATCTACCCGCCTGTCAAGCGATATAATCAGCCGGTATCTCACAAAAGCGGGCGAGGCGACTCTCATGGCAGGCGGCGACGGAACCAATAAGGGCAACAGTTCGGCGGGCAAGGGCGCGGGGCGTAAAACAATCACGCTGAACCGCCGAGCGCGACACGAGTATTTTATCGAGGACATTTACACGGCGGGTCTGGTTCTGGTCGGCGTCGAGGTAAAGTCGCTTCGGGCGGGCAAGGTAAACCTCACCGACGCTTACGCGCGTATCGAAAAGAACGGCGAGGTGTTTCTGCACAATATGCACATCACGCCGCACGCCGAGGGAAACCGCTGGAATGTGGACCCGGTGCGCTCCCGCAAAGTCCTTTTAAACCGCCGCGAGATAGACAAACTCTGGGCGCAAACCCAGCAAAAAGGATTGACCCTCGTCCCGCTTTCCCTGTACTTCGAGCGCGGTTTCGCCAAACTCGAACTCGGCGTCGGCAAGGGTAAGAAACTGTACGACAAACGCGAATCCATCGCCGACCGCGACCGCGACCGCGAAGCCCGCCGCACCGTGTTCGCCCGCGAGTAGATGAGACAGCCAGAAAGTTGATAGCAAGAAGGCAAGAGAGGCGGACAGGAAGGCGTTACGGAAGCGTCAGGTCTGACTTTCTCGCCTTCTTGCCATCAACTTTCTGGCTGTCCGAAGGACTTTACGGTCGTCCCCGCGAAACGTAGTTTTATGGCGACAATTTTAAAAATGCCGGTGCTGGGACAAAGCGTTGAAGAGGTGCGAATCCTTCAATGGCTGAAGCGCGAGGGTGACACGGTGACGAAGGGCGAGAACCTCGCGGAGATCGAAACCGACAAGGTGAACACCTTTTTCGAGTCGGTCGAGAACGGCGTGGTGCGCCGTCTTCTCGCCGCCGAAGGCGATTTTGTTGCGGTGGAAGCGCCCGTTATGATCGTGGGAACCGCCGACGAATCCATCGAGCATCTGCTCGGCGGCTCTGGCGTAGCCGGTTCCGTCCCAGCCGCAAGCATTAGCGAGGCGCAGGTCCCTGCCGCACCCTCTTCCCCTTCTCCCTCCGAAGCCCCCCCATTATTGGGGGCGGGGGGGGCCTCGCCTGCGTCGCCCGTATTCTTAAGCCCGCGCGCCCGCCGCGTCGCCGATGAGTTTGGCGTCGCCGCAACCGATCTCGCCGGACGCGGAACCGGGCCGAACGGGCGCGTTCAGGAAGCCGATGTGATCGCGTTTCACGAGGAGCGCGCCGCCGCGCTTGCCGCTTCGCAAGCCGCCGAGCGCGGCCCGAAATCCACGCCGCTCGCCCGCGCGGTCGCGTCGGGGACGGGTTTCGATTTGTCCACCCTGCCGTCGCCGGAAGCGGGCGCGCGTATCATGGCAAGCGACGTTCACGCCGCCGCAACCGCCGCAACTGAACCGGTAAAAGCGGCGCCTGTTGTCGCCGCCCCCGGCGGTTCGCGCGTTGTGACGCTCACCGGACTGCGAAAACGCGTCGCGGACAACATCGCGAAATCTATCCGCACCGCCCCGCATGTCACCCTGCACCTGTCCGCCGATATGACCGAGGCGATGGCGTTACGCGCCCAAGTTCTGCCTTCCGTCGAGAAAGCGACAAACGGCGTGCGCGTGTCGCCGACCGATATTATCGTCAAGGCGACGAGCGTCGCGCTTCGCGAGTTCCCGTACGTCAACGCCCACATTGACAACGACACGATTACGCTTTTCGATGACGTTCATATCGGGCTTGCCGTGAGTTTGGGCGAGGACGGCCTGATCGTGCCGGTTATCAAGAATGTCCTGAGCAAAGGACTGGGCGAGATCGCGCGTGACCGAACCGACCTTGCCGCCCGCGCCCGTAAAAGCGAGCTTGGCGGCGCGGATATTTCCAGCGGTACATTCACTATCTCGAACCTCGGCAACTACGGGATCGAACATTTCAACCCTATTATCGCGCCGCCGCAGGTCGCCATTCTGGGCGTTGGGGCTATCGCGGACACCGTTGTCGCCCTAAATGGGCAAGCCGTGGTGCGTCCCATGATGGGCTTGTCGCTTTCCTTCGATCACCGCGCGATGGATGGCGCGCCCGCCGCCGCGTTCCTCGCGCGCCTTAAGGAAATATTGGAAAAACCGTACCTTTTGCTGACGTAGAAGGAAAACGCAACGGCCCGCCGGTTTCGTGGTATTGTTCGATAGGTTCAGCGAGGGCGGGCGCGTTGATACTGCGCCCATTCTCGCCGAACCGCTCATCTTCAACGGAATTGGAACCACGTTTTTGCCACGCCTACGCCCGCTTGTCCTCCTCGGCGCCTTAGCCGTTTTTTCTGGTCCCCTTGCCGCCGCCCACGCTCAGGAAGCCGCCGCCCCGGCTAAAAGTCGGCGGCAACCGATCTATTTTTCCGTTTTCACCGGCGTGAACCATACATCGAACAGCGACCTTCACATCATCCAGCCCGCCACGAACTCCGACGCCACGTTCCACGATGTCGCCTGGCGGGCGCGTCCGTTCACCGGATCCGTCTACTACGGCTACCGCGTCGGGACATTTTTCCGCAACACGCCGCGCGTCGGTATCGAGTTGGAGTTCAACCACTACAAAGCGTACGCCAAAGTCGAGCAGCGGAAGCGCGTTTCGGGGACCTGGCAGGGCGCGCCCGTGGACACGACCGCGCCAATCGAGGACCGTGTCGGCGAGTTTCGTATCACCAACGGCGTGAACGCCATTACCATCGCCGCGACCTACCGCGTCCCGGTCCAAGCGTCGCCCGGCTTTCCCGATGGGCGGATTCAACCGTATGTCGCGGGCGGGCCTACGTATTACCTGTATTACCCGGTGAACGAGGTGAACGGTTTAGGGAACACGGATTCGCGCGGCTACCAGAAGGGCAACGGCGAACTGGGCTTCCAATTGCGCGGCGGTTTGCGCTACGGACTTACCAGCCGCATTAGCTTGTTCACGGAGGCCAAGTACACGTACGCGCACCCCGAGGTTCGCGTCCGAGGCGGCGAGGGAAGCGGTGAAACCACGCTCCGCACTACGCACCTTCTGGGCGGCTTTTCCTATAACTTTTAGCGCGCAAGAGGTGACAGATAAGATAGGTGACGGGCGCGGCAAGGACTGCCGCGCCCGTCACTTGCTTGGCAGGATAAAGACAAGTTCTAAAATTGTCTGCGCACGCGTAAAACGACTTTATAACCGTTCCCAAAAACCCGGCTTGCGCGATGCGGCTTTGTTACCCGCCGACGACGCGTCATAACGACACACGATTACCGCAATATCATCATGGAACGCGCCGGACGACAACCGGGCGAGTTCCGCCACCGTTCGGGCGGTTTCGCTTGCGGCATTCCCTGCGGCTTCCGCCGCGCACATGATCTCGCAGATGCGGTTCGTGTCGGCGTACTTGAACAAACCATCCGTCGCGAGCAGAAGCGCTCCGGTTTTGTTGGGCGGAACCCGAAATGCAAACGGCGTAGGAATACACATTCCGCCGCCCAAGAACGGCTTGCGCCGTTGACGCTCGGTCAGATCGACGATTGCATCCGAGCCGATCCACCATGTCTCCGAGTCCCCCACGCTCGCGCCCCAGATATGCGTGGGCGTCACGTAGGCGGCAAGCAACGTGGTCTCGCCTGCGCCCTCCTCCTCGGACACCATCTCATCTACAAAAGTGAGCAACTCGCGCCAGTTGTCTGCGCTTCGCAGACTTCCGCGAAACCGCTCCCGCCCTGCGCCCGCGACCACCGCCTCGCGCGTCAAATGAACGGCGCGGTCCGCCGCCGCGCCGCCCCCCGGTCGCCCGCCCACGCCGTCAGCGATGATTAAAACGTATGCCTCGGAGGCATCATCGGTGTCCACGTGGACGATTTCCGAACGATCCTCGGTCGCCTCGCCACGGTAACTGTCCGCAAATTGGGCGACATCGAAAACGCACGCACGGCGTCGGTTCACGGTTTGCCCGCTCTTACCGCCGCCGCGCCGGGCGGCGGGGCTTTGCGAACCGGAGCCGCGACCGGCGTTCCGGGCGGCGCAATTCCCGCCTCGAACAGCCCTAACGCTTTCGGGACCGCAACCGCGGTCAGGTCGAAAACGATACCGCTCCACGAGCCTTTCATATAGCCCTGATACGTGCTGATGTTGCGTGAAAAGGCCTGCGGGCTGTCCGGCTTCACCAAATCCACGGGTTGACCGGGATACGTGAATGGAACCGGATTGAACGAAACGTTGAGCAACGCAGTTTTCGCGGCGGACTTCGCGCTTTGGAAAACGCTTGGTTGCGCTACCCCTTCCGTATACTGGTTGACATAAAGCGGAAGTTTATCGCCCTGCTCCCACGACGCCCAGTACGAGCCGCCGCCTCGTTCCCGAATGAGAAGCGGCAAAGCCGGCGCTTCCGCCCGAACCGCTTTGTACAAGTCGGCAAGAAGCGACGCGTTCAAATCGTACCGCAACTTCGCCCAGCGCTTGAGGGGCGTTCCGCTTTTCGGGTCTGGCCCGTAGCCGCCGCCGGGCATCTCGATATAACTTGCGTTGACATCCGGGAAGAACGGCAGGTTCAATTGAACGCCGCCCAGATACGAATTTCCGCCGCCCAAATCGACGGGGTCATAACCTTCCTTTCGCAGGTAGGCGAGCCGCAATTCCGGCGTGTAGCCGAATTCGGTCAAACCGCCGTCGCCCGTGTTGCCGGATGCGGTGGCATCGGTGTAACCTGCGGCGGCGGTGTCGCTAAAAACCACCCCGGCAATACCGGGAAGCCGCGATGCGTTTAGCGCTCGCTCGCGCGCGGCTTGCAGTGTCGCGGTCACATCCGGGCGCAGAAAATCGCGCTGACCGATAAATCGCCGCGTATATCCGGGGAACGGCTCAAGGTTATTGACCGTGATGCGGCGGACATAATCGGTTTGCGTTTCGCCCAAGATATTGCGGTCACGAATATCCTCGGGATCGGGTTCCGTAGTGGCGGCGACCTCGGGCTTAGCGGCTGGCGTGGGCGTTGTCATGGCCTCGTCGCCGATGCCGCCCTCCGCATTCGCCGGGCCGGGAACGCTCAGGGCGCGGAGAACGGGCCACACGCCCACGCCCGCTTTTGCGCCCGCCGCAACGGCGGCGGCGACAAGAGCCGCGCCGGTTTCGTCTTTCGCCCCTTCCGGCGCGGGAAGCCAAAGGTTGCGGACGCCTCGCCGCTTCGCCGTCGTGACCGCGCTTGCGGCTTCCTCCGGCGTGCGCGGCGCGACATACAAAACGCTTCCCGATGCAACCTTCGCCGTCAATGCGATGGGGTCGGTTGTCGGCTTGGGCGTGTTGGGGCTAACGTAATCGGTATAGTCCGGGGGCGGCAACATGGACTGAAGCGCGTTATACGCGACATTCTGATCCTCGGTTTCGCCCACGCCCGGTATCACCATCGTCAATTTGCCCTGGACCGTGGCGTTTACGCGCTCCATGTCGAGTTTGATGTTTTGTCGCTGGGTCCATTCTTGCGAGGCGTACTGGTTCGCGGTTTCACGCACCTGCGCCTGCTGGGCGGCGGGAAGGTCTCGGAGGGGTAATGGCACACCCTCGTAACGGGTGCGCCCCTTCTTCCAACTTTCCTCGATCCGCTTCTGCAAATCGGCGGACGGCGCAAGCGGGTCATTTTCCGCGAATTGCACATAGTTGAGCGGCGATTTCTTGCGGATACGCTCGTTCATCTGCTCGATAATGCGCTGGGACGCGTAGGAGCCGTTCTGGTACCATTCCGCAAGCCGCGCTTTGCGCGCGCCCACACCGTCGATGTCATCGGTCAGCACGAATGCGACCCCGCCGCCGGTCGGAAGCGCGCGGCTTTCCCGTTTGGCCTCGATACGACGAACCGCTCCGGTCACGCACCAGCATAAGCCTTTAAGCAACTCGCCCGCACGCACGTTTCCTGCGTTGTCGCCGTCGCCCGCGCGCACCCAAACCGGCAATTTGGCGATACGCCCGTCCGCGTATAATTCCGCGCCGGTCGCCTCCCGGATTCGCTTGATCAAGTCCCCGATGGTTTTCGCATTGCTTACCGATACCAGAACGGTAAGTCCGGGCGCATCGAAATCAATCTGGCTTGCTTTTAACTTGTTGGGGACCGTGTCCACCACGCGCACGCCAAATGCGTCCGGCTTCCCCCATTCGTTGCCGGATGTCATATACAGGACGCTTTCACCGTTTTTGCGCCCGGAGACCGAAACGTTCATTCGGCTCGCGCGACCGCCCATCGTGCCGGACATCGTCAATTGCATCTGTCGGTTCAGCCGTAGCCGAACACCGGCGCGCTGGGTGTCGGAAAGCGTGATGGCGCTGTCCATGCTCGTACCTTCAAAGCGGTAACCGCCGCCTCCCATCATTGTCGCCTTTCGCAGTTTTATCGGGTCGGGCAGGTACGACAAAAAAAGCGGTCGCTGGTCCTTGTCCATATCGCCCAAACCTAACCCCTGCGCGCTTGTCAGAGCCTGCCACTGCGATGCGGTAAGGGTCGCCTGAAGCATAGTAAGTTTCTGCTCGCGGCGCATTCCCGCATACGGGTCCGGCGGCCCGGGGTTGGGATTAAGCAAAACCATCTCGGTCGGGGCCATCACGGCGCACGAGCCGAGACGAACCACCTTGCGCCCAAAATGCGCGGCGACCTCGCCCGCCGGGTAGGTCCCGGTTTCCTTTGGGGGAAGCGGGACGGGCGGTTGCCAGTCTTCGTTATCCTCGTACGGATTGCGCTTGGGCGTCCAGGGCTGGACGCTCTGCGGATCAACCACGATAAGCGGACCGCGCGTTTGGGCGTCCCACTGCGTCACCGCAAGCGCGCTTTGAAGATTAAAGTACGGCTGACGCGGCGGCGGCGCGGCGACAGCGGCCTTTTTGACCGTATCAGCCGTCGCCGTAGACGGCGGAGGAGTTTCCTGCGCGTACGCTTTTAAGGATGACGCGCAAACCGCTCCCAAAGTGACAAGAACAACGAAACCATAGCGGCGGGGGTAATGAGGGTAATAAGGACAAACCACGGCGATTCTCCTGAGTAACGAGGACAAACCCGCCCGGCGCGCCCAACGCGCGCCGATCGGTGAACAACCGGCGACAAAATACCCGTTCGACGCGCCCACTGCGGTTCCCTGCCGGGCGGCGGCGCGCCGAACGGTTACCGCGATTTCACTGGAACCGGGAGCGGAGCGCCCGCGCTTGCGCCGGGTTTGGCGACGCCCGCCGCGAACAGCGCTAACGCCTTGCCAACTGGCAAATCGCTTAGATCGAAAACCACGCCATCCCAGGCGCCCGGCAACGCTTTGATCTGTTCGTTGATGGACTTCGCAAACGCCTGCGAACTGTCGGCAGGCCACGGATCGGGTTTAACCCAGGACGAAAGCAACGTTTGTTCTCGGGGCAAGAAGTACGCGGCCAGCAAGCGCCGATGGGCCGTTTCTTTGGCTATTTGCGCTTCGCTTGCGGTTTCGTTGTCGCGGGTTTCGCGCCGCGCGGGAAGAACCTCCGCCTTGTCCCACGTTCCCCACCATAAACCATCCGCCCGTTCTTGTATAAGAAGCGGCAAAGCAGGGTTTGACGCCCGAATCGCTTGGTACAAAGTCGTCATCAAGCGCGCGTTTTGCTCGAACCGCAATGTTCCCCATTGCTGCGCGACCCCAATGGTCCCGTCCGCTTTCTCAGGTAGGGAGCCGAAAAACGGCAACGCGATATTGACGCCATCCATCCAAACATCGCTTGAAAAATCTACCGGATCGCATCCGGTACGGCGCAGAAAGGCCAAGCGCATCTCGGGCGAGTACCCGCCCTCCGCTCCGTCCGCGCCGTAGCCGGGCGCCTTAGGCGCTCCCGCGCCCGGAGCGGCGGTTTCATGCAAAACCAACCCGGCAAGGCCCGGCGTTTTAGCGATGACGAGCAGTTTTTCACGAATGACGCTTGCGGATTCGGGCAAGTCAGATCGCCGGTAATCGAGTAGTTCCGCCCGTAGCCGTGGCCCCTGCTCATTTTGCGACGCTTCCGCCACAACGATTTTGCGGGCAATGTACTTCCGAAGCGTTTCGCCAAAGATATTCACGTCGAATGAAGCGGACGCGTTTTCATCAGCGCGTACAACGCTCGCTTTTTCCTGTACCGGATCGGACGTCCGCGCCATCGGCGCCGTTGCGTTTTCTGCGCTTTCCGGCACGTCGTCTGCGGCGATGCCGCCCGCGTGGTTGCCGAGCGATAGAACGCGCGCGACCGCGTACACAGCGACGTTCGCGCTTTTGCCTGCCGTAATTCCGGCCTGAAGCGGAAGGAGGTTTAGTTCCGCTGCTGTATCGCCGTCCACAGATAACCATACCTGCGACAGCCCGCGCCGCGCCGCCGCCTGCACGGCTTTTACCGCCCCGTCCGCGTCGCGCGGGGCCACAAACAACGCGCTTCCACGCGCCACGAGCGGGACCAGAACCACCGGCGCGGACGAGGCCGGTTTGTCTTCCTCGTTGTCGCTCCACCGCTCGGCGGGCGGCAATACCGTATTGATTAGCCCCGGTCCCATCGCGGCGTTATCGTCAACCTCGCCCACGCCCGGAACGGTTAATGTCATTCTTCCCGTCATCCGAACCGTCACTTGATCGTCCTTGAAGGTTGGAGCGGTTTTCGCCGCGCCCGTTAACGGTTGCGCCGCGTAGTTCTGCGCGGCTTGTTGTACCAGCGCTTGTTGTTCGCGCCCCAGTTGCGCGGTCCGAATCGTGGTTGCGCCGTAGCGTCCCCGCTCGGTCTTCCATCCTGCTTGAATCCGGTCCATAACCGCGCTGGGCAACGCCAAAGCGTCATTTTTGCCCCAGCCCAGATATTGCATCGGATTCTGCGCCTGGATTTTCAACTTCATCCGGGTCTGCAAAACGTAAACCGGTTGCGATCCTTGCTCGTACCACTCGTACAAGCGCGCGTTCCGTGCGCCCACGCCCGCGATGGCATCGGTTAACACAAATGCAGGTCCCGCCCCGGTCCGAACCGGAGCCTTTGTTGCGGTAGCCGACGCGCCCTGCACCCCTTGCGCCGACGAGACTACCGGCGTTGCGGCGGCAAGTAGCGCGGCGCTATCAGGTCGCGCGGTCTCTACGCGACGAACCGCGCCCGTCACGCACCAACATAAACCTTGCAGTAAATCCCCCGCGCGCACACTTGCGGTTGCGCCGCCGTTGTTGTCGTCCGGCAAGCGCGCCCATACGGTTAAAGGCTGAATGCGCGGGTCTGCATATAATTCAAGCCCGGTCGCGTCCGCGATGCGTTTTATCAGGTCCCCCAACGTTTGCGCGCCCGCGAGCGACACGCGCGCATCCAGAGCCGGAGCGTCAAAGGCTATCTGACCGGGCTTGAGACGCGACGGAACTTTGGCGGAGAGCGTCACGCCGTAGGCGTCCCGCGCGCCCACGTTATTGTTGTCACGCGCCAAAATCGAAAACGCGGTTTGCCCCGCCGGTTTCGCCTGTACCACATAACTGGCGTAGTCGGCCCCGCCGCCTCCCTCCACCGCTTTATTTTTAACAAGACCAATTCTCGCGGCAAGATTTAGCCGGACGCGCACGCCACGCCGCTGTTCTTCGGTCAGGACAACCGCCGCAATGATTTTGCCTTTTTCATACTCTATACCGCTGTAGTCGGCGCTGCGTCCCGCAGCCACAACGCCCCGGCGCAGTTTCAGCGGCTTGGGCAGGTATGACAGAAAAAGCGCTTGCTGGTCCTTGTCCAACTGCGACAGCCCCAAACCGCTTTCACTTCCGAAAGCCTTCCACTGGGACGCATCGAAAGTTGCGGCGAGCATTCGGAACTTTTCATCGCGTCCCAAACGCGCATAAGGATCGCCGGGTTCCGGGTTCTCATTCAGCATGACCATCTCGGTGGGCGCAAGCACGCCGAGCGAGCCGAGACGAACTACCTTGCGCCCAAAATGCGCCGCTGTAGTTTCCACCCGTAGACGCTCACGGCCTAACGGAAGCGCAAGCGGCTTTGGAGTGTCAGGCGGCAATGCATCGTCGTCTTCACGGTAAGCGGACGGATCGTCTCCGCTTTGCGGCGTCCACGGCGTCACGGAGCCTGGATCAAGCGCGAGAAGCGGCCCGCGCGCGTTTGCATCCCATGCGGTCGCCGCAAGCGCGGCTTGCAAGTCGTTCGCCTCGGCGGGCGGCGCATCGGGCTTGACAACGGGAAGCGGCGCGGGCGTCACGGTTTGAGCATGGCTCAAACTGCCCATACCCAAAGCGAAAACCGAAAATACCCAGACCAAACGGCGACACGCAACACGCATACGAGAACCTCCCAGCGCAACAACCCACAAAATCGGACGCGTTACGCTTGTGCGCGTTTCGCCCCAAACAACAAAACGGGCGGCGCAACCAATTGGTTACGCCGCCCGTTCATAGCATATTTATGCGCTTGTAAAGAAAGCGTCTACATCATACGAGTCGCGCCGCCCGGTCCGGTGGCCCCGGCCTGGCGGAACGGCAGGCCCATCTGCTGAAGCAGGTAGCGGCCCTCGGTATCGTTGGTTGCGGTCGTGGCGATAATGATGTCCATACCGCGCAGTTTGTCGATCTTGTCGTACTCGATCTCGGGGAACGTCAACTGCTCCTTCAAGCCCATCGCGAAGTTGCCGCGTCCGTCGAAACTGTTCGGGTTAATGCCCTGAAAGTCACGAACACGCGGAAGCGTGATGTTAAACAATCGGTCCAAAAACTCGTACATTCGCGCGCCGCGCAACGTCACCTTCGCGCCGACTTTGGAACCGGCGCGCAGTTTGAAGTTCGCGATAGATTTCTTCGCAATCGTCACAACCGGCTTCTGGCCCGTGATCAGGGTCAGGTCGCGGATCGCGTTGTCCAACTGCTTGGGGTCGCCGCCGGTTTGCCCGGCGATACCGACGCCCATGTTGATGACGACCTTTTCGATCTTCGGCGCCTGCATCAAGTTGGTGTAGTTAAACTCCTTGATCAAGGCCGGGACCACAGTCGTCTCGTACATCTGTTTCATTCGCGGCGTGTAGCCGTTCGTTTCCGCCATAATTCGTATTGCTCCTGTCTCGATTTCCAACCGAGGGTCAGTAGGAGGGTGTTAGGTGTTGGGTATTGGGTGTTGGGTATTTTGGGAGAACACGCTATTCTGCGATGGTTTCTCTTAATCTTCCTAACACCTAACACCCAACACCCAACACCAACCGTAGGTTTATTACTTCGCCGGTTCCGGGATCGCCGCGCCGCCGGTGACGGCGATACGGGCTTTGGTTCCGTCGGCGTTCTGCGCGATGCGAACGCGCGTGGGCTTGCCTTCGCCGTTGACAAGGGCGACCTTGCTGATGGCGATCGGGGCCGCGACCTTGATGCGTCCGCCTTCCGGGTTCGGGTTCGCCTGGGTTGGCTGGCCCTTCTGGTGCTTGGTCGCGATATTAAGACCTTCAACAACTAACTTGCCGGTCTTGGGATAAACGGCGGTTACTTTGCCCGCCTGCCCTTTGTCCTTGCCGCTGATGATCTGGACGGTGTCGCCGCTCTTGATGCGGACTTTTCCCTCGAACAAGATGGGGGGTTTTTTCGCGCCCATAGTTTAAATAACCTCCGGGGCGAGCGAGACGATCTTCATGCCGCCCGAAACGCCCGATTCGCGAAGCTCGCGCGCAATCGGCCCGAACACGCGCGTGCCGCGCGGCTCAAGGTTGTTGTTCAAAACCACGGCGGCGTTCTCGTCGAAGCGGAGCGTGGAGCCGTCGGTACGCTTGATCGGCTTTTTGGTGCGGACGATAATCGCCTTGACCACATCGCCCTTCTTGACGTTCGCGCCCGGCGTAGCGGACTTGACCGCGCCGACGATAACATCGCCGACCTGGGCCGTGCGGGTGTTGCTACCCTTAAGAACGCGAATGCACATAATCGTGCGCGCCCCGGAATTATCCGCCGCTTTAACGCGGGTGTACTGCTGAATCATTTCATTTCTTTCAACGCCGCAACGCGCCCCCGACAAGGGAGCGCGTCCAGCCATTTATCGCCCGCGACTATCCGCCGCGGCGACGTACAAAGCAAGCAAGAAAGTTGACAGCAGGAGAGCAAGAAAGTCATAAAAGAAGACACTGCGTAATCGTCAGGTATCACTTTCTCGCTTTCTTGCTATCAACTTTCTTGCTACCTCGAACTATTTCGCTTTTTCGACGATGCGAACGAGGCGCCAGCGTTTGTCTTTGCTGAGCGGGCGGCATTCCATGATTTCCACGGTGTCGCCGATACCGGTCTCGTTATTCTCGTCGTGCGCCTTGAACTTGCTGGTGCGCTTCACGGTACGCCCATACAGTGGGTGTTGCTTGAGCGTCGTAACGGACACGACCGTGGTCTTGTCCATCTTGTCTGACGTAACTAAGCCCACTCGGACTTTACGCTTTGTGCGCGCTTCCTGAATCGCTTCCGCGCTGGTTTCATCCAGTGTGGTATTCGACATAATTATTCACCCGCCCCTTGCGTCAGTTCGATCTTCCGCAAATAGGTGTTGATCCGCGCGATTGTTTTGCGGCTTTTGCCAATCTCAGCGGTATTTTCCAGCATGCGTTTGCCCAGCGCGAACCGGTTGGTCCACAGCTTCTTTTTTTCCTCGTTCAAACGGGCGGTCAAGCCGTCCGCGTCGAGGGCGGCGAGCGCATTGCGTTCGTCCTGAACGCGCGTTTTTTCGTCTGCCATAGTTACGCCTTCTTAATGTTCCTTGTTCGGCAGGGTTCCGCCGCCGCCATCGGAGCCTTCCGCTTCGTCGGTTTCGATAACATGAATGATTTCGACATCGCCGTCCTCATCAATGGTTCCGAAAGACTCGACAACGCCCTCGGCTTCCGCCACACGCGTTTCGAGCGCGGTCGGAATTTTCGCGATGGAAGCGTCCTTCCGCATGATGAACTTGGTCGCGATAGGAAGTTTATGGGCCGCGAGGCGCATGGCTTCCCGGGCCAACTCTTCCGTAACGCCCTGCATTTCAAACAGGATACGTCCCGGCTTCACGACGGCGACCCAGCCTTCCGGGGCGCCTTTACCGGAACCCATACGGGTTTCGGCGGGCTTCTTGGTATACGACTTGTCCGGGAAGATCCGAATCCAAATCTTACCGCCGCGCTTGATCTTACGAGTCATCGCGATACGGGCGGCTTCGATCTGGTTGTTCGTCATCCAGCACGATTCCAGCGCTTGAAGCGCATAATCGCCGAAGTCGATGTTGGTTCCGCCGGACGCTTTTCCTCTGCGGTGTCCCCGGTGCATGCGCCGGAACTTGACTCTTTTAGGGGCTAACATTATCGGTCCTGACCTCCCGGATTCGGGGCCGGTCCGGCTTCGCCGCCGAAGCCCGGATTTTGATTCTGGGGATTATCCCCCTGGGGCCGCGAGTAACCGCGTCCACCCGCAACATTGGCGCGGTCACCGCCGCCGCCACCGG
>CAXUMS010000130.1:0-14522 GCA_964252165.1 uncultured Armatimonadaceae bacterium
CAACGTTAGGTTGGGGCCTCCCCCGGCCTGAGGGGGTGCCGCGCGGCATGAGCGCTTGCAAAACGTACCGCACCCACCTAACGAGAAACCGTCGGAAGGGGGCGGGATTTGTATTTTTCGTAGAGGCGCAGGTGTTTGTTGTTCAGGTCTACGGGGCGACCGGCGATAAAGGCGGATTTTACCACGCTGGTGATTTCGAGCGGGTTGCCGGTCGTGATCAGGAGGTTCGCGTCCTTGCCCGGTTCGAGCGAGCCTAAGCGGTCGGCGACGCCCGCGATTTGGGCGGGGTAGAGCGTGATCGCTTTCAGGGCCTCGTCGCGGGGCAGACCGAATGCGCTCGCCATTGCCGCCTGGTACGGGAGGCGACGCACATCCGCGCCGCCGCCGGTGGACAGGCAGAACGTCACGCCCGCTTTGGCGAGGCGGGCGGGAAGCGAGTACGGATCATCGTACGGCGAATCCCAGCGCGCGGGCAGGCTCAGAACCGGGCCTAACACAACCGGGACATGTTCGCGGGCCAGAAGATCGGCGCACTTGTCCGCCTCCTGCGCGCCCACGATAACGATTTTCACGTTGTTCTTTTTCGCCCACGCGATCGCGCCGCGAATGTCCTTTTCGCGGTCCGCGCGCACCCACACCGGGATGTTCGCCCCGCCGATCACCGACGCCATCGCCTCGAAGCGCGGATCGCGGTCGCGGAGGACTTGCGCGCCGGGTTTGCCTTGCGCGCCCACGGCGGTTTGGTAGCGGCGCGCCTCGTCGAAGAAGTTGTTGAGCGGGCGCAGGGCCTCATCGGCGGCGGGCGGCGCAACCGGATCGCTGGTGCGGTCGCTGGTGCGCTGACGCCGTCGCAGGGCCGAGTCCGTCACCGAGGAAACGGGCGGGGCCGCGCCAGGCGCGGGCGGCGGCGCGGTTTGCTGTTGGGGCGCGGCGACGGTCCCCTGCGTTGTTTCGGGATACAAACCGAAGCGCAGGGCGTCGGTATCGTGCGATCCGGCGGGAACAAACGCCCCGGAGCGGAACGCGGGATCGGCGGCGAGGGCGTCGTCCGGCGACCCGGCGGTTTCCTCGCACCGGTGCGACGTTTCGCGGAAGCGGCGCGGGCCGCTCGCCGGATAGTTGAGGTACAAACCCGATGTTGGCGTCACCGCCATATCTTCCCAGGTCCAACCATCGAGGTTGATCAGCGCGCCCATACCGCTCATAACCCCGCCGGACGGGGCCGTGATCGCGGTCAGAATGCCGTTGGCGCGGGCGACCGGGATCAGTTCCGAATCCGGATTGACCGCGATCAGGGCGCGCAACTCCGGGTTGAAATCGCCCATCTCGCGCGAATCGTTGGTCGCCCGGATAGACTCGATTTCGGTCAAGCCGAGTTCCGTATCGGCGTCAATCATGCCCGGGTAAACATGGAGGCCGGTTGCGGTAATAACTGTTGCGCCGGGCGGAACAAGGGTATCCGCGCCTCCCACGGCGCGAATTTTGCCGCCCTGCATTACGACCACGCCGTTCGCAATCTCGGGTCCGCTGACCGGGTGAACCGTTCCGCCCACAACCGCCGTTAGCGGCGCATTGTTGTCGGCGACGGTCTTCTTAACCGTTATTGCCAGAGGAAGCGACGGCGCGGCGGCAGCGGCGGCAGCGGCGACCGTTCCGGCTCCTGCGCCATTGGGAGCGGCGGGAGCGGTGCTTGGGGGCGTTCGCGCGCCAGCGGGGGCGGGCCGCTCCGCAAGCGCCAGCCGCTTCTTTTCCACATCGAGAATGGGGCGGGCGGCAAGATCGCTCTGACGGTCGAAGTACAGTTTGCCGTCCACAAACGTTTTCTCGCACACGGAAATCGTGGACAGCGGATCGCCGCTCCACACCACAAGATCGGCGTCCTTCCCGGCTTCGAGCGAGCCGACGTATTTATCAATACGGAGTTGTTTCGCCGGGTTGATCGTCACCAGTTTGATCGCGTCGTCCGGCGTCATACCGCCCCAGTGGATCGCCTTCGCCGCTTCCAGGTTCAAACGGCGCGCCAATTCCGAGTCATCCGAATTGAACGAGGTCACCACGCCCCGCGCGCTCATCAGCGCGCCGTTGTACGGGATCGCATCGTACGCTTCGATCTTGAACGCCCACCAGTCCGAGAACGTGGACGCGCCCGCGCCGTGGCGCGCGAGTTCATCGGCGACCTTGTAGCCTTCCAGAACGTGCTGGAATGTCGCCATTTTGAAGCCGTATTCGTCGGCGACCCGCACCATCATCAGAATTTCATCCTGACGATACGAATGGCAGTGAACCAGACGCTTGCCCTCCAGAACCTCGACAAGCGCATCCAACTGCAAATCGCGGCGCGGCGCCAGGGCGGTTTTACCGTCGCGGAACGCCTTCCACTGCGCCTGATAATCGCGGGCGCGCCCGAACGACTGCCGGATCACCTTTTCCACGCCCATACGGGACGCGGGGTAACGCGATGTAGGGGCGGAATAGTTGCTTTGCTTGGGGTTCTCGCCCAGGGCGAATTTGATACCGGGCGGCGCTTGTTTCAAAAGCATCTCGTCCGGCGTCGCGCCCCAGCGCCATTTCACCACGGCGTTTTGACCGCCGATAGCGTTTGCGGACCCGTGCAACAGGTTCGCCGCGGTTGTGCCGCCCGCGAGTTGACGGTAGATATTGATGTCCTCGGCGTTTATCACATCGCCGATACGAACTTCCGCGGTGACGATGTTCGAGCCTTCGTTGACGCCGCCTTCGATTGCGGTGTGCGAATGGCAGTCAATCATGCCGGGCGTGACGGACTTGCCCCGCGCGTCAATCTCGGCAACGCCTGCGGGAACCGCGAGGTTGGTCCCGACAGCCGCGATTTTGCCATTTACGACATACACATCGGCGACCGGAAGCGTGCCTTGCGGTCCGACCGTCCAAACCGTCGCGCCGCGCAGAACGAATGAAGTCGCTACCTGCGGCGGAAGCGGCGGAACCAGACCGTCACCCACGGGCGGCGGCGCTTTTACAGTTTCCGTCGCCGTGCCGGTCGGGGGCGCGGCGGGATCGGCGAGCGCGGCGCGGGCTTGTTCGAGCGTGACGCCTGCGGGCAGAAATCGTTGCGCAACCTGCGGATTGGTTTCCAAAGCCTCGCGCGCCATTTCCACGGTCACGCCGGGCGGAAGCGCGGCCAGCATCGCGGCGCGGGCGGCGGCGTTCGCCGCCCCGCCGCCGCGTCCCCCCGGTGCGGGCGCGGCGGCGGGGGTTGCGTCAATTTCTTCTTCTTCGCCGTCCGTGAAGACGTACTTAATCTTGGTTTTTTCCCCGAACAAATCGCCGGTCGCGACGATGAGGTTGGCGATTTTGCCTTTTTCCACCGAGCCTAACTGTCGGTCCACGCCCAGCAAGCGCGCGGGCGCGAGAGTCGCCGCCTCGACCGCTTTGTCCTGCGTCAGTCCCGCCGCAATCATGCGGCGCACATTGCGCGCGAAGTCGGCGGGATTGGTCATGCCGTTAGTGGTAAACGCGAACGGCACGCCCGCCCGCGCGAGCAGGGCGGCGCTGTTCGGCGCGAGGGCGCGCGAGCGGTAGCCTTGCAGCGTGGATGGATCGTCGTCGCCGGGCGCGACGCGCGGGGCTTCCGGCAAATCAGCGGAAAGCAACACGGCGGCGTCGGCGGTTTTCAAAAGGTCCGTGACCCGGTACGCCTCGCCGCCGCCTTCGATTACGGGATGCAGGCCGAACTCGGCGCATAATTTGAGCGCGCGGCGGATAGACAGGGCGGACGCGCCGCGAATGATAAGCGGACGCTGTTTGTTCACCACGCTTACGAGCGATAAAAGCGCGCGGCTGATTTTCGGGCGCGCTTTGCCGTTCGGGTTCTTCTCGTAATCCGCGATACGCCGGGCGGCATCCTGCGCGTCGTACAACGCTTGCCGTGTGAGCGCAACCTCACCCATCAGCGAGTTAGGGTAGCCGCCGGTCGGGTCCGGGGCCGCGAAGTTGACGTACGAGGCGACCGGGGCCTTGATCACCAAATCCGATGCGGCGTTTGCGCTACGGAGCGAGATTACCGCCCCGGTCCCGGAAAACACGCCCACGCCCGGAGCGGTAAGCGCCGCCCCCCATCCCAATTTACGCCGCACATCGAACGTTGCGGGGTCGGGCTTTAGAAGCGCGGTCGCGTCGTTTTCCGCCCGCACCGACGCAACCGGGTACGCATCGCCGCGCGGCGTCACGGTGTAATCAGCCGCCTGGGGCATCCCGAGTTTCGTGAAGCCGTCCACCATAGCGGGATACACGGTAAGACCGGTTCCATCCAGCGTGCGCGCATCGGCGGGGGCGGCGACATTTGCGCCGACTGCCTCAATCAAACCGTCGCGCACCACCACGGTTCCGCGCGGGATAACCGCGCCGGACACCGGCACAATCCGGGCGTTGGTGATGGCGTACACATCCGGCGCGCCCTGCATCGCGAGAGCGGCGGGAGCGGCGGCGACGGAACAAACCGGCGCGGCAATTGACCCGAGAAGCGTCGCGCTGGTAAAAGCGCAAAGGGAGCGGAAAACGGGGGCGGTTTTGAACACGAAAAGCAAAGCCTTTCCAGGCGAATTTGGAACGGTGCAAACGGCGGAAAGCAAAACGGGGCGGCGTTGCCGGGGAGGTTGCCGAAGAGTTCGACAGGCGCGGCGCATTTTCCTGCCGATGCGATTTTCCCTTATCTGTAAGGGCGCAAGTTTACGTACCGGCGTAACGATGTTTGCGTCGCCCGAGCCGATGAATGCGCGAAGGCATCCGGGCTACCTTCATGTTGAGGTAACCCGTACGCCTTCGCGCATGAACTTGGTAGAGCGTGGCGATTGCCTGGCCCTTGTGTCACTTTCCGGGGACGATCGCCCCGCTTGCGCCGGTTTTATCCGTACGTCGGTTTCTGGGGCCAACCGGGCGGCGAGTCCTCGAAGTCCTCCTGCCGACCGTAAGGGGTGATGTCAAGCAGGCTGTAGGCGTCGGTGATGCCTTCCGTGCCGCGAGCGTAGACCGAGTACGTGTGGAAAACCTCGTCGCCGATGCGAAAAAAAACGCTCATCCCATGATCTTCCCCTTCGAGATTACCGGGACCCCGCCGCGCCTCCAATTCGGGCTTTGTCTGATAGTTATACTCAATCGGCGCGACTTTCTCGTCCAGCGTCACATGGAAGTCGTAATTAAAATCGCTCCCGAACGACGAGACCCACGGGGCGGTCCAGCCTTTGAAGGCTTTGTACGCTTCCAGTTTGAGGAGCGGGGCGCGTGAAACGAGCGTAAAGGATGTGTCACGGTCGACCAGCATCGAAAGATCGCCGACGGCGTTCACGAAACCGGTGCAACCCGAACAGCCTTCGTCCCATGAGGGATCGAACATGAAGTGGTACACGACCAGTTGGCGGCGGCCCTCAAACAACTCCAACAGACTTCGCTTGCCTTCCGGCCCGTCGAAGACATATTCTTTGTTCACCTTCACCATCGGGAGCCGACGCCGCAGGGCGTTGACCTCGTCCCGTCGCTTCGTGAGTTCCTTTTCCTGCGCGAGAAGACTTTTACGCAGGGTGAGCCACATATCGCGCGGCGCCACATTGGGAACCGCCGCTTCGTTTTGAAGCATAGTCGCTATCCTTTCCAAACCATTCGGTGAGATGCAACAACACTACTGAGACAGGGATAAGAACCGGAAACAGCGGGAAACAAAACTCAAAAAGCGCGGAGCGGCGGCGATTGCCGCCGCTTCGCGCTTCTCATGGGCATCTGCACTAAACCGCGCCGCCTTTTTCCCCCTTCTCGGGGTGCGGCTTGATGATAAGCCCCATCTCGGCGAGCTGGCTGTCCTCAATCGTCGAGGGCGCGTTCATCAGCGGGTCGAAGCCGCCGCCCATTTTGGGGAACGCGATCACCTCCCGGATGCTCTCGTCGCCGGTCAGGAACGTAATCAGACGGTCCAAACCGATAGCAAGGCCGCCGTGCGGGGGCGCGCCGAACTCGAACGCGTCCAGCATATGCCCGAACCGCGCCCGGATCTGCTCGTCGGTCAGGCCCATCTTCTTCAAAATGGCGATCTGAATATCGGGCTTGTGGATACGAATGGACCCGGAGGCGGCCTCGACGCCGTTGCAGACCAAGTCGTAGCACTGCGCCCGCATCCGCTCCGGGTCCGATTCGATATATTCCATATCGCCCCCATTCGGCATCGAGAACGGGTTG
This sequence comes from uncultured Armatimonadaceae bacterium, assembly GCA_964252165.1. Classification (GTDB taxonomy): domain Bacteria; phylum Armatimonadota; class Armatimonadia; order Armatimonadales; family Armatimonadaceae; genus CAXUMS01. The sequence goes on from CAXUMS010000130.1 coordinate 6,205, forward strand.
TGCGCGTATGTCCAGCCGCCCGTGTCCTCGTCGCGCTCGAAGACCGGAAAGTCCGTGATCCAGCAAAACGCGAACGTGTCCGCGTCCGCGAGGCCCAACCGCTGCCCGATCAGCCGCCGCAACCGGTCCAGCACTTTGGCGACCGTCGCGGGCGTATCGGCGATAAACGCGACCAGGTCGCCCGCCTCGGCGTGGGACGCCGCGATCAGCGCGGCTTTCTCATCGCCGGACAAGAACTTCGCGACCGGGCCTTTGACGGCCTGCCCGTCGTCCTCGACCACGAAATAGGCCATGCCTTTCGCGCCGAACTCTTTGGATAGCGCGACCAACTCATCCATTTCGCGCCGGGCCAGTCGCCCGCCGCCCGGATACCGAACCGCCTTGACCTGCCCGCCGTTTTGGAGCGTTTGGGCGAACACGGCGAACTCGGTATCTTTCAAAATCTCGCCGCCGTCCACCAACTCCAGCCCGAAGCGAATATCCGGCTTGTCCGACCCGAACCGCGCGATCGCCTCATCGTACGTGAAGCGCGGGAATGGCGAACTGACCGCCTTTTCGGACAACTCCGTCATCACGTCGGTGGCGAGCGCCTCGACCAGATTGAGAACGTCCTCCTGCGTGACGAAACTCATCTCCAGGTCCAACTGCGTAAACTCGGGCTGACGGTCCGCGCGCTGGGCCTCGTCGCGGAAGCACTTGGCGATCTGGAAATACCGCTCCATCCCGCCCACCATGAGCAGTTGCTTGAACTGTTGCGGGGCCTGCGGAAGAACGTAAAACTTACCCGGCTCCAAACGATACGGCACCAGATACTCGCGCGCGCCCTCGGGCGTCCCGCGCGTCAGGATTGGCGTTTCGACCTCTAAAAACCCCTCGCCGTACATAAAATTGCGAATGTGCCGGATGGCCTCGTGCCGAACGCGAAGCCGCTCGTACATCTCCGGCCTTCGGAGGTCAAGATACCGGTATTTGAGGCGCAGTTCTTCGCTCACCTGCGATGCGTCCTGATCCAACTGGAACGGCAAGGGTCGGGCCGGGTTCAGGATTTCCACCTCCATCGCCTCGATCTCGATTGCGCCGGTCGCGAGGTTCGGGTTCGCCGCCCCCGCGACACGCGGGACAACCCGCCCGCGAATGGCAAGGCAGTACTCGTTCTTGACCTTTTGCGCCTCGGTATGGGCGGCTTCGGAGGTCGCATTGCGCGACGGGTCCACCACGATCTGAACCAATCCGGTTCGGTCCCGCAGGTCAATAAACGTCACCCCGCCGTGATCGCGGACCGAGTTCGCCCAGCCGTTGACCACGACCTCCTCGCCCGCGTTTTCCGCCCGCAGTTCCCCGCACTCCGTCGTCCGTTGCCATCGCTCTCGTTCCACTTGATTTACGCCCACTTCCCTGTTCCGTTTATCGGTGTACGCTCATTATAGCGGCCCGCGACACGCTTGGTAAAGGCGCGGCGCGGGCCATTGCGTATGCGTAAGGAGCAAAATGCGTTTACATCAAAACGATTTGGTAGGTATTTGTGGTTCGCGCTGAGAATGTACGCTTTGAAATGGCTTTACTATTCTCCTTAACAAGCGCAAGGGCGCGAACGCTTGCCGTCATCGCTTTTGCAGGCGGTTTATCACTGAGCGGCGGCTTCCGCCTTGCTATCGCCGCCCCCTTGCCGCCTACCGCTCCGACAAATGTTGTTGCTTCTATTGTCGAGGGCAAGACGATTTATGAGGACACGCCGACCGCCGCGCTTTTCGATGACGCCATGTACCTGCTTAAGCACGGGCGCCGCTTTGAAACGTGCATCGAAAAATTAAGGGAAGCGGTGCGCCGGGAACCGGAAAACGCCGCTTTTCATCGCGCTCTCGCCTGCGCTTATGTAAATCGCGCCGCCGTTATCGCGGATGCAAGCGTCGCAGCCTCTTACAAAGCCGGAGTGCGAGCGCGGTATCCGGCGATACTCGCACAATGGGAAAAGGCGCAACAGGACGAGAACGCGCCGCTTTACGGGACGCCCAAACCGCCGCCGCCGCCGCCCGTTCATCGCACGATGGACGACAACAAACCTTTCACGCTAACGCCTGCGGAGGCGACAAGCAAGGCGACGCCGCTTGCGGAGGCGGCAATTAAAGAGTTTACCCTTGCCGTTACGCTGTGCAAAACGCCGGAAGAGCGCGCAGAAACCGAGTATGAGCGAGGCTGGGGTTTGTTTCTGCTGGAGCAGTACACACGTCGTAATCTTGTTCTTACGCTCGCCAAACCTCCCAAACATGAGGAGGTTATCGAGGCGTTCATAGCGGCGACAAAAAACGCCTCGGACAACCCCATCTACTGGCAATCGCTCGGCGAATCATACACTACGTTCTCTTGGGCGGAGAAGGCGAAAAAGCGTCCTGCTGAAGCGGTTGCCGCGTACGAGCGCGCGGTGACGTTGCGCCGGGCGAACCCCGCGCTTTGGTTTCGGCTGTACTTATTGCAAGAGGGCGACTTTCCCGCAAAAGCGGAGACGGCTTTGCGAAAAGCCATTGACCGTGATTCTGGCAACGCCTTTTTGTGCTACCGACTCGCGGAATGGCTTATGCGGCAACCAGACACGCCGCCGTTAGGTTCCCCGACCTCTACCAACAAGAAAACCGACAACGGCGAGACGCAAGCAACCAAGCGTCAAAAGAACGCCGAAGGCATACGTTTCGTTCAGCGCGGCAATGCTTCGACGCGCTACAACACGATTGTGGAACGCCTTGCCGTCCCTGCTACTTTGGAGACAACTTGGAACAACTCCTGGGGTAGCGGTACCGGCGATGCCTATATGGGCGAGGCCGAACTGAGTTTAATCATCGCTATTCGGACCTACGTGCAGGAATTAGAAAAGGAGGGTGATGCCGTTCACGGCGCGGAGGCGGCCCGCGCACTCACGCAAATGGGCGTTAAGATGTTCAACATTCCCGAGATGGCGCAGTTGTCGCCAATGGAGCAATGGCTGTACAACAACTGGGCATCGAGCGCCGTGGAAACCGGATACGAAACGGCGATTAGCCTTGCCAAGTCTACCGGCAACGTCTCGGAAACAAATCGTCTGAAAGCCGAATTTGCACAAACAGAGAAGGAAATCGCCAAACGTCTTGAAACAAGCCGCCTATTGCATGACGCCGCGTACGGGGCGTTACAATAGCTGTTGCGCCTGCCTTTACGGCGCAAGCGTTCGGTGGCGAAACTTTCGGACGCGAACCAAATCGTTTCCGCTCTCCGACATGTACACGTCGCCTTTTTCGTCCACCACGAGACCATCGGTATAGGAGCTATTACGGCCCGGCGCGCTGAACTTGCTGATGAGTTTCCCCTTAGTGTTGAAGATTTGAACGCGGTTCTGGAGCGTGTCGCCAACGTAAAGGTTGCCCGCACGATCCACCGCAACACTCGTTGGGTTGGAGAAACCATCTATACGAGCAAGGTACTTGCCCGCCGCGCTGAACTTCTGGACGCCCCCAAAGTAATCTGAGACATAAACATTTCCCTTCGTGTCAAGGGTGATGTCATTCGGGCGACCGAATTGCCCGTTCTTGAGCGTCAAACGACCATAGCGTAAAGTCCGGTCGCCGCGCCCGCCGAACGCGAAGCGGAACGCACCGGTTTTATCGAAGACTGCAACCTGCCGACGCTTTGCGTCAATGGCGTAAACGTCTCCTCGACCGGTAACAGCGAATTCCGAGAAATACCAAGTTTGTTCGCCCGATTTTTCCTGCTTCGGCAGACTAAATCCCCGTTCAAGCGAGCCGTTCGTTTTGAACTTGATGATATATCCGCTTCCCGTGGAAAGGAAAAGGTTTCCCGCGTTATCCACGCCAAGATCGTTTGCGCCGTAAGGTGAGCCGTAATTGCCAAGCGACCAATCCGCGACTTGTTTTCCCGCGCGAGTGAATTTGCGGATGGTCTGCGAGTCGGCGACGTATAAAAATCTGTTTGGGGCGAGAGCCACTTTTGCGAAGCCCTGGAACGTTCCTGTACGGTTGTATCCGCCGCCGATCTGCCATGACGGGGAATAGATTTGCGCCCGCGCCGTTGTCGCCGACAAACAACTTAGCGCAAACATGGCCGATGCGCGACCTACTTCCCCCGCAAATGATACCTTGAGCATAACCCGAATCTCCTTAAACGGGCGCGATGTTTTTGCGCCCGTTTGAGATTATGGCGGTTGGACAAAGCCTCTACAGGGCAAAGTGATTCGCCGTACGCCTACGACGCGACGATGTTCACCAATCGCCCCGGCACGACGATGACCTTGCGGATGGTTTTCCCGGCAAGCGCGGCGGCGACTTTGGGCGCGGATAGGGCGGCCATCTCGCACGATTTTTGATCGGTGTCGGCGGACAGGAGGAGGCGATCCACCAATTTGCCGTTGACCTGCACGACCACGGTTACCTCGTCCTCGGCGGCGAGGGCCGGATCGTAGACTGGCCACGATTCGCGGAACAGGAACGCGTTTTCGTGGCCCAACCGCTCCCATAACTCGTCGGCGATATGCGGGGCGAGCGGCGACAGGAGCTTGACGAACGTTTCCACGGCCTCGCCGAACGCGGGCGAGCCCGAGCCATGCGCGGCGACATGCTTGCGGATGATGTCGGATTGGATCATCAGGGCCGACACGGCGGTGTTGAACTTGAAATCGTTCAGGTTCTCGGTCACGCGCGCAATGGTCTGGTGCGTTTTGCGCCGCAGACTACGTGATTCCGCGCTGGCGTCCGCTTCGGCGTTCGGGCCTGACAATGGTTTGCTCGCGGCGTAGTCGGCGACCACATCCCAAACGCGGTTCAGGAAGCGGAACGTGCCGTTCATCCGCTCCTCGCTCCACTGGATTGTGTCCTCGAACGGGGCCTCAAACGAGATATACAGGCGCAGGGCGTCCGCGCCGAACTTTTCCGCCATCTCGTCCGGCGTGACGCTGTTCTTGCGCGACTTGCTCATCTTCAGCCACTGATATTCAATCGTGACCGGCTCGATCCGCTCGGTTCCATCGGCGCTCGCAACGCGCCGCTCCGCCCCAAACGCGCCTTCTTTCTCCCAGCGCGTGATCCACGCGTCGCGGTCATAGCCGACCAGATTTTCCGGCTCCTTGATCGCGGCCTTGTCTTTGGAACCGGCGTCCACAGGCGTCAGGTTCAGGAGCATCCCCTGATTTTTCAGCGTTTGGAACGGCTCATCCACGGACACCAAACCGGCGTCAAAGAAGACTTTGGTGAAAAAGCGCGCGTAGAGCAGATGCCCGACGGCGTGTTCGCGCCCGCCGATGTACGTGTCCACATTCATCCAGTAGTCGGCGGCGGTCCGGTCCCACGCATCGTTGTCGCTGTGGGGCGATGTGAACCGCAAAAAGTACCACGACGAATCCACCGAACCGGCCATTGTGTCGGTTTCGCGCCGGGCCGCCCCGCCACAGGACGGGCAGGTCGTGTTCACAAACTCGGCGATACCGGACAGCGGCGAGCGACCGTCCGGGCCGGGTTTGTAGTTTTCCACATCGGGAAGCAGAACCGGCAACTGGTCAAACGGAACCGCCTGCTCGCCGCACACATCGCAGTAGATAATCGGAATCGGCGTCCCCCAGTACCGCTGACGGGATACGAGCCAGTCGCGCAGTTTGAAGTTGGTTTTGCGGACGCCGATGCCGTTCCCTTCCATCCACTCGCCGATGCGATTTTGCGCCGTCTTGACCGGCAAGCCGGAAAACACGCCCGAATTGACGACGAAACCGTCTTTGGCGATAAACGCCTCGCGCAAACCGCTTCCGTCCATCGGCGGTTGCTCGGTTTCGGCTTCGGTCGCGACCACGACAACCGGAGTCGGCAGATCGTAGCGGCGCGCGAAATCGAAGTCGCGGGCGTCGTGGGCCGGAACCGCCATAATCGCGCCGGTTCCGTAGCCCGCCAAAACGTAGTCGGCGATATACACCGGGACGCGCGCCTCGCTGACCGGGTTGATCGCGTACGCCCCGGTCCAAACGCCGGTTCGCGCGCGGCCTTCGGCGGTGCGGTCTATCTCGCTCGTGCGCGCCGCTTCCGCCCGGTACGCCTCGACCGCGTCTTTTTGGTCGGGTGTGGTAATCGCCGAAACCAGCGCGTGTTCCGGGGCCAGCACGACAAAGCTCATGCCGAAAACGGTATCCACGCGCGTGGTGAAAACGCGAATGGTGGGAGTAGCCCCCCCCGCCCCCAATAATGGGGGAGCCTCGGAGAAAGAAGGCGCGTCGGCTCCGGCAGGTACCGTAGCCCCCCCATTATTGGAGGCGGGGGGGGCCGCTTCTATCGCAATATCGAACTCCGCGCCCTCGGAGCGCCCGATCCAGTCGGTCTGTTGCGTCTTGACGCCTTCCGGCCAGTTCACCCGGCCCAAACCCTCCAGGAGTTTGTCAGCGTACGCTGTTGTTTTGAAAAACCACTGCGACATGTCGCGCTTCTCAATAAGCGCATTCGACCGCCATCCCCTGCCGTCCACAACCTCATCGTTGGACAGCACGACCTGATCGACGGGGTCCCAGTTGACCGGCGCGGCCTTCCGGTACGCCAGCCCGCGCTCGCGCAAAAGCAGAAACGCCCACTGGTTCCATTTATAGTAAGACGGATCGGTCGAGTTAATCTCGCGGTCCCAATCATACCCAATACCTAACAACGACAACTGACGCTTGTACTCTTGGGCCAGTATCGGCACCACCTGACGCGGATTAACATTCTTCTTAATCGCGTCCTGCTCGGCGGGCTGACCAAACGCATCCCAGCCCATCGGGTGAAGCACGTTCTCGCCCTGCATCCGCTTCAAGCGCGCGAAAACATCGCCCGGCACATAGTTCTTACAATGCCCGACATGAAGCCCGCTCCCCGACGGGTACGGAAACATATCCAGCACGTACCGCTTCGGCGCGTCGCCGCCGTCGAGGGTCCGGTACACGCCCGCCGCCTCCCACCGCGCCCGCCACTTCGGCTCAATCTCCCGAAACGGATACCGCTTCGAGCCATTGTCCACACTGTCTATGCTGTCGCTGTTGTCGTTGTTGTCGCTACTCATCGCCACTTCCAAGCCGTTTTTTAACAAAATAGTATATCGCGCGGCGGTTTGCCGTCGCTTTTGGTACGTTATCGTTTGGGGTTGGGGATGCGCTCAAGCCGCGCGGCTCGCTTTCCAGCGGGGAGCAACCGGGCGTTGCATCGTGTGATTTGGCGAATGGGGACGATTTTGCTCCGGTTGCATGGATTGAGGCAATAGGTTTAGTTCGCAAAATCGCCCCCATTCGCCAAATAGAGCAAGGGGTCGTCTACGGTTGGATTGGTTTATCCTTAGACCGGATTGCGTTTTGGTTGGCTTGGGAGCAGCGGAACGTTTGGGGGTTCTTGTGGAACCGAGCGACTTTGGCATTTCGTTTTTCGCCGTTTCGCGAAGCCAATCTGTCGCCAAGCTACACGCACCCGCGCGAAACGGCGAAGATAAGAACTGATCCAACGCAGAGCGTTGGTCCCCCGGAAGGGTCCCCGAAGAAACCGCCGGAGGCTCAAACGACAACGACAACGCAAGCGGCTTACAGCGTGCCGTATAAGCGGTCGCCGAAGTCGCCGAGGCCGGGGAGGATGTATTTTTTGTCGTTGAGTTCGCGGTCTAAGGCGGCGGTGAAGATGGGGACACCGGGGTGTTGGCGGTTGACCTCGGCGACGCCTTCGGGCGCGGCGACCACGCAAACAAGGCGGATGTCGGTGGCTCCGGCGGCCTGGATGGCGTCTATGGCCTGGCAGGCCGACCCGCCGGTCGCGAGCATTGGGTCCACGAGAAGAACGGTGCGGTCTTCCATCGCGGGGAGTTTCTCGTAGTAGGGCGACGCGAGCGCGGTGGTGTGATCGCGGGCGAGGCCGATGTAGCCGACCGAAACGTCGGGGAACAATTCGGCGATAGGCGAGAGCATACCGAGGCCCGCGCGCAGTATCGGCACCACAACAATGCCTTTGGCGAGCGTTTCCCCTTGCATGATTTCGAGCGGGGTTTCGACCGAGACGGGGCGTGTCGGCAGGTCGCGGGTCGCTTCGAGGGCGAGCAGAACCGTCAGGTGGTCGGTGTACGCGCGGAACTGCGGCGGCGGCGTGGCGATGTCACGAAGTCGGGCGACAATATGGCGGGCAAGCGGATGGTCAACAATGTGAATTTGCATAGACAGAAAGAGGTTGCTGGTTTTTGGTCGCTGGTTGATTGGGGCGTGGATTAGGTAGGGCGGTTACATGTTAAGGCCGTCGGCTTGTTACTCCGTTGTGTGGTTATCACGAGGGGCTAAAGCCCGCTCGCTATCGGGC
>CAXUMS010000131.1:0-8559 GCA_964252165.1 uncultured Armatimonadaceae bacterium
GGTTTTCGCGGGTGAGCCCAGCGCGATGGCCCGGCGCACAGTCGAGGTGCAACGGACAATCTCGTTTAGTCGTTCCTGCGCCGCTACCTGCGCGGCGGGAGATAAACGCGCAAATCCCACAATGTCCAGAAACAGCGTGTGCGCCATCATCACGGCGTTCGCTGGGGATGTTGATAAGGGCGAGGTCAGCCCGGCGGAGAATGCTGACGCATCAGGTGAAGACGACGAAACCGGGGAATGAGGTTGCATGGAACCGCACTTCCTTTCTACAGGAACAACGTGATGGAGAAAGCGGTGTTGATACGCCAAAGCGCATCGGAAAGCGGGTGTGATTGCTCGCTTAATTGCTTGGTATTATACCAACGGTTACGTGATTTTGAGCAAACAAAGCGCAGGGTGTGAAAAATTGCCTACTCACCCTGGTTAATTCAATGAAACAGGATAGCCCGGTTGCGCGATTGGGTATCACAACGAAGGCGCGGCGACACTTCTTCGCGCCGTTGTTTTAGCGGAAGGACGCGAAAATATGAAACCCAACATTGGCTTAAACGATGAATCCCGGCAGGGCGTCATCACCATTTTAAACAATCTGCTCGCCGATGAGAATGCGTTGTATGTGAAAACACGCAACTACCACTGGAACATGAATGGCCCATCGTGGCATGATTTGCACCTGCTTCTCGAAGCGCAGTACACGCAAATCGCCGAGTTCGCGGATCAGATCGCGGAGCGCACCCGGCAATTGGGAGGTAACGCTATCGGCACGATGGGCGAGTATGTCAAAATGACCCGGGTGCCGGAAGAAGCTCCGAACACCTTCCCGAATGAGCAAACGATGATCGCCAACCTCGTGGACGCGCAGGAAACCGTGATTCGCCAACTCCGCGAGGATGTGGACACCACCGATGAGGAATGCCATGACGCCGGAACGTCGGACTTCCTGACCGGACTGATGGAAGATCACGAAAAGCAAGCGTGGATGCTCCGCTCGTTCCTGGAAGGCAAAGAGATCAAGCCGTCCGGTGAGCGCAATTAGTAGCGCGGTCATTGGTTGTTAGTTGCTGGTTGCTGGCATCAGCCAAACGAAAAGCCCGCATCGCCAAACGGCGATGCGGGCTTTTGTTTCAATCAGCAACTAATAACCAGCGACCAACAACTAACTCCACAGTCGCGTGAACGTTTCGCCGGTCGAGGCTTTCGTTTCGCCGTGCATATAGCATACGCTGAACGCGCGGCGCGGAATGTCGGTCGCGTTCACATCCGAGGCGTGCAGGAGCCAGTTATGGAGGAGAACGGCCTCGCCCGGTTCGAGTTCGAGGTATTCGACCTTGTCCGGCGATGCGAGTTCGGCGGCCTGGGCGTCGGTCAGGAAGCCGGAATTGTGAGACGGGTTGACCAAACCCAATTTGTGACTGCCCCGCACGACCTGAACGCAACCATTGGCTTTGGTGGCCGGGTCGAGCGCGGTCCAAACCGTGATTTCCGGGTCGCGGTCAAGATACGTCCACCTGTCCTGATGCCACGGTAGAAACGTTCCCTGATGGGCGGGCTTGTTCATAAACATCGCGCGGAACGACGCGACCGGGGCGTTGTCGCCGTAGACATGGGCGCAAATGTCCTGAAACAACGGTTGCTCCGTGTACACACGGAACTTGTCATCGGCTTCGAGATTTTGGATCTTGCGGTAGGCGAGCGTCGCCCCCTTGTGACCGAGCGATTGCTGGCCCGCGTTCTCGTACTTGCCGTCCGCGCTGTCGAGCTGCATCAGCAGGTTATCGTAGGAGATCGGGGCCGTGCCAAGCATGATGTCGTTGATGCGGTTTTGCAGACCCGCAAGGTTCTCACCCGACAAAACTCGCCCCAATCGCAAAAAGCCGTCCCGGTCGTAATCTTCCCACTCCGCCGCGCTCACGCTCGCGCGCACCAATGCATCTTCTCGTGTTAACGTCGCCATTGTCGCGTTTCATCCTTTCGCTGTCGCAACCCGTCCGCTTCCTGTTTTCGCGGGCGGCTTTACACTCTGCGCTTATTGTTCCATAGCGTTCCCGGTCATTCAATACACGTTGCGAAACATCCTTTATAATATATGACATGAGTAACGAGACGTTCGCCGCCCACGCCGCGACCGATGGCGAAGCGGCTTTGACGTTCCTGACCGCCTCCTCCGTTCCGGAATGCAATCAAACGCTGGACAAGCACGTGGTCGGTTATTATACGTTGCAATTTATGGAACGCGGCGGCGTGGATCTCGCCTACGATGACCATTGGACACGAATGGACGACGGGCGGGCGTGGTTCTGGCCCGCCTATCCCGGCCCGCGCCTGCGTTTTCATGCCGCGCCCGGTTGCGACACATGGTTTCATCGCCATATCGCGTTCAAGGGGCCGCTGGTCGCGCGCTGGATCGCGGGCGGCTTGTGGCCCACCGACGCCCAGCCCGCGCCCGACACGCGGAACTACGCCGCCGTTTTTGATGAACTAACCCTGTATTCGCGCCGGGCCGACCGCTGGGGCAAACTGCGCGCCGTCAACCTGCTGGAGCGACTCCTGATCGAACTCGCCGAAGCGCGCGCAACCCATTCCGCCACAACAAACCAACCCGCCGCACACCCCCCCTGGCTCGCCGATGTCCTCGCCCGCCTGACCGACAACGAAACATTCGCGCCCCCCTACGCCCAGATCGCGCGCTCGGTCGCAGGCGTGTCCGAAAGCGCGATGCGTCGTCACTTCAAAGCGGCAATGGGCGTTTCCCCCCACGCCTATGCGCTGGCCTCCCGAATCGCCCGCGCCAAAACCCTGCTCACCGAAACCGACCTCCCCCTAAAAACCGTCGCCGAACGCTTAGGCTACGACAATGTCTACTTCTTCGCCCGCCAGTTCAAACAAGAAGCGGGCGTCCCCCCCGGCGTCTTCCGCCGAAGCCGCCTATAACGGCGTTTTGTTTTGTGTTGTCGGGGCCGTCTACTTTGCGTAAGACTAAATCGCTCAAGCCGCGCGGCTCCCGCTCAAAGCCGGATGTCACGCAAGCGTGACCGGGCGGGCGGCTCAAGCCGAACGCTTGACCGTGCGTTCTTAAACGAAAGGCTCCCTGGTTTTTCCGTGATAACGGAAAAACCAGGGAGCCTTTCGTTTTCTGAAATGACCGATCCAACGTTAGGTTGGGGCCTCTCCCGGCCTGAGGGAGTGCCGCGCGGCACGAGCGATTTAGTATCACGACAACGTAGACGCAAACGACAAGACAACACAAAACGCCGTTACTCGTCCGGGGCGTCGTCGGGCGCGTCGGGGCGGGCGGGGCGTTTGGCTCCGGTTTGGGGTTGGTCGCGGTCGAGTTGGAGGATATCGGCGTCGGTGGGGGCGTCGTTTAGGAGGTACTTGCTGAAATAATCAGCGCGCATCCAGAAGCAGTAATCGCCCATATCGCCGTAGCCGTGGCGTTGACCGGGGAACTGAAAGTAATCGAAACGCTTGTTCGCCCGGATTAATGCGTTCGCGAGGCGGATCGTGTTTGCTGGATGGACATTATCGTCTATGTCGCCGGTCACCAGCATCAAATGGCCTTTCAAGTTCTGGGCGATTTCGGAGTTCTTCTCGATATCGAACGCGAACGTCGTCTTGCCGTCCTTGTCCGTCGCCTCCTTAACGCCGTGGTGCGACTCGCCCCACCAGCGGTTGTAGATATTGTTTTCGTGGTTGCCCGACTCGGAAAACGCCACCTTGAAAAAGTCCGGGTAGATCAGCATCGCCGCCGCCGACATAAAGCCGCCGCCCGAGTGTCCGTAGATACCGACGCGGTCCGTGTCAATCCACGGGCAGCGCAGGGACAACTCCTCGATAGCGCGTTTTTTATCGGCGAGACCGTAGTCGCGCAGGTTCCCGTAGCCGTAGTTGTGGTACCACTTCGAGCGTTGCGGACTGCCGCCCCGGTTGCCGATCTCGATCACGATAAAGCCCAATTGGGCGAGCGCGATATTGGCGGAGCGCGGCGAGAACGATTTGGAAACCGCCTCGGTTTGCGGGCCGGGGTACACGTACTCGATAACGGGATACCGCTTGGACGGATCGAAATCGAACGGCTTGTACATCACGCCGTAAAGGTCGGTTATGTTGTCGTCGGCCTTGACCTTGAACGGTTCGGGGAACTTGAAACCGTCTGCGAGAAGCGCGCTGATGTCGGTGGTTTCCAGATCTGCGATCACCGCGCCGCTCGCATCGCGAAGTTGCGATTTGGGGGCGGTATTGACGCGGCTGTAGTTGTCCACGAAGAAGCGCGCCTCGTCGTTCATCGCGGGCGCGTGGTCGGCGTCGCCCTGGCTCAGCATCTCAACGCCGCCCGGCGCATCGAGTTTGGCGCGGTACAGGTGCGTAAAATACGGGTCCTCGCCCGGTTCGCGCCCGCAGGCCGTGAAGTACAGAAGCCGTTTTTTCGCGTCCACGCCCGCCACGCTTTCGCACGTCCATTCGCCCGATGTCACCTGACGAACGAGTTTGCCGGTCGCAATGTCGTACAGGTAGTAATGTCCCCAGCCGTCGCGCTCGGACCAGAACAGCATCTGCTCTGCGCCGTTCGCGCCCGTGATGAGCTGCAACGGCTTGGTGTCAATATACGTGTTGAGTCGCTCTTCGATTAGAACCTTGACGGCCCCGGTCGCGGTGTCGGCGACGCACACATCCACCTTATGTCGGTCGCGCGACGAGCGGGTGAAATAGAACTTGTCCGATGTGTCGCCGAGCCACTTGTCCACCACCTTGTCGGCCTCGCGGTCACGAGCCAAAACGCGGTCGGACTCCACCGAAACCGTCTGGTCCTTGAACTTGTCGGCTTTTATCTTGACGATTTTTTTGGTCGCCACATCGAAAACCAGAATCTCGGTTTGCGGCTGATTTTCCTCGCCCGGCATCCCGTAGCGGTACGTTTCCAGCGTGGGGCGGGGAAGTGACAGCGAGTTAATCACCCACAAATCGCCGACCTTGCGCTCGTCGTCGCGCTCGACCGTGAACTTCTTGGAGTCCTTCGACCAGTTGACGCCAATCGCGGGAACGCGGTAATCCTTGCGGTCCTTTTCCTGCGTCTGGTACGTTTTCTTCTGGTCGTCTTTCAGCGTGCGCGCATACCCATAATGCTCCTCGCCGTCGGTGGTGAGCTGGGTTTCCTTGATGGTTTTATCATCGGCTTTCTTCTGCGCTTTGGCGTAGTTGAAACCGTCCATCATAAACAAATTGTTCCCGCGCGCAAAGATAACGGTGCGCTCGTCCGGCGACAAACTCGCCCACGTCATCTTTTTGGGCGGGGCTTTGAAGCCCTGCAAAAGCGTCAACTGCTCGGTCGCAAGGTCATACTCAAAGAAAAGCGTTCGCGACGGTCCGGCGTCCGCGTCGGCTTTGGCCTTCTGCGCCGCCTGCGTTCCGGTTTGGGTGACGGTTTTCCCGTCGTCCTTCTTGACGTCTTGCTTAACGTCTTTGACGTCTTGTTTTTGCTTGTCGCCGGTGGTAGTGGTCTGCGTACCTGTTTTAATGTCGGTTTTCACATCCGTCGTTGTCGTCTTGGTGTCCGTTTTAACGTCGGTCTTACCATCCGTTTTTTGTTGCTCAACGGTTTTGTCGAGTTGCTTGTCGGTTTGTTTTTCCTTGCTCTTGTCGGTCATGTCGTTGGACTTCACCGACTCATCCCCGCTACCGCCGACCTCCTGAACCGTTTTGAACTCTTCGCCGATACGAACGTAGGCGTCCTTCGCCAGATCCAACTCGAACTGAAGCGCGATTCCCTGTCCTTTTTTCACCACCTTGATGGCGCGAATAGGCAAATGCGGGGCGTCGTACGGGTTCAGCGTGATACGGGTCAACATCGCCGCCATCTTCGCGCTATCGAAAAGCGGCTTCCGGGTTTTGGCGCGGCAGTCCACGAGCCAGTAACGGCGTCCCTCGCTGGTTTCATACGCGTACCAGAACCGGTCGCCGCCATCGAGCCAGTGCGGCGTCACCGAGGTATCGAAAATCCGCTTACCCACGCGTCGCCCCGTCCACTTGGCCGCAAGGTCGTAGTTGGCTTTGCGAAGCGGCGTGGTCGCAGGGGACGTTTGGGCGAAGAGCGGAAGGGAAGAGGAAACGGGAAGAGCGACGAGAAGGGAACAAGCGAAGGGACGAAAACGCACTATAGGAAAAACCTCAGTTCAAAAATTTGGAAATCGGCGTGGCGGATACAGGTGGAACCAGTTGGTTCCGAGGAGATAAATCTCCTCGCTACGTGGCGCGAAGCGCGCCGGGCGTCCTACGGACGTCGTGTAGGAAGTTATTGACAAGCAATGCGGTACGTGGCGGGGTCAACCTATGCAACAAGCCAATCACGTTTGATATTGAACTCTTCGACCATTCCGTCCGTAGGACGACCGGCGCGAAGCGCCACGTAGCGAGGAGATTTATCTCCTCGGAACCAACCAAACGGCTTAATCAGACGTGACCGACTTGGCATCACCAGACTGGCGAAGATACTCCTTGAAAAGAAGCGGCAAATTTTTAATCGCGTCCGCATCCTCGGGGAACGCCTGTTTTATGTACCATTGCCAAACGTAGTTGCGGGGAATCTCTGATTTCGGAAAGCCCGTCTCCGCCAGCCACATCTGTAGCCAGGCGTGGAAGCCGTCGAGCGTTTTGTGTGCGGTAGGTCCTTTACCGCACACAAAACCGTTTATGAAGTTGCCGATACTTTCAAATCGTCCGTCATGAGTAGCCATGTGAGGCCGCGTGCATACCGCATTGATTACCGCCTCTAACGAAGAATTTGGGTACTCGTCTTCCATGATTTTCGCATCATCCCACATTGGCGTTTAGAGATTGGCTTGAACATGCAACGGAGACCGAAATAAACACGTCACGAAGCGGAAGAACAAGCGCAAACGGCTTGTTCTTCCGCTTTAACGTTACAGTGGCGGCGGGAAATAACTTACGCCGGTTGCGGCTGGCGGTCGGGTTTGCCGCCGCGTCGGTTGCGGTCGCGCCGGTTGCGGTTGCCGCCGCCGCTACCCTCGCCGCCGGACGCGCGGCCTTCCGATGTCGGCTCGCCGCCCGGAATACGCACCGGTTCGGCGGGCGCTGGGGCGGGAGTCGGGGCGGGGCTACCGCCGCCGCGCACCACGGGTTCGCCCTGCGCGAGCGAGCGGCCGATACGCGTCAGGCGGACGCGAACGCCCTGCCCGATATACTTCGCCCCTTGCGGGATCTCGACCAAGTAGCCGTCGTCCGTGAAGCCGCAGGCGGTCGGCGGAGCGAGTAGCGGGTTGCGCGTCACCTGCACATCCACCACCTGACCCTTGCGGTAGTTCAGTTTGCGACGATCCAACTCGTCCATCTTGCCCGGCGCGATTTCGTATTTTTCCTGGTGCAGATCTTCGGAAACGCGCACGTACAAGCCTCTCTGAACCTCGTGTTCCAAAGCCTCAATTTCCTCGCCGTTCTCGCCGACAAGGTACGCGGCGACCTGCGGGTTGCAGTTGACCGTGAACGCTTCCGAGGGTTGGGCGCGGGCCAGGCGGCGCAGATCGCGGGCGGCGTTGATGGCAACCGACTCGACCGACGAGAGTTTGCCGGACCCGTTGCAGTACGGGCAGGGATCGTCCATCTGCTCGTTGACGGTTTCGCCGGTCCGCTTGCGCGTCATCTCGATCAAGCCCAAATTCGATAAGTGGTTGATCTTGCAGCGCGACTTGTCTTTCTTGAGCGCGTTCTCGAACGCCTGCTCGACCTTTTTGCGGTCGTTCGCGCCGTTCATGTCAATCAGGTCCAGCACGATAATGCCGCCCAAATCGCGCAACCGCAGTTGCCGGGCGATCTCCGACACCGCTTCCAGGTTGGTTTGCACAATCGTGTCGGCAAGGCCCGACGTGTTGCCGGTGAATTTGCCGCTGTTGACATCAATCGCGACAAGGGCTTCGGCCTGGTCAATGATGAGATAGCCGCCGGATTTCAGCCAAACGCGCCGCTTCAAAAGCCGCTCGATATCCTGTTCGACGCCATACTGCTCGAAGATCGGCTTTTCGCCGTCGTGCAAGACGACACGGTCTTTCAGGCCCGGTCCGAAGAAGTCCAGGAGTTCATGGGCGCGTCGGTAATCGGTCGCGGAGTCCAAAATTAACTTGTCCACGTCCTGCCCGAACGCATCGCGCAGAATGCGGAAAAGAAGGGTCAGGTCGGCGTAGACCAAATTCGGGGCGGGCGTGGTCGCGGCTTTGGTTTTGATCTCGGCCCACGTTCGCTCCAAAAACTCCAGATCCTGCCGCAGTTCGCGCTCCGACTTATCCTCGGCTTCGGTGCGAACGATTAAACCGTAGCCGGGCTTGCGAACGCTGTCCACGATCCGCTTCAAGCGGTCGCGTTCTTTCGGGTCGTCAATCTTGCGCGAAACGCCGGTACTGGCCTCGTCCGGCATGAACACGAGATACCGACCGGGAAGTGAGATGCGAGTGGAAACGCGCGAGCCTTTGGAGCCGCGCGGCCCCTTCACGACCTGGACCAGGGTTTCCTGACCGCGCTGCGCAGCGTGGTGGACCCGGCGGGCAAGCATCT
>CAXUMS010000131.1:8569-14213 GCA_964252165.1 uncultured Armatimonadaceae bacterium
GAGTTCACCGAGGACGAGTTCATCCGCGATCCCGCCCATGTCAACGCGATCATACGCGCCTACAAGGAGTTCGGTTTCCTGACCGCGCTTGACCATCTCGCGAATGTTGATATTCTGCGGGCGCGGACGCCGTCCGCGACGGTCCGTATTTCCACCGCCACCTTCGGTTTCGGTGTCATCGTCGCCGCCCGCGATGATGTCGCCCGCGTACAAGAACGCGTTGCGCTCCAGACCGATATCCACGAACGCGGCGTCCATGCCGGGCAGAACGTTGTCCACGCGACCTTTGTAAATGCTTCCAACGACGCGCTCTTCGCGCTCGATATGCAGTTCAACCAACTGCCCGTCCTCGCGGACCGCGATGCGCGTTTCGCGCGCGTCCGCATTGACGATAATTTCTTTCGACAAATAAAACCTCCCACAAAAGGGGAACAGCGCCGTTCTTCGCTTACGCCGTCGCAGAAAGCACGGCGCGTTTGGCGTCAATACGGCTTAGGAAAACGAGTTTACGGTGGCGAGGGCGCGCGCGTTTCAACCGGCGCGGGGCGAAAGGTCCACAAACGCGATGCGGTAAAGTTCCACGCGGTGACAAACACGGTCGCGACGCACTTGGCGAGAAAAATCGCCCACGAGGGGAAAACATCCTTGCCCTGTCCCATTGCGATAATGCGAATCGTCTCCATCGCGGACTCGCGAACGCCGATCCAGCCGATACGCGACGCGGCAATCAAGATCGCCGTCATAATCGTCAGGTTTAGCGCCCAGCCGACAAGGTTGGTCGCGAGGAACTTCGGGTACTGCGATTTCGCGTCCCCCGCACGGTCCTTGAACGTCCATTTTCGGTTCCAGTAGAAACCGTTGCCGACCGCGATAAAGAACGCGATGGTTTCCGCAGGCGCGAGCGGTACGCCGAAGCCCTTGTGCAGGAGGAACAAAAGCGCGCTGTCGATCGCGAACGATGAACCGCCCACGATACAAAACTTGACGAATTGACCGAGCGCGGGGCGCGGGGCTATTTCGCCGCCCATCGAGCCTGAGACCATGCGGACCCTCCCACCAATACCGTTTTCATTATAGCATATCGGCGGAAACGCGAGAAATCGTGATAAAGGGAGTTCCCGTTCGCTCTATACGAAACCGTGGCGGGGTGGGTGAAAGGCCGTTTATTCGCTGTTTTTATCCTCAATTGGTATGCAGAGCGGCGCGAAAGGGTCGATCGAACAAGACGGTTTATCCGCTTTCGCGCGTTGTTCATGCTGTATACTACAAGAATAGATTTTTCTAACTGCGCCTGTTTTCGGTGTGAAAAACGTCCCGCTTTGGTGCGTATCGCAACCGCGCTACTTGCCTAACCTCCCGGTTCTTTTTCCCATGACCTCTACCAGTACCCCGACCCGCCGCCAAGTCCCTCCGCCGCCCGTTGCGGGGCCAGCGGTTCCCGCGCCGAGAAGGCAAATCGCGACCCGTATCACCCAGCGCGCCGCGCTTGGCGCGCTGATCGGCGTAACCGGTATAACCCAGCGGATGTCGCGCCCCGCCGCGATGCGCTTTGGCGAGCGGTTGGGGAGGCTCGGCTACGCGGTCGCGCGCAAGCAACGCTTTTACGCGGACCGCAATTTGCGTTTGGCCTATGGCGATGTGATGACAAAAGCGGACCGCGACGCCCTGATTCGCCGCGTGTTTGTGCAGTACGGCAAAACCACGGTGGATTTCTTGCGCGTTCCGTCGCTGTCCGATGGGGAACTCGGCGCGCTCGTGGAAACCGTGGATGGCTGGGAGCATTTGGAAGCGGCGCGGGCGACCGGGCGCGGTTTTGTGGTTGTCACCGGGCATATCGGCAACTTCGAGTTGCTGGGCCGCTGGATGGCGTATAAGGGCGTTCCGTCCACGGCTGTCGCGCGCGACCCGACCGATCCGGCCCTTGCGGACTATGCGCGCCGAATGCGCGAGTATGGCGGCAATGTTATGTTGAGCAAGGGAACGTCCGCGCGCGATTTGCTGGGCTGTCTCAAAAAAGGCGGCGTGGTCACCCTGGGCGTAGACCAGAACAGCGGCGACATTTTCACCCCGTTCTTCGGCGTTCCGGCGGGAACCGTCACCGGCCCGGCCAAAGTCGCGCTTCATACGGACTCGCTAATGCTGCCCGCGTTTTGTTTGCGCGAGCCGTCCGACCGCTATAGGATGCTTTTTCTGCCGCCCGTACCGCCCGAGAAAACCCGTGACCGCGACGCCGATGTGGAGCGTGTGACCCTCGCCATCAACGCCGCCCTGGAAGGCGTGGTGCGGGCGTACCCGGACCAGTGGCTGTGGCTGCACAACCGCTGGAAGTCCGCGTTCGAGCAGGCGAACCGCGACCGCTGGCCCGCAGGCTATGATTTCGACGCGCTGTACCGGCGCTGGCAGGGAACATAGCGTCCCATCCACGTTAGACGAAACGAATTTTAGGATAAATCTCTTATTATGCCGTCCCAAACCGAACCCAAAGCAGTTTTCGCTCCTGAGCAGGAATTCTACCAGTCGTATTCGCCCGCCGAGGACAAGGAGCGCACCAATGTTCATTACGAGCAGCCGGTGGAGTTCTTCTACGCCGTAACCGGCGGCAAGTGGAACGTGTACTCGTGTAATATCTGGAACGAGCGAACCGAAACCGACACGGATTCGCAGGAAGCGAAACTCGATTTGACGGCCCAACTGATGGAGCTAAAACCGGGCCAGCGTATCCTCGATGTCGGGTGCGGCTGGGGCGGGCCGCTCACGTACCTGTGCAAAAAATACGATGTCGAAGGCGTCGGTTTGACCCTGTCGCCATCGCAGAAAGCGGCGGCGGAAGCGCGGATCGCCCGTGAAGGCGCGAACGCCACCATCGTCGAGTCCCACTGGGAAGAATACGAGGATGATCGCCCGTTCGATGCGATCTGCACCGACGAGGTGATTGTCCACTTCAACGATTTGGGCGGTTTTTCGCGAAAATGTTATTCGCTTTTGAAGCCGGGCGGCCTTATGGTCAACAAAGAGTTGCACTTCACCCACGGGCGTTACGCCAAGATGACGCGCGGTTTGTCGCTGATCAACGAGATCTACGGCTCGACCGGCAACTACCGCCCGCTCGCCGAGGAGTTGGCATTATCGAATAACGCGGGTTTCGAGGTGCAGACGATCCATCAGATGGGCTTGCCGCAGTACCAAAAAACAATGGCCCACTGGATTTCCAACATGGGACAAAACCGGGCGGAACTCGAAGCCCTGGTGGGCGCGGAGTATTTCAAGCGGTTCCTTACGTACCTCAAAATATGCCACCGGATTTTCGCCGGGCGAACCATGACGCTCGATTACGTTGTGTCGCGCAAAGCGCCGGAAGACGAATAGAAAAAGAGAAACCGCGCCGGTTATTAAAAATGCGGCGCGGAAGCGAATTGTTATGCCACATTCCACAACCGCTCAGATGGAGGATTTCTTCTTCGAGAGCTACCTCAAGTTTTTCAAAAACGCCGAGGCCAAACGCCGGTGGAGCATTGACTGGGACGTGCCGTGGTATCAGGTCAACCCCGAATCGTCCGACCTGTCCGCCGACATCGTGCAGTTTTTCTCCGCCGTTGAACTGTTTCTGCCCGATTACACCTCGAAAATGATGTTGCTCATTCGCCGCTCGCGCGGGCGGGCGTGGTTCCACGCCAACTGGGGCTACGAGGAATCCAAGCACAGCATGGTGCTGGAAAAATGGCTTTTGCAGTCGGGCAAGCGTACGCCGGAACAGATCGCCGATTTCGAGCGCACCATTTTAGGGGCGGAATGGGATTTGCCGTTTGACCATCCGCGCCAGATGATTATCTACACGATGATCCAGGAACTCGCGACCGGGATCAACTACACCAACCTGCGCCGCCGCGCCAAAGAAGAAAACGACGGCGCGCTTGCGGGTCTGCTTCGGTGGGTCGCCGCTGATGAATCCGCGCACTACAACTTTTTCCGCAAGGGCGTCAAGGCGTATCTGGAACTCGAACCCGACGACACGGTGAAGGATTTGAAGTTCGTGTTCGATCATTTCGCCATGCCCGCGCAGTCACTCATTCCCGGCTGGGATGAACTGTCGGCGCGCGTGGACGCCGCCGGGATCTACGGCCCGCGCCAGTATTTGCAAAAGGTGCGTTTGCCCATCCTGGAAGATTTGGGCATCACGCGCCAACAGTTGAAGCAGGCGGGTTTGGACAACGCCCAAGCCGACGCGATTGCGGACCGGGCCGAACAGGGCGCGGCGGATCGCCGCGATACCGAGTGGGCGCGCACCTATTTCGTCCCGAAACTCTGCGAAACCCCGCCGCCGCCGGGCCGCCGCCGCGTGTTCACGTACGGCGGCGCAACCGACGACCCCGCCGCAGGCGACAATTAGGCGACCGCTACAATGCCGCCCGAGCGAACGATTATTTTTGTTTTAGGCGGCTTGTGCGTCCTCCTGTTCGCTTTGATGGCGCACTTCAAGCGGCAGGTGGGCCGCCTCGCGGAGCAGGTGGAACAAGAAAAATCACGGCAGAAAAGCTTGTCCACGACCTATGGCAATATCTCGGAGCAGTGGTTCCCCCTGTTAAAAAGGTACCCTTACAACCCGCAAGATTTTCGTTTCCTCGGTAGTCCTGTCGATGGTGTGCAATTCAATGAGGATAGCATCATCTTTGTTGAGTTCAAGGCAAATAAGAGCCGCCTGTCGGAGAAACAGCGACGGATCAAAAAACTGGTAGAGGAAGGTCATGTCTACTGGGAAGAATTTCACTTTACGGAAGCAGAAAAGTAATCGCTTGTAGTAATCGGGTAATCAAGCCAATGTAGACAGGGTACACATGGGGAGGATAGACTGATGCGCTGGAAACTGCCCGAAGAGTGGGCAAAACTCAAGAGCGGTGAGAATTGTCCGATGTGTCAGGACATCCACCTGGACGTAAACCCTTTTAGTTTCTTGGTGACTGAGTTGCCATTTAGCTACGTCCGATTGCCGCGCAATCAATGGATGCGCGGTTGGACCATTGTGGCTCTAAAACGACACGCCTGCGAACTGTTCGAGCTTACCAACGACGAACTTGCGGGCTTTTGGGGCGACGTAGCGCGGGTGGCAAAAGCGCTGGACGGTATTTACCAGCCGACCAAGATTAACTACTGCGTATTTGGTCATCTGTGTCCCCACCTGCACTGCCACCTCCTGATTCATTCGTTCGAGGACGATCCGACCAAGCCTATCGATATGAATGAGCAGACCGTCCTGCTAACGGAACCCGAGTACGTTGCAATGCTGGATAATCTACGTCGAGGAGTTGCCGCTCTTCCTATTCAGGGACTTCAGTAAGGTGTGGTTTTGGTACAGACCAGTGGTTCCCGCTGTCAGGCCGCTACCCCTATGACCCGCAAAACTTCCGCTTTCTCGGCTCGCCCATTGACGGCGTTCAGTTCGAGGACGATTGCGTCATCCTGGTGGAGTTCAAAGCGAACACGTCCAAACTCTCGGAAAAACAACGCCGCATCAAGAAAATGGTGGAAGAAGGCTACGTCTACTGGGAAGAGTACCGCTTCACCGACGATAGTTGATGCTTGTCTTGGCGACGCCGTCTACTTAGCGGATGTCTAAATCGCTCAAGCCGCGCGGCTCCCGCTCAAAGCC
>CAXUMS010000132.1:0-14125 GCA_964252165.1 uncultured Armatimonadaceae bacterium
ATGCCCGAACTTAAACAACGATAACAAACCTAACAACATAAAGAAAACCACGACCCGCAATTTTACATAGTGTTGTCGTCGCTCACACGCAAAATTTTAAAGAAGGAAAAAACTAACCTGAATGATGAACCGTCATGCATCCGTCGTTAGCGTTACCTTTATCGTGCATACTATATCAGAGCAGGAAGCGCGTACAAAACTAAACCAATCCTTACGTCCCTTGATAAACAAGCCTGTCGCTCATAAATCTTCTTGCATGGACATAATAAATAAATCTTTTGACTCTCGCCTGGGTATAGGAAGGAGATTAATGACTATGAACTTCCAACCCATGAGCAGGACAGACGAGCATACAGTGCGTGTAACCATTATGTTCGATGATGAGACGCCGGAAGATGAAAACGCGCCTTCCTGGCTACTTGAGATTGCGACATCACAGTTTGATCCATCCATACGTTTCGTTGATATATCTAAAAAATCTCCAACTATGGGCGGACCTTAGTTGAATTACTTTATTGCCTGCTCAGGACAACCCTTCAAATGGAAATCTGTATTTCTGTTTTCCGCGTTGATTTTGTTGTAAATGCCCCTTCGGAACAAGAAGCGCGAGCAAGGATGAACTATGGTGGGTCGTGGGTACGCGTTAACTTTATCATGAATGCCGTTTCAGAACAGAAAGCCCGAGCAAAGTTGAACGCTTCGTTGCGTCCGTTGGTAGACCAGCCCCTTCCGGCAATGGTCAACCCCGCTGATTTTCGACCAGGAGTAGGCAGAAGAGTAAGGTTTATGCATACTGACGATTTGTTACTGGATAAGGCAAATGATCACAAAGTGAGTGTCGCAATTATGTTTGATGATGACAATCCTATGGATGAGGACCCTCCTGTATGGTTGCTTGCTATTGTGACGTCAAGGTTTGACGAAGCCGTGCAGTTTGTTGATATTTCGAAAAAAGCGCCTATTTTGGGTAGTTGAGGAGTGTAATCAATGCAGAGAAATCGTCATGTGCCAATCGGTATTGCACTCTCTATGTGTCTTACAACCGTTTTTTTGTGCTGTGTTCCCGTTGCTTACACCCGGAATGTGGAAGAACCAACAATAGCGGCTGAACAATTGAAACCCGCTAAGGTTCACGAGGGTATGGCGCTTGTGCCGCAGGGTAAATTTTCTATGGGGACGGAGGACGGGAAAACCACGGAGAAACCCGTCCATGAAGTAGCCCTCAAAGCCTTCTGGATGGACAAGCGCGATGTGACGGTCGCCGAGTTCAAGCGGTTCGCGGCGGCGACCGGCTACAAAACGGATGCGGAGAAACGCGGCTGGTCGTCCGTCTTCCTCATGGAAACAAGCAAGTGGGGCCGGGCGGACGGGGCGGATTGGAAACATCCCGACGGCGCAGATAAGCCCCCGGCAAGTCCAAACGAGCCGGTGACGCAGGTTTCCTGGAACGACGCGACCGCGTATGCAACGTGGGCGGGGAAGCGTTTGCCAACCGAGGCGGAATGGGAATACGCCGCGCGCGGCGGTTTGAAGAACGCAAAATACTGTTGCGGTAGCGCGCTCAAAGTCAATGGGAAGTTCATTGGTAACTACTGGCAGGGCGAGTTTCCCGCCAAGAACACGGGCGAGGACGGTTACAAGGGCCGCGCCCCGGTGGGCAAGTTCCCGCCGAACGGCTATGGTCTTTACGATATGGCGGGGAATGTTTGGCAGTGGTGCGCGGACTGGTGGGGCGTGGATTATTACAAGAACAGCCCCGCCGCAAATCCCATCGGCCCAACCCCAACGGAAACGACCTATCAGCACAGCGTTCGCGGCGGGTCGTGGATGTGTAGCGAAAACTACTGTCAGGGCTATCGGGTCGCGGCGCGCGGGCGACAGGATGCGTTGGGGGCCACAAACAACACCGGCTTTCGTTGCGCTTTAAACAAATAACCGAATACGTTTCTTGCAGACCAAGCCTGCTCGGGAGGTTATGCAAAATGTTAAACTATTGGGCGACCGGCGCTGGCGTTACACCTTGCAGAAGATTGACCCGACCTACAATATATCGTCTTGGCTAATCCTAAGTGAGCGTCTTGGATTTATTGAAGACAGTTTGGGGCCGTGGCCGTTGCCATGAATGAGGCGCGTGTGACATGAGCAACTCGAAGCCTGAGGGCATCCGCCCTTTCTCCAATTCCCAACATGTACGACACGACCCTTATGGTGCGCGGCGACTACACCGTCGGCGTCCACGCCCACCCCTATGGGTTTGAATGGGCCGGTACTCCGCCTGGCCCCGGCGATCCTCCGACCCGTGGCTCTTGGACAGGACGGGTCGGTCTCCTGATTGCACGTTATGGATGGAAGTCAACAGACGGCAACCTCGAACACCTGAACGGGTTTGTCTACGAATATATCACCTACTCTGGCGATGGGGTTAATGAAACCCATGCGGATGGCAAAAACTACTTTGTTCCTGTAGACCCACCTTTCTTCGCCCAATACCGCAACCCACTTGACGGTTTTGTAGATGGCGGCTCCGGCTCTACCAGGCACGTTGCACTTAGTGAAGGGCGGCTACGGGACGAGCATCTTGTGCCAGGCCTTCATATTCCCATGCCACTGGTCGTTGACCCTGACCACTGGGACCATGCGGAACATGATTTTACCCGCTCCTACACAGGCATTCAGCAGTACCGATTCTTCTGCGAAGAGTGCGGCGCGAACGAGTTAATGCCTGGGCCGGATCAGGGTGATCAAACAATCGTCCGCACCTTTCAACCGGCAGCACCGTGGCAGGCTTGTAACCATTACGACCGCCGGTGGCGGTACACGTGCCGCAAGTTCGGTACGACCTATAATGTCTCCTCTTGGCTGACACTTAACTGGCATGGCATCATTGGCGACAGTTATCAGGGGGACGACTAATCCAACGGGTTATCGCCATGAATAACAAACCTACCAAAGCGGAAGTTGCGCTTGTTCGAGAAAAGAATGCGCGACAAAGAGCGGTTTGGGAACGCCAGCGGGATATGCCGCAATACATGGCTTTAATCATAATGGAGGTACGTTCGGAGTCTCGTGGTGATGCTTGGCATTTGACCAAAACGCTTCACTGCTATGTCGCACAAGCGGCGATGGCGGCAGGGGACTTGTTGTGGGTGGCGGACGAACAAAACCCCGGCTTCTTCGGGGATGAGGTTGCCGCCGAAAGCGATTCCGGCTATGTGTTTTTTGAAGCCTCGGTTCATTTCGTTAGCGAGCATCTGAACTGGGAGCAAGCGTCGGAATGGCTCCGCGAGGCTCTCGACGGCTACCGGGATGAGAACGTTACCGTTTTGTCGGTGGAACAATCCAGAGCGATTTTCGGATCGTGATTTCCTTGCGCCTCGTGATGGAGGGTAGCCAGCATGAACGACAAAGCGAGTTACGCGGACAAACGTGCGGAACTTGCCCGAATTAAAGAACGAAACGCGCGCTACGAGTTGAAACGGAAGCGCATATGGGATATGCCGCAATATTATGCGGAAGTCGTCATGGAATTGCGCGCGAACGCAAACTCGCGCGAGGAACTTTTTCGCTCGACGCAACCGCTCTGCGACCGTGTCGCACAAGCGGCAATGGCGGCGGGGGACTTGCTTTACAACGATCAGGACGTTATGATTTTCGGTAAGCACCGTCCATTAGAAGGCAAACCCGGCTGTTTTTTGTTCCATGCCTCAGTCCGCTTCGTCAGCGAGTATCTGAATTGGGAACAAGCGTCGGAATGGCTCCGGGACGCGCTCGACAGCTACCGGGACGAGAATGTTACGGTTTTATCTGTCGAACAGTCCAAAGCCGGTTTTCAAGCATGACCTACTTCAACTATCTGACAGTCGTTGCCGCGCTGGTTGGGGCTTTTGCGGTGGCGTCGCCGCCCGCCCCGCCTTCGCCCGCGCCGGGCGAGGAGATGGTTTCCCTTCCGGGCGGGGCGTTCCTTATGGGGGCCGAGGATGGCGAATCGTACGAGAAGCCCGTTCACCGGGTTACGGTTTCGCCGTTTCGGATGGATCGAACCGAGGTGACCTGCGGCGCGTTCGAGCGGTTCGTGGCGGCGACACGCTATGTCACGGACGCGGAGCGGCGGGGCGCGGCGCTGGTCTTCGACCCCGCTCGGGATGACTTCTTCCCGGTCAAAGGCGCGACATGGCGGTTCCCCGACGGCCCCGCCGCCAAAGCCGCCGCCCCGGACGAACCGGCGTCGCAGGTGACATGGAATGATGCAAGGGCCTACGCGCGCTGGGCGAACAAGCGACTGCCCACGGAAGCGGAATGGGAGTACGCCGCGCGGGGCGGGCTTCAAAGCAAGCGGTACCCGTGGGGCGATGCGGAGCCGACTAAAAGCCAGCCACGGGCGAATCTTATCGGAAGCGAGGACGGTTACGCAAAGGCGGGACCCGTGGGTAAGTACGCGCCCAACGGCTTCGGCTTGTACGATATGGCGGGCAACCTGTGGGAATGGTGCGAAAACGACTTTGTCGAGGAAGAGTACGCGAAACCCTCCGCCGCCGCCGCAAAACCTACCGGCTTGAACAAGGTTCTGAGGGGCGGTTCGTGGTTCTGCGGCGGCGGTCATTGTCGCAGTTACCGTGTCGCCGCGCGCGGCTACGGAGGACCTTCAACGCCGATGGAGCATCGCGGCTTTCGGTGCGTAGCGGATAACTAATCGCCCGTGGCTCGTTTCGCGGAGCAAGCCCGAGACCGTGACCCTTACCCGCGGGGCGGTTTGTTTTCCGCACGTCGGGTTCCCCCAACAAACGACTGCCCGTCGTCCCGGCGCATCTTGGACTTGCGCGACGCTTCGCGCCACCGGTACACGCTCGTCATGTGACAGTTCATGTGCCAATGAACGGCGAACGGGGCGTTCCACGGCGCTTTGGTCATCTTCATCCCTTGCCGCTCCATCAAGGCGATGATCTGCGGACTGCGGCTCAGGGTGTAGATATGCCGTTTGCGGTCCCGTGCGCGGGCGAACGCGGCTTCGTACAACTGCGTTGCGATACGCCTGCTACGAAAGGCGGGAAGAACGTACAGCACGGCGATGTCGGTCCAGTTGAACAAAAGGTCCTTGCTGACGCACGCCCCGGCGAAAACGAAACTGTCCTCTCGGCCTTCTTCGTTCGGGGCGACCTCGGCGACAATTACATCGGTAAATTGGAGCAGTTCCCGAACCGTGTAGCCCAGGATGTTCGGCGTGGATTTTAACTCCTCGTGCAAAAGAGTGGCTTCTTCCGTCGTGAGTTTGCGCGGGATCAACCGGACGCCCGCTCTGGTTTGCGCCCGGGCGGTCGCGTTCTCGTTCGGTTCTTCGTGTGTTTCCGGCATCGCTTCCTAAAGCATACCAGAAGCGGATTATCACCAGCGAGCAAGCGGCGAAAATAAATTTCTCGGCATTTGACTATTTTCGTAGTCTTTGGGTAGAATAAGATTACAAACGTAGTCAAAGAGGATTTGTAATGCTGAACGCCCGTTGTTTGCCCGCCCCATCCCTGCTCGCCGCGCTGGTTCTCGCGCCCATCGCCGCCCTCTCGCGCCCCGCGCTCGCCGCAGGACCCAAGCCACCCGGTAACGCGGGTAAAACCGCGCCCGCGCCGCCCGCGAAAGCCCCGACCGCGCCGCCCGATCAAACCAACTTCGAGTTTCATAACCGTGATACGGGCGCGCCACTCCCGCTCCTCTCGATGAAAAGCCGAACCCGGATCACCGGGCCGGTCGCGGTCACCGACGTGGAGTTTGTCGCCGAGAACAAGAACCCAAAAGCGATTGAGGCCGCGGTGACGTTCGAGGTGCCGAAGGGAACCGTGCTGACCAAGTTCGGCTATTACTACGGCGCGCGTTTTATTCCGGGCGTGATGTACGACAAGGATGAGGCGTGGAAAATCTATTCCGCCGTTACCAGCCGGGGGCGGGACCCGGGAATTATGGACCGCCCATCGGCGACCAACTACCACGCGCAAATCTTCCCGGTCGCCCCCAAGCGCGATCTGCGGGTTCATATTACGCTGGTGCAGATGCTGCAAACCACCCGAACCGGCCTGCGCTTCGAGTTGCCGCTTGTGCAGGGGACGCCCTATCTGGGAAGTTGGAACAACAAACCGTTCGCTATAAACGCCCAGATCGAGAGCGCGAAGAAAATCCGGTTCGCGACGTTGCGGAAAACGTACGCGCCCAATGAGAACCTTGCGCTGACGGTTCCGTTTGAAACAAGCGGCGTGGTCAAAAGCGCGTATAGCGGCATGGTCGGAGCGCAGGAAGGCTACTACGCGGTCACCATAGTGGCGCCTCGGCGCCTGCGGAATGTGCGCGCGCGTTTCGCGAGCGACGGTTTAACAAGCCTTTCGCTTCCGACCCGGTTCGGCGATGTGGACCCTTACGGCGATATACATATTGTCGGGCGGTATCGCAAACCCGGCCCGCTCCGCATCACGCTCCGGGGCGCAAGCGGCGAGCGTATCGTGGTCCCAATCACGCTTTCCGCGAACCGTGTGAAGAACGTGCGCGACAACCCCGCCGCCGCGCTTTGGGCGGATAAACGCATCGCCGTTTTGCAAACCGCGACACGCCGCAACTTCAAAAACGACATCATTGCTCTGTCCCGGCGGTTTATGGTGGTCAGCGATTTCACCGCCCTGCTCGCCATTCCGAAAGAGGAGTTGGAGTATTACCGCAAGGTTCTCGCGGCCCGCAAGATCGAGACCAACACGAACACCATCGGGGGCGGGGGCGGCGACCCGTATATCGCGGTGCGCGCCCCGCAGGACGCCTCCCAGGTGGTTGCGCTGTTCCCGGACGGCGACATAAAAAACCTCCTTTGGAACGAGGATAAGGCGGTTTGGGAGGCGCGGTTCGATTTCCCGTTTGGCACGCCCGAAGGCCCGTACCGCGTCACGATTATCGTGGTCCAAAAGAACGGTTTGCGCAACGAGTTCACGCTGGTCTACCAGAACCGCTTGACCGGCCCGGTCGCAACCGACACCGCTGAACGCCCCCTTGTCGCCGCCGTGCGCGGGCAAGCGACGCCGGTTTCCGTACAGGGCGCGAATATTCAGCGCGCCACCGCCCTCGCGCCGTGGGGCGAGCGCGTCGCCTTAACGGATGCGGGGCAGGGGAAATGGATCGGCGAGGTTCACGTTCCCGACGATTTCGCGACCGGCGCAACAAGCGTGACGCTGATCCTGCTCGATGGCGCGCACAACAGCACGGAGGTAACGGTTGAACTCGATGTTCGCTAAACGGCTTATCATAAAAAGGAACGTGCGTGAGCGCGGCGCGTTTTCTTTCCGGCCCGCCGCCGTGACAGTTGCCCTATTTGGCCTCACGCTTGCGAGCGTCGCCGCCGCCGCGTGCGCCGCGCGCCGCGCGCTGGTTACTGTCACGCCCGTTTACGTCGCTCCCGATCCGCCCGGCGCGGTTTTGTACACGGCGACAAACTGCATTCGCGCGCTTGCGGTCGGCCCGCGCGGCGCGATTTGGGCGGCGACCGAGGGCGGCGTCGCGCTATGGACGAGCGACGCCGCGCCGCGCCTTTGGACCACGGCGAGCGGCCTTCGGAGCAACGATATTCGCGCGGTCACGGTCGCGGCGGACGGCGCGTGCGTTAGAACCGTGTCTCCGCTCGGGGAGGAAGAGATCGCAACAGAAAACGGCGCGGTGACGCCGGTTCCCGCCGCAACCGACGCGAATAAAATTGTCGCGAAGCCCGGTGCGGCAACCATTGTCACGGCGACCACGCGGGGAAAAGACGGCGGCGTTTTAACCGCGACCGCCTCCGGCCTTGCCTGGTCGCCTCGGCGCGACGCAAAGCCGCAAAACGTCGCGCTTCCCGCCGCGTCGCGGGCGAGCCACGTTAGCGCGCTCGTTGCCCAGAAGAACGGCGCGTTTGTCGCAGGTCTGTACGGCGACGGCGCGTACCACTTGACGCTCGCGCCAAACCGTGCGCCGGTTTGGACGCGTTTGCCGCTATCGGATACGTGCCGGTTCGTCACCGCGCTCGCGCTTTCGCCGTCCGGCGAACTCGTGGTAGGAACGCGGCGCGACGGCGCGTTTGTGGTTTCGATGGGTAAAAAGGGCGTTTGCGCAACGCCGCTCGCGGGCGCGAATGCGCTTCCGTCCGGCGACATCTACGGGCTTGCCGCGTATCGCGGCGGCGGGGCGAACGGCGCGGCTCATCTATTCGCGACCACGTTCGATCAGGGCGTTTTGGAGATCGCGGAGCGCGGTTTGGTTCGCGTCCACAAGCAAGCCACTCAGGGACGCGCTCTTGCCGCTTTTGGCGACCGTTTATATGTTCTGCGCGCCGATCACACGGTCTGGGCGTTCGACGGGGCGACATGGACGCCTGCATGGCCGAAGGGGACGCTTCGCCGCGCTGATGTTTACAGCGTGTTCGTGGATAAAACGCGTCATCGCCTGCTGGTCGGCGGGTGGGGCGGGTGGGCGGAATGGGACGGCTACGAGTGGCGGCAACACTTTCGCGCGCCCGAACTCCAAAACGAAATCGTGACCGCGATTGCGTCCGATGGGAACGGCGCGGTGTGGCTGGGAACCCAGCGCAAAGGCCTGATTCGTTGCATAGACGGCGACGCGTACGCCGCTTTCCACGAGGCGCAGGGCCTAACCGACGATTGGATCACCGCGCTTGCCGTGTCGCCCAAAGGCCGCCTGCTTGCGGGAACGTACACGGGCGGCTTGCTGGAGCGCGACGGGGATCGTTTCGTGTCGCGGTTCCGGGCGGATAAATGGGCGGTTCGCGCCCTCGCGTTTCGCGGAGAAGCGGCGCTTGCCGCGACCCCGGTCGGCGTGTGGGAGGAACCCGACTCAGGGCGGCTAACCGAGCAATGGCGCAACATTGCCCCCGCCGCGACTGGCGGAGCGGAAGCCCAGGCGTTGCTTGCAACATACGGCGGGGCGTGGGTCGGCTCGCGGAGCGGCCTTGCGTTCGTCCCGCGCTGAGGCGGCGCGCTGATGCTTGGCGGATAGGAACGAGATACACGGACGGAAAAGCCCGGCCACCGAGCCGGGCTTTTTTACTATTGCGTGTTGCCTAAAGCGTGTTATAAACTTTTTGACAGCAGATATGTCATTCACTGGCGACATATATCAGACTGCTTGCTGACATCCCTATAATCTCCTACTTTATTACAATGAGCAAACGCCTTGTAAAAGGATATTACAAGAGGAAATTCGGCTTGTAGCCGCCTGCTTCGCACTGTTTCAAGGACAGAGGTTCCTCAAAAGCGCATAACACGCTTTAAAAAGGAAAAATTTAACGATTAGGTATCAGACGGCGGCAACTGCTACAGTTCCATCCAGCCCAACGAACGCTCCATCGCCGTCGCGGATCAACTCGACCCGAAGTCCTGTGTCCTCTGCAAAAGTTTTAAGTTTATCTTCGAGATTTGACAAGCGCTCCTCCCATCGGTTCGCGTGTGGCAAGATCGTGAACGGGAAGAGGCCCACACCCTTACTGTTTGTGTAACCGCTGGCAAGATCGGGGTCGAACGCTTCCACAATCCGCAGGTCGGGTCCGAGAACGACCGCCCCTGCACTGCTTCCAACAACGAAGGCTCTGCCCGCCGCGTTGATTTCTCGCAGGATTCTGTCCGCGCCGGATCGAGTTAAGTGATGCATGAGATAGAACGGATCACCCCCAACGATGTAAATAACATCATAGCGCAAGAGTCCCGAGGCTTCCTCAAACTCAACGTCGATAAAGTTTACCTGTTCCAGCCCAAGCGCAAGCAGGCTGGCACGAGCGGTAATAGCGTGCTTGTTTTTCTCTTTATATTCCCGGGAGGCGGTCGTCACGATGACAGCGGACGAGTATCCATCAATTCTTGTGCGAACCGATGGGAGAACATTCGGAGTATCGATACCAGACGATGTTAATAAAAGGTTGCTTTCACGCTTCGTCATCTACTAATTCCATCCTACTTATAAGCGTGTTATGAACTACGTAGTCGCTTTAATGAACCGCGCTGAACAACTCACAAATCGGGCGTTTTCTCTGGACCGCTTCCTCGATCATCAATGTCAGGTACGACGAGACAAACGCTCATTCATCATCAGAAACATCACTGAGGTAGGACTTACGGTTCATCAACCACAAATCAACCTCACAAGTTCGTAACACGCTATCAATAAATATCGTAAAAAGACAGTTTTAGCATAAATTGTATATCAAATTACGTGTCGCTTATGGAACACTTCAAGATAAGGCATGTTGAGTTACATCGGCGCGGTTCTGTTTGAGCCTCTGAGAGAAAAAGTGATCAACGGTCGTAACGCCTGCGGAAATTCGACCGCGTATCAGAAACGCGGCGACTACGGCGGCGGGGGCGGGTCGAACAAGCGCCTCAATGTAGAAAAGGCGGAAGCGGTCGAATGTCGGATAAACCTTCATTGTGTATTCCCGCCGTGGGCGGGACCTGCGCACGGTGCCAGCTAACCCGGTGTCCCAACAACGAGGGCGCGTCGTCCGGGGCGGCGACGCCCGGCGATGCGCTAACATCGCTGATGCTCGGCTCGGACGACCCGGTCGCGTTCGCGCTGGTCATTCACACGCTGATAGAGTACGGCATTGCCTTTAATCGGCGCGGCGCGTCAACGGTTACGGTTGCGGTTCGCCCCCACGCGGTCGCGGATTTCGCGCGCATCTTCGAGCGGCGTATGCCGCGTCCCCTTTTCCATACGGTCCAGGCCGCCATTCTGGGTGGGCATGTGCGCTGGGGCGAGCGGCTCCTTGAAGCGTTCTCACATGCCAATCCCTTATCCGCCCTGCTTGATTACGGCAAGGACGAATGGGTGCGGGTCGCGTTGGAAACCGGCGCGCTTTTATCGCACTTCCAGCCTATCGTGGACGCCCAAACCGGCGAAATCTTCGCTTACGAGGCCCTACTTCGCGCGGTTCATCCGGATACCGGCGCGCTTGTCGGGGCGGGGGAGATTATTGCGGCGTGCGAGCGGCTCAATCTCCAGCACGTTTTAGATCAGGTCGCGCGTCAGGCAGCGATTCGGTGCGCCGCCGCGCTTGATCTGGGACACGCGCGCATCTTTATCAATTTTTTGCCCAACACGATCTACGACCCCGAGATTTGCCTGCGGACCACGATGGAAACCGCCGAGGAGTGCGGGATTGCGCTGTCACAGTTGGTGTTCGAGGTGGTGGAAACCGAGAACATCCCCGATATAAAGCGGCTTCAGCGCATTCTCGACTACTACCGCATGAAAGGCGCGGGAACCGCCGTGGACGATCTCGGGGCCGGGTTCGCGTCTATGCAGTATGTCACCGCCCTGCGCCCGGATTTCGCCAAACTCGACCGCGATATTGTGCGCGATGCGA
Source organism: uncultured Armatimonadaceae bacterium (assembly GCA_964252165.1). Lineage (GTDB taxonomy): Bacteria > Armatimonadota > Armatimonadia > Armatimonadales > Armatimonadaceae > CAXUMS01. The sequence continues at coordinate 11,366 of CAXUMS010000132.1, forward strand.
TGCTGAGCGTGGAAGCGCGGGAGCGCATGAGCGCGCTTATCACCGGCGCGCAGGCGTCCGGGGCGCGCGTGGTCGCCGAAGGGATCGAAACGCCCGAGCAAATGGCGTTATGCCAGGAACTGGGCGTGGATTTGTTGCAGGGCTTTTGGTTCGCCCGCCCCGCAAACCCGCCGCAGGCGGTTTCGCCCGGCTCGTTTGCAACCGCCGCCGCGCAGGGCGCGGGTTCGCCGGTAGTTGTCGCGGACAACGTCGCGGCGGAGCCGGAAACGTCCGCCGCCCCGTTACCGGATCCGGCGCGCTTTGACAACGAGGGGAACCTGACCAGCGTCGCGGGCCTGCTCTGCGCCGCGCTCGATCAAAGCGGCGATGCAGTCTTAATTACGGACGCGTTATTGGATAAGCCCGGACCGCATATCGTCTATGCGAACCCGGCGTTTTTGACCATGACGGGCTACGCCAAAGAGGAAATTTTGGGGCGAACGCCGCGCATTTTTCAAGGCCCAAAAACCGACCGCGCTTTGGTGGCGCAGATGCGGGCGGCCCTGATAATGGGCGAAACGTTCGCGGGCGAAACCGTAAACTACAACAAGCGAGCCGAGCCGTACCAGGTGGAATGGCGTATCGCGCCGATTGTGGGCGAGGACAATAAGCCAACCCATTTTGTCGCGACCCAGCGCGATATCAGCATGCAAAAACGCTACAACGACGAAGTGGCCCAGCGCATCGTGCAAATCCACGAATACAGCGTTCGTTTAGAGCGGCAAAAACTGAGTTTGGAAACCGCGAACGCCCGATTGGAAACGGTTGCGACCACGGATGGCTTGACCGGCCTGAAGAACCATCGCTGTTTTCAGGAAGCGTTGCACCGCGAATTTGTCGCGTCCTTTCGCTCGGGCGGCGTGCCGCTCACGTTGCTATTGGTGGATGTGGACCGGTTCAAGCCGTACAATGACACGTTCGGGCATTTGGCGGGCGATGAAGCGCTGAGGATCGCGGCTCGCTTGTTCCGCGAAACGTGCATCACCGGGGAAGAGTTCATCGCGCGGTACGGCGGCGAGGAGTTCGCCCTGCTCCTGCCGAATACCGGGGCCGAAGCCGGACGCGCGGCGGCGGAAGCGCTACGCGCGTCCATTGAGGCGCACGAATGGCCGCTTCGCCCGGTCACGATAAGCGTGGGCGTCGCGACCACGCGCGTGCAGATGACGCGCCCGTCGCATCTGGTGGACGAGGCCGACCGCGCGCTGTACCAGGCCAAAAAAGCGGGCCGTAACCGCATTCTGCATTTCGCCGAACTGCTTATCGCCCGCGCCGACGTCATAGATGAGGCAGGCGCGGACGATGTGCGAATCGCCCCGCCGTCCTTACCCTCTTCGGCACGCTTGTTGCAACCGATATAAGATACAGAAGTTGCATTCCGCGCAGGAGATGGTGAAGGAGAACGAAAACGGCCCCGGACGCTTTTTAGCGTCCGGGGCCTCGTTTCGTTTGCGCCACCCGGAAAGGTCTACGCGGATTTGCGGGGTGCTGATTCATTTGGTGGTTTGTTGTACAATAGTTTGTTATGCATGGCGGTTTTTAGAAACCCGTTTCTGGAGAGTAGAATGTCGCTACGTGTCGAATGGGAGCAAGAGGGCGAAACACCGCAACTGTTGGAACTTGCATTGGAAGACCGTTTTAAGGCGGCAAAGGAACTACTGGCGAGGGGCGAATGGGACGCGGCGATATATTTGTTCGGTTACGTTGCCGAAATGACCTTGAAGGTCGCTTATTTTCTTTATATCGGAAACAGGTCTACCGATTCGGTGGTGGCAATGCTTGCTCCGGCAAGGAGTGAGGGGGTACGTCTTACTCTTGGCATTGACCATGAAAGTTACCACAGCCTTCGGTTTTGGAGCGAACTTCTACAAGCGACGCGCCAAGAAGATAACCTTGCGCTTCCTTCTGGAATAGGGGCGGATTTGGTCAGGCATGTCGCTGTGTTGTATTCAAACTGGAAGGTGGACATGCGGTATCATCCAAATCGAGCGACACAGGCTCAGGCTCAAAAGGTAGCGGATGCCGCAGAATGGTTATTCAATAATCGTGTTGCACTAAGGAAGTAAAAATGCCGACAGGATATTTTGTGCGGAAAGATGCCGAGAAAATTGAAGCGCTAACCCAGCGTTTGCGGGACGAATGGTCGCCGGTTGGCCCCCCCCACGACCTGTTTGGGGATAGGCCAGTCATCCGTTCCGAAAAGCTTCCTGCCAAGTTCGACGCGATGCGCTCTCCCCTACACTTATACGTTATCTGGAACGAATGGGCCGATTTACCCCAGCAGACGCGCTCGGAAATTATCATGGACGCTTACGAGGCCACACAAGAAACGCCTAATATTGTGCGCGTCACATTGGCAATGGGGCTTACGCAAGACGAGGCGCAAAAAATGGGATTGCAGTATAAAATTAACCGCTAATAAAATTTCGCGTTAGCAAGCAAAAAAGCCGCAAGGCTTCCTGCACGGCTTTTTTGCGAATGCGCGCTTAACGCTACTTGCCCTCCGTACCGGACGCGGTTCTCGCGTCCGATGTCTGCTTCGGACAAATATAGCATAAGCCCCTTAATATTATTAAAAAACGGGAAGCCGTCATATAAAACACTATTTGACGCTATTTAATTTTTGTGCTACAAGTTAAAGAGGTTATCGTTTTCTTTCCGTTGATTTTGTGTTATGCTTTAGGGCATGGTTTCTGAAGTTGTTTTGTGTCCGCACTGTGGACA